>DKVN01000144.1:0-3158 GCA_002491225.1 Faecalibacterium sp. UBA7177
ACAGATACCCGAACACTTAGCGAAGCCAAGCCCAAAGGGCGCAGGGTGAGCTTAGTGAGAGCGGTATAATGTGCTGCAATAATTCATTTTCGGCAACCCCGCGCCAATTTCACTGTTGCGCCGCGCGGCGGCCGCCCTGCCGCCCGGGCCCTGCCCGGGCCGATCCCAAACCAAGGAGACGCGATGAAAACAAAAACGAAACCGAACATCCTCGGCCCGGTCCTGGTCTGCCTGCTGGCGCTGGTGCTGCTGGCCGGGCTGGCGCTGCTGCTGGTGCTGCTGATGCACCCCGCGCCCACGGCGGCCCTCTCGCAGCCGGTGCAGTACGCCATCGAGCTGGACGAGGGCTGGGAGAACTGGTTCTTGACCGGCACCCCCACCGAGGAGCAGCTGCAGCAATACCTTGACGGCACCCTGGCCGAGGCCGGGGTGCGGGGGGCGGACACCCTGCTGCTGACCGCGCGGGCGGGCGGTGGGCTGCTCTTCCACACCAAGGACAAGACCCTCGCGCCGGTGGAGGCGGTGACCGCCAACGACCGGCTCTTCCACAAGTTCGACCCGATCGAGTACCTCATCAAGCAGGCGAACGCGGCGGGTATCCAACTGGCCCTGCTTGCCACCGATGAGACCGGCAACCCGCTGACCAGCGCCTCGGCCGGGCTGCTGGCGGGGGCGGTGCGGCAGATGGCCGAGCGCTACCAGCTTGCCGTCTTTGCGCCCGAGGCCGAGCCGGTGCAGCCGGGGGTGACCGCCTACACCGACGGCACCCGCCGCCTGCTGCGGGCGGACGGCGCCCCGGCGGTGCTGGCGGCGCTGCTGCGCGGGCAGAAGGAGCTTGGCGTGGTGCTGGGCGGGCTGACCGCCCTGCAGATGGACGACACCAACGCGGCCGTGTTTGCCCAGTTTGCGGCGGGGGACCGCGCGGCCGACACGGCCGAGCCGCTGCTGGCCCAGCCGGTGCCCCAGACGGTGGGCATCAGCTACCCGGCCGATGATGCGGTGCTCTACACCGACACGGTCTTTGTGATGGGCACCAGCGACCCGAACCAGGCGCTCACGGTCAACGGCCAGACGGTCGAGCGGTACGGCAGCCGCGGGGTCTGGGGGCTCGAGCTGCCGGTAAGCAGCGGCGTCAACACGATCACAGCGGTGCAGGGCGGCGAGAGCGCCAGCATCAGCTTCAACCGGCGCGCGTTTGGCGGCGGGGGCGGCGGCAGCTCCGGCGGGTCGGACGGCTCGGTGGCGGCCCCCTGGGGCAAAAAGCTGCGGATCAACACCACCCTGGCCAGCGTGCTCAGCCAGCCCGGCAACTCGGACTCGATCATGATGACCGCCTACGAGGGCGCGGTGGCCGAGGTGGCCCAGAGCCTGCCGATCCGCTACAACGGCAAAAACAGCTTTGCCTACCAGCTGCAGAGCGGCGATTTTGTGCTGGCGAAGGACTGTGAGCTCATCGACGCGCCGGACGCCGCCTTTACCGGGGTGACGGTGCAGGAGCTGGACAACGGGGACGAGATCCTGCGCTTTGAGGGCAGCGGCACCCCGCTCTACTACCACAGCTGGGAGGGCAATGTCCTCACCCTCAGCTTCTACTCGGCCAGCTTTACCGGCCAGTGGCCCGCCTCCACCGGGATGGTGCAGAGCTTTGAACAGGGCGAGGTCAACACCGGCTTCTCGGTGACCATGACCTTTGCCGAAAACGCGCCGCTCTGGGGCTATTATGTGGATTACATCGACGGGACTTCGCAGATCTACTTAAAGCGCACCCCGCGGCGGGACGCCTCCGACAAGCCGCTGACCGGGGTGAGCGTCCTGCTTGACCCCGGCCACGGGGACACCGACGCGGGCGCGATGGGGGCGGCGGGGGTCACCGCGCCGCAGGAAAAGGATGTCAACCTGGCGCTCGGGATCGCGGCCAAGGCCCGGCTGGAGCAGCTGGGCGCGAGTGTGACCATGACCCGCGACACCGACGTCTTTTACACCCTCGGCGAGCGGGTGGAGATGCTGAACGGCCAGAAGCCGGACTTCTTCATCGCGCTGCACCACAACAGCGCCGCCCTGACCACCGACCTGACCAACCGGGGCGGCATCGAGGCCTACTGGTTCTACACCGAGGGCAGGCCGCTGGCCGAGCGGCTGGTTGAGCGGATCGGCACGGCGGCCGAGCGGCGGCAGCGCGGGGTGTACTACGATTACTACTATGTCACCCGCTCGAACATCTGCCCGGCGGTGCTGCTCGAAACCGGCTTTGTCACCGACCCGGTGGAGTACGAGAAGGTGGCGGACGAGACGATGATCTGGGTCGAAGCCGGCTCGATCGCCCAGGCCGTGCTGGACTGCGTGCCGGGGTGAGCCCTAAGAAACGGCAAAGAGAGACAGAGAAAGCGGCAGAGCCTTCCGCGTGGGGGCTCTGCCGCTTTTGTGGTTTTGACCTTGCGAAGAAGAGGGGAGCGCGGGCGCGGGGGGCTGTTGGCGTGCTGCGGGGTTGGCCGCGCTGTGGGGTTGGCCGCGGGGCTGGCCCGCCGCGCCGCCCGCCGCCCATCGCTCAATCCTCGTGGATGTCCTCGAGCCGGTCGTCGATGCCGTTCTGGTTTTCGTCCGGGAAGAGGCCGCCGCCCAGCGGGGCGTCGGGGCCGTCGTGGGGATCGATGGGCAGATGCGGGCCGTTCATCACCTCGGTGGTGCGGATGCCGTTTTTGCGGCGGCTCTCCTCCACCGCCTGCGAGAGCACGTCCTTGACCTTGCGGGGGTTTTTCACCTTGATGAGGTCAAGATGCGGCACGCTGGCGTCGCTGCTCTCGACACAGATGCTGCCCACCCCGAACAGCCGCTGCCCAAAGCTCTGCGAAAGGCGCAGATCCCGGATGCGGTAGAGCCGCACCTCCTCCTCCTTGAGGTTGACAAGGCCGGTGTTCACCAGCAGCTTGGAGGGGGTCAGGCTGTAGCGGGTAAAGCTGATGGGCAGGCCGAGGATCCTGCGCCGGTCGGTCCAGAGCAGGTCCTCCTCTTCCACGCTGACGGTAAATTTGCCGCTCTTCAATTTGGCCATGATGCGGCCTCCTTTCTGTGTTGGCGCGCTGTGCGCATTAAAACGATGATGGGGCAGATGCGGGGGGTGATCCGCCGCCAACGCGGGCACCCGCTCGCCATCCGCTGCC
>DKVN01000144.1:3481-3813 GCA_002491225.1 Faecalibacterium sp. UBA7177
GCTGCCGACACAGGGGACGGTTCGAGACCACTGAAAAAGTCATTTTTCTCGGCGACGTGGCACAATATATAGTGGGCACTTCACCATTTCAATACTACAAGAAGTAGTGCCAATATGCGTTTTCAGACTTTTTCAGTAGTCTCGGACGGTTCTTCTGTCTTCCGCTTCGCTGCGGACAGAAGAACCGTCCCCGATGTCGTTCGCTGCGGGAAAATCACGGTAAGGCGCAAAAGGTCGCCCCTGAAGCAGTTTGCTTCGGGGGCGGCTCTTTTGCGGATATTGGGTGCCGGAACGGGTTTCGGCGCGCTGCGGGCCTGCCGTGGGCGTTACCT
>DKVN01000064.1:0-214 GCA_002491225.1 Faecalibacterium sp. UBA7177
CCCCCGTCACCCCGGCCATGGCCGAGGGCTTCGCGGCGGGGGTCACCCTTGCGGACGGCACCGCCCTGCGCCCCGCCCGGCTCATCCCCAACGCCGCCGACCCCTGCCGCTGCACGGTGCAGCTCACCCAGGGGGTCTACCACCAGATCAAGCGGATGTTCGGGGTGTACGGCGCGGGGGTCACCGCCCTGCACCGCACCGCCATCGGCGGGGT
>DKVN01000064.1:540-669 GCA_002491225.1 Faecalibacterium sp. UBA7177
GAGCTCGCCCTGCTGCGCCAGCCCGCCCAAAAGTGACCGCCATCCCTTCCCTCGCGGTTCTCCCTGTATGCACCAGCGCAGCGAACGACATGGGGACAGTGTCCACAGCGCAGCGAACGACATGGGGAC
>DKVN01000064.1:972-2576 GCA_002491225.1 Faecalibacterium sp. UBA7177
GTGTCGGCAGCGGACGGCGCGCGGCTTCTCTCGGCAGCGGACGGCGGGCACGTCGGCAGCGGACGGCGCGCACGAGCTTCTCTCCGCTTTGGCCACCTCCATTCGCCTTCCAACATTTTCCAGCCTAACTCCGTGCGAATTTTGCGCCTTCTTTGCAGTTTTTTCAAACAATCATCACATTTTGGCGGTAAAATGGGCTTCTGTGCGGGGCAAAAGGGGCCGTTTTGCCCCCCAAAAAGGCCGCATCCCCAAATTACACAAGAAAGAACTTCCTTTTTTGTTGAAAACTGTTGCAAAAGTAAATTCTATTGTGTAAACTATACAGTAGAATAGTTTGTAATTGTCTAAAATCACAAACCGTCTGTTCTCCCCCTCCGTACACCGTCCCACGGGGCGCGGGGGCGGGCCGGGCGGCGCGTGATTCCAGGCGGCGCGCCCCGGCAGACCCGGGGCGGCCCAAAACAAAAAAGGGGAAGAGATTATGGCTAACCGTGTATTTCAGGGAGTCGTGTACCAGATGAAGGACGCCATCGACCGTTCCTTGGGCGTGGTGGACGAGACCGGCACTGTGATCTCCTGCTCGGATCTCAACCTGATCGGCGAGGTGCGGGACGGCTTTGCCGCCCTGCGGCTGGACGGCGGCGACGCCTTTGTGCAGGGGGGCTGGTCCTACCATCAGTTCAGCTCGACCAAGCACAACGACTATGCCGTCTTTGTCGAGGGGGTGGACGAACCCGCCGCCCGCTACGCAAGCCTTCTGGCCATCAGCCTGCAGAGCATCAAGCAGTACCACGATGAAAAGTTCGACAAGGCCAACTTCATCAAAAATGTGGTGCTGGACAACATCCTGCCCGGCGACATCTACGCCAAGGCGCGCGAGCTGCACTTTGCCACCGACGTCTCGCGGGTGGTGATCCTGATCCGGGTGACCAGCGGCAGCGACATCTCGGCCTACGATGTGGTCAGCGGCCTGTTCCCGGACAAACAGAAGGACTTTGTCTTCAACATCAGCGAAACCGACACCATCCTGGTCAAGGAGATCCGCCGCGGCATCGACCAGCGGGACCTGAAAAACCTTGCCAGCAGCATCGTCGACACCCTCGCGGGCGAGCACTACATCAAGGCGGTGGTCGGCATCGGCACCCCCATCGCCAACCTCAAGGACCTGGCCACCAGCTTCAAGGAGGCCCAGATCGCGATGGAGGTCGGCAAGGTGTTCGACACCGAGCAGTCGATCATCAGCTACGACAACCTCGGCATCGCCCGGCTGATCTACCAGCTGCCCACCACCCTCTGCGAGATGTTCCTGAAAGAAGTGTTCAAGCAGGGCAGCATCGAGAGCCTCGACGCCGAGACCCTCTTCACCATCCAGCGCTTCTTCGAGAACAACCTCAACGTCTCGGAGACCAGCCGCGGCCTCTTTGTCCACCGCAACACCCTGGTGTACCGGCTGGAAAAGATCAAAAAGCTCACCGGCCTGGACCTGCGCGAGTTTGACGACGCCATCGTCTTCAAGGTGGCCCTGATGGTCAAAAAGTACCTCACCGCCAACCCCGCCAAGTACTAAGCCCTGCGCACGTAGCGAACGACATGGGGACGGTTCT
>DKVN01000064.1:2892-5680 GCA_002491225.1 Faecalibacterium sp. UBA7177
GGCAGCGGATGGCGAGCGGGTGCCTGTGTTGCCCCGGCTGTCCTCTGCCTTGATTGCCATCCTTCACAACCACAGGAGCCTTCCATGATCGAATTTGACCACGTCACCAAAATCTACCCCGGCGGCAACATCGCGCTCAACGATGTCAGCCTGCATATCAATAAGGGGGAGTTTGTCTTTGTGCTGGGCCATTCCGGCGCGGGCAAATCCACCTTCTTAAAGCTGATCCTGCGGGAGGAAAAGGCCACCGAGGGCTATGTCTATGTCAACGGGCAGGAGCTCGGCGCCCTCAAGGAGCGCAAGGTGCCCTACCTGCGCCGCAACATGGGGGTGGTGTTTCAGGATTTCCGGCTCATCCCCACCCTCACCGCCTACGAAAACGTCGCCTTTGCCATGCGGGTGACCAACATCCCCGAGCGGCAGATCAAAAAGCGGGTGCCGTATGTGCTCAACCTGGTCGGCCTCGGCGGCAAGCTGGACCGTCTGCCCGAGGAGCTCTCGGGCGGCGAGCAGCAGCGGGTGGCCCTGGCCCGCGCCATGGTACATAGCCCGCAGCTGATCATCGCCGACGAGCCCACCGGCAACATCGACCCCGAGCTCAGCCTTGAGATGATGGAGCTGCTCACCGCCATCAACTCGGTGGGGGTGACGGTGGTGGTGGTCACCCACGAGCACGACCTTGCCCGCCGGTTTAATAAGCGGGTCATCACCATCGACCACGGCAGTGTCGTGGGGGACACCGATGTCCCGGGGGAGGTGCGGCTGTGAACTGGTCCAGCTTCAAATACCTGACCCGTCAGGGCCTGCACAGCATGGTGGCCAACCGGCTGATGACCCTGGCCAGCGTCGGCGTGCTCACCGCCTGCCTCATCATCACCGGCATCGCGGGGCTGTTCAGCGCCAATGTCAGCAGCATGGTGGATTATATGGGCGAGCAGAACCAGTCGGTCGTCTACCCGGCCGAGGGCCTCAGCGCCGAGCAGGCCGCCGCGGTGGACACCGCCATCCGCTCGATCAGCGGCATCTCGGAGGTCACCTACGTCTCCCGCGAGGAGGTGCTCGAGCGGTACAAGGTCTACATGGACGAGTACGCCGACCTCTGGAACGATTTTGAGGGGGACGAAAACCCCTTCCGCCCCAACTACCAGGTGGTCGTGTCCGACCCCGAAAACCTCGAGGCCATCATCAACCAGCTCAGGAGCATCGAGGGGGTGGATGATGTCAAGGCGCTGCTGGATATGTCCAGCATGTTCGTCACGGTGCAGCGGGCGGTCAACTTCTGCGGCTGGGCGCTGGTGGTCATGCTGGGGGCGGTCAGCATCGTGGTCATCCACAACACCATCCGGCTCACCGTCTTTGCCCGCCGCCGCGAGATCAACATCATGAAATACGTCGGGGCCACCAACGGCTTCATCCGCATGCCCTTCTTCATCGAGGGGATGGCCAGCGGGGTGCTGGCGGGCCTGTTGGCCGGGGGCATCGTGCTGGGCGGCTACGCGGCCATCCTGCACCTTGTCGGCGAGCTGCCGGGGGTCTGGCAGCAGATCGTTGCGGCGAGCGTGCTGCCCCTCTCCCGCGTGTGGTACGTGGTGCTCGGGGGCTTCTGCCTCTTTGGCATCCTCATCGGCAGCATCGGCAGCGCCATGTCGGTGCGCAAGTATCTCAAGGTGTAAGGGGGCAGGTACCAGATGCGGCAGCATACGATTCCCGTGCGCCCCGCCCGCTCTCTGCGGGCGCTGGCCGCCCTGCTGGCCCTGGCGCTGCTGGCCTGCCTTGCCGGCGGCAGCCTCGGCAGCGCGGCCCGCGCGGATGATAAAAGCGACGAATTACGGGATAAATACAAGCAGCTGGAGGAGCAGCTGGCCGAGGAGAAGGACGAATTAAAGACCATCCAGTCCCACCGCCAGGACGCCCAGAGCCAGCAGCAGAACCTCAAGCGCCAGCGCGACCTGCTGACCGAGCAGATCGAGACCCTGGTCGCCGCGATGGACGAGACCCAGCGCAAGATCTCGCTCAAGCAGGAGGAGATCGAACTCAAGCAGGCCGAGATCGACGGCCGGTGGGACGAGTTCAAGGCCCAGATGGAGGCCATGCAGATGATGCACGACACCGGCACGGTGGCGATGCTCTTCACCGCGACCGACCTCTACGAGCTGCTCACCTTCTCGGACGTTTTACAGCAGATGAGCGAGAAGCAGACCGAGGTGCTGGACTTTATGAAGACCCAGCGCGCCGAGCTGAACGCCCAAAAAGAGGAGCTGGACGCCGACCTCGCCCAGTTAGAGGCCGACAAGGCCGACATGGAGGCCAAGGTCAGCGAGCTGGCGGGCAACATCCAGTCGCTGGACAGCACGATCAGCGCCGCCAAGGCGCAGGAGCAGGCCCAGCAGGTCGAGATCGACGCCACCGAAAAGGCCTACGAGGAGGCCAAGGCCGAGTTTGACCGGTATATCGCCTCGCTCACCGCCTCAAGCTCGAACCCGGTGTTCGTCAGCGGTACCTTTGTCTGGCCCACCAGCTCCAGCCGCATCACCCAGTACTACGGCAATGGGCACGGCGGGGTGGATGTCGGCGCAGCCGCCGGTACCCCCATCTACGCGGCCGCCGAGGGCACCGTGCTGATCAGCGGCTGGCACGATCATCCCTACAGCTACGGCAACTATGTGGTCATCGACCACGGCGGCGGCATGTCCACCATCTACGCCCACATGTCCAGCCGTGCCTGCTCGTCCGGCGATTACGTGCAGCAGGGCCAGGTGATCGGCTATGTGGGCAACACCGGCTACTC
>DKVN01000123.1:0-138 GCA_002491225.1 Faecalibacterium sp. UBA7177
GGTGGTGCAGCTTCGGTACATGGGTTTTCCTCCAATTCTCCCGCGTGCGTTCACTCTTGGCGGCTGGTCAGGTTTTTTGACAATGCGCGATAAAGACAGCATACAGGAAAACAATGATTTTGTCAATTCTGACAAATC
>DKVN01000123.1:439-6027 GCA_002491225.1 Faecalibacterium sp. UBA7177
TGATTTTGTCAATTCTGACAAATCTTTTGCACAGCCTTTTCCATAAAAGGCACAGATCCTCCTCTCTGTGCCTATCCGCGAGTGGACCCCTCCGGTATAATAAAAAAAGGGATCGCTTTTGGTACAATACAACATAAGGAGAAAACGAACCAATAGCAAAAACCGCTGTTTTGGACGAGCGTGGCTACCGCAAGTTTGGCATGCTNNCCGGCCGCCTCGCAGAGATGGCAGACCGTGACCGAGCCATAGGGCTGATGCTGGCACAGGCGCAGCAGGGTCTCGCTCAATGCGCGCTGCTGGTCGGCGGTTTTTTAGGTGGTGCAGCTTCGGTACATGGGCATCCTCCGATCCTCCTGCGCATCCTCGCTCCTGGCGGCTGGTCAGGTTTTTGACAACGCGTGATAAATAAAGGATACAGGAAAACACTGATTTTGTCAATTCTGACAAATCTTTTCCACGGCCTTTTCCATAAAAGGCACAAATCCTCTTTTCTGTGCCTATCCGCAAACAGGTCCCTCCGGTATAATGAAAAAAGGGATCGGCTTTGGTACAATAAAACGATGAGGAGGAATCAAACCAATGGCAAAAACTGCTGTTTTGGACGAGCATGGCTACCGCAAGTTTGGCATGCTCGACAAACTCTCTTACGCCGCGGGCGACTTTGCCTGCAACATGAGCTTTGCCTTAAAAGGCTACATGATGATCTACTGGACCCAGTTTATGGGGCTGGACTCCTATGTCTACGCCGGGCTGCTGGTGCTCTGCCAGGTGTGGGACGCGATCAACGACCCGCTGGTGGGCGCCATCGTGGACGCGGACCGGCACAAGTATAAGCGCGGCAAGTTCAAGGCGTACATCTTTGCGGGCTCGATCGGACTGATCGTGGCCGGGGCGCTCTGCTTTATGCCCTTCCCCAATGCGCCGCGGATGGTCAAGAACATCCTGTTCGTGGTGGGGTATGTCTTCTGGGACGCCTTCTACACGGTGGCCAACGTGCCCTACGGCTCGATGCTGCCCCTGATCACCGAGGACGCGGGCGAGCGCGCGCAGTTGTCCAGCTGGCGCAGCGCGGGCTCGATGATCGCCGGCATCGCCACCGGCGTGATGATCCCGGTGATGATCTACGACGCCTCCAACGCGCTGCGGGGCGAGATGCTCTGGGTGATCGCGCTGGTGATGGGCTGCTTTGGCTTTGCGGGCTTCCAGCTGCTGATCCGGGGCACCACCCAGCGGGTCAATGTGGATGTGCAGGCCAGGGAGGACGCGCCCAAGTTCAACGTGATCACGGCGGTCAAAAACTTCTGCCGCAACCGGCCGGCCCTCGGCGCGACCCTGGCGGCCTGCTCGATGTTCCTTGGCATGTACGGCGCGGGCACCGCCTCGACCGTCATGTTCCAGGCCTACTTCAAAAATGCGCGGATCTCGGGCGTGATGCAGATGGTCACCATGCTGCCGATGTTCCTGTTCATGCCCTTTATCGCCAAAATCGTGCGCCGCTGGGGCAAACAGGAGGCGGCCTCGTTCGGGGCCATCTTCAGCGTGGCGGCCTGCGTGCTGATGCTGGTGCTGCCCATCACCCCGGACGGCAAGGGCCTTGTGATCTATCTGGTCTGCCAGATCATCAACGGGGTGGGCATGGGCTGCTACACCTGCGTTTCCTACTCGATGATGGCCGACGCGATCGACTACAACGAGTGGAAGTTCGGCACCCGCGAGGAGGGCACCATCTACTCGCTGCACTCCTTCTGCCGCAAGCTGGCGCAGGGGGTCGGCCCCTCGATCGGGCTGGTGGTCGCCACCGCGATGGGCTATGTGGCTGACCTTGGCCCCGAGCAGCCCGCCGAGATCGCGCTCAAGATGCGCTACCTCGTGGCCGCGATGTACCTGCTGTCGGCCGTGCTGGAGTTTGTGGGCATCCGCTTTGTCTTTAACCTCGACAAAAAGACCCTGGGCCAGATGAACGAGGAGCTGGATGCGCGGAGAAGCGCGGCGCAGGGCTGAGTAAAAGCTGCCCATTCGCGCAGCCGCCCTGAGAGCGGATAAGATCAAAAAAATAGGGCCCCGGATGCGAACCGTTCTGGTTGCATCCGGGGCCCTTTCTCACTGCGTTGACGGCAGGGCAGGGGAGCGGCGCTGCGATTGGCCCATTTGGCTTGCCGCAGCCTGCCGCCGTACCGGCTCAGGGACCCCTGCCTCCGCGCGGGGCCTTACTGCCCCAGCCCCGCCGAGGACTTGACCCGCAGGCGGTTGAGCGCGCGGGCGAGGCTGGCCTCGGCGATGCGGTGCTCCTGCCGGCTCTTTTTCTGCAAAAGGGCCTCGCGGGCCTCGTCCGCCTCCCGTCTGGCGCGGGCGGCGTCGATCTCCTCCGGGCGCTCGGCCGCATCGACCAGGATCAGCACGTCGTTCTCCTCCACCTTGACCATGCCGGGGGAGACGGCGGCCAGCTGCCATTCCTCCTGCCCCGGCAGCCGCCAGCGCACGGTGCCCGGCACCACCGCCGCGATCATGCTGTCGTGATGGGCCAGGATGCCCCGCTCGCCGTCGCTGGTGGGGATTACCAAACTCTCGCACGCGCCCTCATAGAGGGTGTGGTCGGCCGCGAGGATATGCACGGTAAACGAGTCCATTACAGCTCACCCGCCTCGATCTTCTTCGCCTTTTCCACCACGTCCCGCCAGGTGCCCACGTTGTAGAAGGCCGCCTCGGGGTACTCGTCCAGCTCGCCGTCCACCAGCTTGCCAAAGCTCTCGAGGGTGTCCTTGAGGGGCACATACACCCCGGGGATGCCGGTGAACTTTTCGGCCACATGGGTGGGCTGGGCGAAAAACCGCTGCAGGCGCCGGGCGCGCGCCACGATCTGCTGGTCGGCGCTGCTCAGCTCGTCCATGCCCAAAATGGCGATGATATCCTGCAATTCGTTGTACTTTTCCAGAATCTCCTGCGCCTTGCGGGCGATGCGGTAGTGCTCCTCGCCCACCACCTCGGCCTCGAGGATACGGGAGGAGGAGGCCAGCGGATCCACCGCCGGGTAGATGCCCTGTTCGCTGATCTTGCGGCTGAGCACGGTGGTCGCGTCCAGATGCGCAAAGGTGGTGGCGGTGGCGGGGTCGGTCAGATCATCCGCCGGGACATACACCGCCTGCACCGAGGTGACCGAGCCGTCCTTGGTGGAGGTGATGCGCTCCTGCAATTCGCCCATCTCGCCCGCGAGGGTGGGCTGGTAGCCCACCGCCGAGGGCATCCGCCCCAGCAGGGTGGACACCTCGCTGCCCGCCTGCACAAACCGGAAGATATTGTCGATGAAGAGCAGCACGTCCTTGTGCTCGGCATCCCGGAAATGCTCGGCCATGGTCAGCCCCGAAAGGGCCACCCGCATCCGCACGCCGGGGGATTCGTTCATCTGGCCAAAGACGAGGGCGGTTTTGCCGGAGACACCGCTCTCCTGCATCTCGCGCCAGAGGTCGTTGCCCTCGCGGCTGCGCTCGCCCACGCCGGTGAAGATGGAATACCCGCCGTGCTCCATCGCCACGTTGTGGATCAGCTCCTGGATCAGCACCGTCTTGCCTACCCCCGCGCCGCCGAACAGCCCGATCTTGCCTCCGCGGGGGTAGGGCTCGAGCAGGTCGATGACCTTGATGCCGGTCTCGAGGATCTCGACCGCCGGGCTCTGCTCATCAAAGGAGGGCGGGCGGCGGTAGATGCTTTTGCGAGGGGTATCCTCGGGCAGCGGGCCGATGCCGTCGATCGGCTCGCCCAGCACGTTGAACATCCGGCCCAGGGTCGCCTCGCCCACCGGCACCTCGATGGTGCGGCCCGGCACCTCCACCGCCAGCCCGCGGGCCAGCCCCTCGCTGGGGGCCAGCATCACGCAGCGCACGGTTTTGCGGTCCAGATGCTGGGCAACCTCCATCACCCGCGTCTGGCCGTGCAGCTCCACAAACAACGCCTCCCGCAGCCGGGGCAGGGGGCCTTCGATCTCCACGTCCACCACCGGGCCGGAGATCTGTACGATGATCCCGCGTTCCAAAACTTGCGTCACCTTCTCTTTATTTCAGGAAATCAACAGTCGTAATCAAACCTTTTACCGGGAAATGCCCAAAAGCGGCAGTCCGCGCGGGGGATGTTTCCCTGAGAATTGTGCCGGAGTCCAAATCTATGATTTGGAAACGACGGCCATGCAAGGGCCGCCCGCAAACAGCGCATGCGCCAGCATGTGCTGCGCGCGGCTGCGGCCTACTGCTGTTTAAGAGCCCCCGAAGGGGGCGTTTTCGAAGGGGAATATTCCCCGCGCGGACGGATGGGCCCACTTACCGCGCCTTTTTGCGCATCCGCTGGGCGCGCGCCCCGGCGGACACCTCGGTGATCTGCTGGGTGATGGCCGACTGGCGCACCCGGTTGTACTGCATGCTCAAGGTGCCCAGCAGCTCCTCGGCGTTCTGGTTGGCGTTGTCCATCGCGCTCATCCGGGCGTTCTGCTCGCAGCAGAAGCTGTCGATCAGGGCGCTGTAGATGTAGCCCGAGACATAGCTGTGCATCATGTTGTTGAGCACCGCCGTCACGCTGGGCTGAAACTCAAACGGCTCGGCCACCGCCCGCTCGGGGGTGGGGCTGGCAAAATCCGAGCGGTGGAAGGGCAAAAGCCTCGTGCACTGGGCCTCAAAGTTCACCGAGCTTTTCATATCGGTGTAAACCAGATAAATCTTTTCCAGCTCGCCCTTGTCGTAGCCGTCCAGCAGCCGGGCGCTGATCTCGCGGGCCCGGGCCATGGTGGGGTTCTGGGCCGTGTACAAAAAACTGTGCTCGATGGGGATCTTGTGCTGCGCAAAATAGCGGCGGCCGTATTCGCCCACCACAAACAGCTTGGTGTCCGGGTGCTGGGCGAGCAGCTCGGTCGCCTTGCGGATGGCGTTCTGGTTATAAGCGCCCGCCAGGCCCTTGTCCGCCGTGATTACGAGGCAGCCATAGGTGCCGTCCAGCGGGGGCTCGTAGTCGTGGGGGTAAAAATACCGGCTGTCCACATCGCTGGCGGTGCGGAAGATCCGCTTGATCTCGCTGCGCAGCGCCTCAAAGTAGGGGCGGGTGTTGTCCAGCCCGGCCCGGGCGCGGCGCAGCTTGGTCGAGGCGATCAGGTACATCGCGTTGGTGATCTTGCGGGTCTCCTGCACGCTGGCGATGTGGTTTTTGATCTCTTTTGTGCCGGGCATGGCTCACCCTCCGCTCGTTTCGTCCGCCGGATGGGCCGAGGCCATGTACCGGTCGAGATACGCATGCGCCGTGGCAAGGATCTCCTGCCGGTCCTCGTCGGGCAGCTTGCCGGTCAGCTCGATGCGGCGGCAGAGGTCGGGGAGCGCCTCCTCGGCATAGGCGAGCAGCCCGGCGCGGAAGGCCTCGATCTCCTCGAGCGGGACATTCTGCATCACATGCCCCAGCGCCGCCACCAGCAGGATGACCTGCTCGTGCTGGCGCAGGGGGCTGTACTGGGGCTGACGCAGCAGGCGCATCAGCCCCTGGCCGTAGGTCAGCTGGCGCTTGGTGGCGTCGTCGAGGTCGCTCGAAAACTGGGTAAAGACCTCCATCTCCCGGTACTG
>DKVN01000058.1:0-1833 GCA_002491225.1 Faecalibacterium sp. UBA7177
TCGTACCGCTTTTGGGCGTGGTTTTTGCGCCACCGGCTGATCGAGAGGTTGCGGGTGATCCGCCCCAAAAACGCGCCGAGCGACTGCGGCCGCTGGGGCGGCATGGTATCCCAGGCGGTGTACCAGGTGTCGTTGACGCACTCCTCGGCGTCCTCCCGGATGCCGAGCAGCCGCAGGGCGATGGCGCGGCACATCCCGCCGTATTTTTGCTCCGACTCGCGGATCGCCTGTTCCTCCCGCCGGTGGTAGAGCTCCACGATCGCAAGGTCGTTCATCGCCTGTCCCCCTTTCTTTTGGAATCTCTAAAAGGCCTTCTTACTGATCCAGTCGCAAAGCGGAACGAAATATGACAGCTTTTTTGAAAAAAGGGCTCCCGGCTTACCGTGCCGAAAGCCCAATCTTGCCCGCCGGGGCAAAAATCTCCGCCAAGGGGCGCAGGATGTGCTATAATGGCCCTTAGACCATCCAAAATCCCAAAAAGGAGCCTGCCCCATGAAACTTTTGCTCATCCGCCACGCGGATCCCGATTACAGCATCGACTCGCTGACCCCCAAGGGCTGGCGGGAGGCCGAATGCCTGGCTGACCGGCTGGGCAGCCTGCGCCCGGCCCCGGCGGCCTGTTACGTCTCGCCGCTGGGCCGCGCCAAAGACACCGCCTCGCTGACCCTTGCCCGGCTGGGTCAGGAGGCCACCGAGTGCGACTGGCTGCGGGAGTTCTGCGCCCCGGTGCACAAGCCCGACTGCCCGGACACCGAGAGCATCCCCTGGGACTGGCTGCCGCAGGACTGGCTGGCCGATGAGCGCTTTTTGCAGCCGGACGCCTGGTGTGAGCCGGCGGTGTTTGCTGAGAGCGGCGTCGCGGCCGAGTACGCGCGGGTCACCGCCGGGCTGGACGCGCTGCTGACCCGGCACGGCTACGAGCGGGAGGGCCTGTTCTACCGCCCGGTACGGCCGGGCACCGACACGGTGCTGCTGTTTTGCCATTTCGGGGTCGAGTGCGTGCTGCTGAGCCACCTGCTGAACCTCTCGCCGATGGTGCTCTGGCACGGAGCCTGCGCGGCCCCCAGCTCGGTGACCGTGCTGCACACCGAGCAGCGCCGCCCCGGGGCCGCGGTGTTTCGGATGGCGGCCTTTGGCGACACCGGGCACCTGTACGCCAAGGGGGAGCCGCCCGCCTTTGCCGCCCGCTTTTGCGAGGTGTACGGCAACGGGGACCGGCAGGACTAAGGCAATGCCGCCCCCGCCGATCCCCTGCTCTTTTCATCTCTCGTATTCCGCCCTGCCCGGCACGCTGCCGGACGGGGCATTTTTTTGTTTGTCAGCGGCTCACCGCAGCGCCGCGGTGCCGCTTTGCTCCAGCAGCACCGCGTGCATGCCGGGGAAAAACTTGTCGATGCCGCTGCCCTTGCAGTGCAGGCCGTCGTAGAAATCCTCGCCGGTCAGCCCCAGGCTCTCGGCGTCATACGAGCCATAGAGTGGGATGTGTTTTTTGGCCGCGTACTCCCGCAGCCAGGGCTCCACCGCGAAAAAGCCGTTGTAGCACTGCTGCTGGCTTTGGGTCTCACTCATCACATAGTAGGCCAGCGGGTGGTAGGGCACCAGCACGAACACAAAGTTGACCCCGTTGGCCCGGCCGTAGCGGATGAACTCGTCGAACAGTTCGAGCCGGTCGGGCGGGAGGGCGTCAAAATCGTTCAGCCGCAGGGCGGTGCCCCCCTGCTGCACCGCCAGCAGCTCCACCTCGTCGTGGGTGTACTGGCGCATTTCGAGGGTGTAGACCACGCTGCCGTCGCTGCGCTTGACCTCGGTGTCCTGCTGCCAGAGCTCGGCCCC
>DKVN01000058.1:2154-22788 GCA_002491225.1 Faecalibacterium sp. UBA7177
TCCAGCAGCACGTCCCAGGCGCGCACCGGGTCGGGCGGGTCAAACTCGCTCTCGCGGCCCAGCGCCTCGCTGAGAAACTCCTCGTATAATTCGGCGTCCGCCCGGATGTCCAGCGCCTCGGGGCTGGGGCTGAAGATCCAGGGGTCGATGCCGAGGATGACATTTTGGGGGGTCTTGCCCTCCCGGATGAAGAGATAGAGGGTGCTCATCAGGTCCCGCACGTCCGCGCCGATCATGCCCGCGTTGAAAAAGCTGTCCGCGTCCGCCACCGCGGCATCCATCTGCAGGATGCGGCTTGAGCCGAGGGCGATGGTGTCCAGCGGCTGCTCCGGCGCGAGATTTTGGGCGTAGAGACGCACGATCTGCCGCTCGTCCATCTTTTCATAGTGGGAGAGGTCCTGCCCGGCCAGCAGCGCCTGGGCCACCTCCCGCTCGAACTGGTCCCCCTGAAAATAGCCGCTGCGGTCGACCGTATAATTGACATACACCATCAAAAACAGCACCGGCCCGGCCAGCAGCACCAGCTTGACCGCCGCCTCAAGATACCGCAGCACAAAGATCAGGGCATGCTTTATCTGTTTCCACATCACACAGCGCCCCCCTTAATACTGCTGATAGATAAAGGCAGACTGGCCGAACGCCCCGAAAAAGAGCAGCAGCAGGCAGAGCGCGTAGTACACCGGCCAGCGCACGATAAACCACTGCCGCCGGAACCACTCGCTGACCGGGCCGCGCCACTCCACCAGCGCCACAAAAAGGCCGGCTATGGCCAGCATGGCCGCGGTGGCCTCGTTGAGGCCGAGCTTTGCGAAGCCCTCCGCAAGGCCGGGCAGCCCCCCGGCCAGCGCCGCGCCCCAGCCCCGGAACATGCCGCCATACACGGCAAAGGCCGACGCGCCATACAGCTCGGACGCGAAAAAGACGATGCAGATGGTAAAGAGCAGATAGACGATGCAGCGCTGGATCACTTTTTTCAGCCACTTGACCCGGTAGAGCGGGTTGCGCTTTGCCAGCCTGCGCCGCAGCCGGGCGGTGGCCTTGCCAAACACGAGGAACAGCCCGTTGAGCACCCCCCAGATCACATAGCCCCAGCTGGCCCCGTGCCAGAGGCCGCTGATGGGGAAGATGATGAACACATTGAACCAGCCCTGCAGCTTGCCCCAGACCCCGGCCGCCCCGCGGTTATAAAAAGAGAGGGGGGTAAAGATATAGTCCCGGAACCAGCTGGTGAGGCTGATGTGCCAGCGGTTCCAGAGCTCGGTATAGGTGCAGGCGGCAAAGGGGCGGTTGAAATTTTCCAGCAGGTCGATGCCGAGCATCCGCGCGCCGCCGATGGCAATGTCGCAGCAGCCGGAAAAATCAAGGTACAGTTGGTAACTGAAGAGCAGGCTGGCCGCCACAAGATACGGCCCGGCGCAGCTGTCCGCCGTTTTGTACACCGCCGCCACAAAGACGGCGAGGTTGTCGGCAATGACCATCTTTTTGACATAGCCCCAGAGCACCCGGGCCGCGCCGCCCGCCGTGCGGCTGTAGTCAAAGGGGCGGGCGGCGTCAAACTGGGGCATCAGGTGGCCCTTGCGCTCGATGGGGCCGGTGAAGATGCAGGGGAAAAAGCTGACAAAAAGGGCGTACTTGAGCGGATTTTTTTCCGGCTCGGTCTGGTGCAGATAGACGTCGATCACATAGCCAAGGCTCTGGAAGGTGAAGTAGGAGAGCCCAAGCGGGGCGACGAGATCGAGCGAGACCGGCCGCGCTGTGCCGCCAAACCAGCCCGCGATGGCGGCGGCGATGCCGCTGGCAAAGCCGAAGTACTTGTAAAAGAAGAGGATGCCGAGGCAGACCAGCAGGGACAGCAGCAAAAAGGCCCGCCGCACCCAGAGCTTTTTCGTGCGGCCCAGCGCCAGCCCCGCCGCCCAGGTGACGAGGGTGGCGCTGATCAACAGCGCGACAAGACGCGCGTTTTCCGGCTGATAGAGGTAAAAGGCGTAGCTTGCCACAAGCAAAAAATACGGCTTTGCCAGCCGGGGCACGAGGTAATAAAGCGCCGTGACCCCGGCCAGAAAGCCGACGAAGAGGATGCTGTTGAACGGCATTGGCTCTGCCTCCCTTGGTGTTGACGGTTGCCGCCCCGCGGCGGCGCGGGCGGTGAAAAGGCCCCCGGCCGGGTCAGCGGCCGGCGGGCTTTTCCGGGCCAGCCGGGTCCGGCTGGGCGGGCTGATCCGGCGTTTTGGGTCCGCCGGGCTGTTCGAGCCTGCGCTCCAGTTCCCGTACCCGCTCCTCGAGGATGGCGTTTTCCTGCGCGAGGCGCTTGATGCGCTCGGCAAAGCCGCTGACCGCGACGCTGAGCGAGAGCAGCACCAGCAGCACAAAGCCGAACAGCAATGTGAACACCACGTTGACCGGCATGACCATGTGCAAATACTCGCGCAGGACATACACGATATACGGGCAGGCGGCAAACACCACCAGCACCGCGCCGCAGGCCAGCCAGATGAGGCTGAACCGCACGCTGAGCCGCCCGGTTTTGAGCAGCAAAAAGATCAGCAGCAGATAGGCCGCCGCGCCCAGCAGCAGCAGCTTTTGCAGGACATCAGGCATGTGCGCTCTCCCCCTTTTTGGGCCCCTGGCGGCCGGACAGGCGCACGATCACCAGCGAGACCGACACCTTGATCATGTAATAGATGCTGCGCAGGGCGTTGATGCTGGAAACGCCGCCCTGCCGCTCGGCCATGACCACCGGCGCTTCACCCACCTGATAGCCGTGCCGCACCGCCATCACGATGGCCTCGGGCTCGGGGTAATCCTGGGCGTAATGGTCGGCAAAAAAGGCGGTGAGCTCCCGCCCGCAGGCCCGGTAGCCGCTGGTGACATCCCGCACCCGGCGGCCGGTCAGCAGCAGGATCAGCCCGCTGAGAAAGTTGATGCCAAGCCGCCGCAGAAAGCTGCTCTGGAAGCCGTCGCCCGTGATGAACCGGCTGCCGATGCACATGTCCAGCTCGCCGCGCGCCACCGGGTCGATCACCGCGTGCAGATAATCGGGGTCGTGCTGGCCGTCGCCGTCCATCTGCACCGTGATGTCATAGCCGTTGCGCCTGGCGTAGCGGTAGCCGCACTGGATACCGCCCCCGATGCCGAGGTTGACCGGCAGGCTGAGGTAGCGGCAGCCGTTTTTTTGCAGGATGGCCTCGCTCTGGTCGGTCGAGCAGTCGTTGATGACGAGATAGTCCACCTCGGGGCAGCGCTGCTGCAGCCGCTGCACCACGGCCGCGATGTTCTCCTGCTCGTTGTAGCAGGGGATCAAAACCAGTATCTTCTGCGCCATGCGCGTATCTTCCTCCCGGTGGTTTTTTGTGTGGCGGCAGCGCCCACAGCGCCCTTTGTGCCCGTGCCGCGCGGCCCTTACGCTTCGCGCGGGGGCAGCAGGGTCTTTTCCAGCTGCCGCAAAAGCCCGGCGCGGCGGTAGTGGGCCTCGTACCAGGCAAAGGCCTTTTGCCCCAGCGCCGCCCGCTGCTCGTCCGGCATCCGGGCGAGGGCGCGCATATTGCGGGCCAGTCCCTCGACATCACAGGCCGCCGAGGCGAGCCCGCAGCCCGCGGCCTCCACCGCGGCCCGGCCCTCGCCGTCCATGCTGGCGAGGATTGGCTTTTTGGCCGCCATGTAGCTGGCCAGCTTGGCCGGTACTGTAAGCCCCAGGTCCTCGCTGGCGTTCAGCGAGACGATCAATGCATCGGCGAGGGTGGTGTAGCGGGGCACCTCGCCGGGGGGCACGCTGCCGCAAAAGACGGCCGCGCCCTCCGCAAGCAGGCCGAGCTCACCGGCCAGCGCTTCGAGCGCTTCGCGGCTCATGCCGTCCCCCACCAGCAGCAGCCGAAGCGCCCGCGCGCCCTGCCGACGGGCCTCGGCCAGCGCCTTCAGCACCGTGTCAAGCCCCTGCGCCGGGCTGAAGTTGCCGGTAAACACCAGATTAAAGCCCCCCGCAAACTGCCGGGCGAGCGGATCGTCCGGCTGGGGGACGGCGTAAAAATCCTCGCAGTACTGCGGGATCACGCTTACCGCGCCCTCCGGCTTGCCGGTGCGCTGCAAAAGGCGGGCCCGCAAACTCTCGCTCATGGCGATGAGCCTGTCCGCCCGGCGGTAGTGCCAATCGCTCACCCCGCGGGCCACCCTTTGCCAGAAGCGGCTTTTCACCGGCAGCACGCTGTAAAGGTTTTCGGGCCAGAGGTCGAGCACATAGGTGGTCACCGGTACATGATGCAGCCGCCCGTAAAGCAAAGCGGGCAGGGCCATCAGCACCGGGCTGGTGTTGTAGCAGAACACAGCGTCATACGGCCCTTTGGGCCGCCCCACACTGAACAGCGCGAAGAGCGGCCAGCTGACATAGTTGAGAAAGATCATCGGCCCGCTGTTGCCCCTGCGGGGGATCTCGCCCGCCCGCCAGATGCGCACACCGTCCCGCTCCTCATACCGGGGGCCGGTGTAGCGGTAGCCGGGGTACCACTCCCCCCGGGGGTAGTTGGGCAGGCCGCAGAGCACATCCACCCCGATGCCGTCGGCCACAAACCCGGCCACAATATCGTTGATGCGGAACTGCTCCGGCCAGTAGTGCTGGGTCACGACCAGAATCCGCCGCTGCTCCATCCGGCCGCTCTCCCCTTTCCGCCGTGTCTTTTTTGCGTTTTGGCGCGTTTTGGCGCTTTTGGGCCTTTTTTGCCCGCCTCAGCCCTTGCGCCAGACCATCTTGTTGACCACCCCGACATAGCTCTGGATGATCTTGACCACCTTGGTCGAGACGTCCTCGGTGTAATTGGGCACCGGGATGCCGAAATCGCCGTTCTGGTTCATGGCCACCGCGGTCTCCACCGCCTGCACCACACCGTCCCCCGCGATGCCCGCGAGGATGAAGCAGCCCTTGTCGAGGGCCTCGGGACGCTCGGTGCTGGTGCGGATGCAGACCGCCGGGAAGGGTTTACCGATGCTGGTGAAAAAGCTGGACTCCTCCGGCAGGGTGCCGGAATCGCTCACCACGCAGAAGGCGTTCATCTGCAGGTTGTTGTAATCGTGGAAGCCCAGCGGCTCGTGCAGCCGCACCCGCTCGTCCAGCCTGAAATTCCGCGCTTCGAGGAACTTTTTGCTGCGCGGGTGGCAGCTGTAGAGGATGGGCAGGTCGTACCGTTCGGCCAGCCGGTTGATGCTGGTGAAGAGGGCGGTAAAGTTCTGCTCGGTGTCGATGTTCTCCTCCCGGTGGGCGCTGAGCAGCAGGTACTTTTGGGGGGCAAGGCCGAGCCGCGCCAGCACGTCGCTCGCCTCGATGGCCGCGAGGTTTGCCCGCAGCACCTCGGCCATCGGGCTGCCGGTGACGTAGGTGCGCTCTTTTGCGGTGCCCTCGGCGTTGAGGTACCGGCGGGCATGCTCGGAGTAGCAGAGGTTGACGTCCGAGATATGGTCGACGATGCGGCGGTTGGTCTCCTCGGGCAGGCACTCGTCAAAGCAGCGGTTGCCCGCCTCCATGTGGAAGATGGGGATGTGCAGCCGCTTTGCCGCAATGGCCGAGAGGCAGCTGTTGGTGTCCCCCAGAATCAGCAGCGCGTCCGGCCTTTGCTCCGCCATCAGCTTATAGCTCTTGGCGATGATGTTGCCGATCGTCTCGCCGAGGTCCGCCCCCACCGCGTCGAGATAGGCGTCCGGCGCGCGCAGGCCCAGATCCTCAAAAAAGATCTGGTTGAGGGTATAGTCGTAGTTTTGCCCGGTGTGCACGAGATATTGGTCAAAGTACAAATCGCACTTTTTGATCACGGCGCTCAGCCGGATGATCTCCGGCCGGGTGCCCACAATGGTCATCAGCTTCAGCTTGGGCATCAAAACGTCTCTCCTTTTTTCGCAAAGCGCCGCCGCCGCGGGCGCGGGGTGCCGGGCGCAGTTCACACCGGCAGCGGGTAGGTGTCCGGGTGCGCGGGGTCGAACGGCTCGCTGGCCCACATCAGGGTGACAAGGTCGCTCTGGCCGACATTCTCGATGTTGTGGGTGTAGCCGGGCAGCATGTCCACCACTTCCAGCTTCTCGCCGCTGACCCGGAAGGTGTGCACCGTCTCCTCGTCGATGCGGCGCAGCCGGATCACCGCCTCGCCCGACACCACCAAAAACTTCTCGCTCTTGGTGTGGTGCCAGTGGTTGCCCTTGACAACGCCGGGCTTTGCCAGGTTGACGCTCATCTGCCCCCGCTCGGGGCTGCGCAGGAATTCGGTAAAGCTGCCCCGGGCGTCGGTGTGCATTGCGAGCGGGCAGGCCGCGTCCTCGGGCGGCAGATACGAGAGGAAGGTGGCGTAGAGCTTTTTTTCAAAGGAATCCGCCGCAAGGTACGGCGCGGCCAAACCCTTACGCCCCGCGGCAAAGCCCTCGATCAGCTCGGCCAGCCGCCCCAGGGTCACCCGGTGCACCGGGTGGATGCGGCAGATGGGTTCCATGCTGCGATCCTGCAAAAGGGGCCGGCCCTCCAGCGCGTCGAGCAGGCAGGCGACGACATCATCGATGTACACCAGCGGCAGCTCAAAGGCCGCATCCCGCACCGCAAGGGGCAGCCCGCGGGCCGCGTTGTGGCAAAAGGTGGCCACCACGCTGTTGTAGTTGGGGCGGCACCACTTGCCGAACACCCCCTCCATCCGAAAAACGTACACCGGCGCGCCGGTGCGCCGCCCGTGGGCGAACACCGCCTGCTCGGCGGCCAGCTTGCTCTTGCCGTAGTCGTTGTCAAGCTCCGCCTGCACGCTGCTGGTCAGCAGCACCGGGGCGGCACTGCCCGCCTGCTCAAGCAATTGCAGCAGCAGGTCCGCCGAGCCCTGGTTGCCGGTGTAGAACTCGCCGGGGTCCTTCGGGCGGTTGACCCCCGCCAGATGAAAGACAAAGGCCGCCTGCCGGGCATACTCCGCCAGGGCCTCGGGGGGGTCGTTCGCCTCAAACAGGGCCAGGTTTTCGTACCCGGCCTGCCGCAGGATGGCCGTGAGGTTTTTGCCCACAAAGCCCCCCGCGCCGGTGATCAGGATGAGCGACTGCTTGTCCATGGGGCACTGCCGCCTTTCTCGCATTTTTTACGTTTTGTTGTTGCTTTTTGTGGTGGCTCAGCGCAGGCCGTACTGCTCGTATGCCTCCTTGACGGCGGCGGCGGTGAGAATCTTCTGCACCGTGCCGTCCACATCCAGCCGGTGGGTGTTGTGGCTGGTATAAGCCTCGTCCGCCTCGGTGTGCACCTGGCCGCTGACAAAGTATTTGTCATAGTTGAGGTCGCGCCCGTCGGCCGACACCCGGAAATAGCTGCCCAGATCCTCGCTGCGCACCCGCTCCTCCTTGGTCAAAAGGGTCTCGTAGAGCTTTTCGCCGTGGCGGGTGCCGATGATGTGGGTGCCGGTGTCGCCAAACAGCCGCTGCACTGCTTTGGCAAGGTCGCCGATGGTGGAGGCGTCGCTCTTTTGCACAAAGAGGTCGCCCGGGCGCGCGTGCTGAAACGCGAACATCACCAGATCCACCGCCTCGTCCAGGTTCATCAAAAAGCGGGTCATGCCCGGGTCGGTGATGGTGATGGGGTTGCCCGCGCGGATCTGCTCGATAAACAGCGGGATCACACTGCCCCGGCTGGCCATGACGTTGCCATAGCGGGTGCAGCAGATGGTGGTTTTGTCGGGGTCGACCGTGCGGGCCTTGGCCCCGATCACCTTTTCCATCATGGCCTTGCTGATGCCCATCGCGTTGATGGGGTAGGCCGCCTTGTCGGTGGAGAGGCAAACCACCTTTTTCACCCCCGCGTCGATGGCGGCTGTGAGCAGGTTGTCGGTGCCGATGATGTTGGTGCGCACCGCCTCCATCGGGAAAAACTCGCAGCTGGGCACCTGTTTCAGGGCTGCCGCGTGGAAGATATAGTCCACCCCGTCCACCGCCGGGCGGATGCTGTCCGGGTTGCGCACGTCCCCGATATAAAATTTGACCTTTCCGGCGTACTCGGGCAGGCGGGCCTGCAGGTCATGCCGCATGTCGTCCTGCTTTTTTTCGTCCCGGCTGAAGATGCGGATCTCCCCGATCTCGCTTTTGAGGAAATGCTTGAGCACCGTGTTGCCAAAGCTGCCGGTGCCGCCGGTGATGAGCAGGGTCTTGCCGCTGAATGCCGTTGTTTCCATCTTCAATGATGCACCTCTTTGTTCTGCGCCGCGGGGCAAAGCCCGGCCGCGGAAAATTCAGGATGCCGCCCGCGGGGCGGCATGGATCCATTTTGCAAAAGGCAGGCAGAAAACCGGCCGGTGCCGGCCATCTGCCCAGAATCAGGTTTATTTTACCATATCCGCGCCCATTTTCCAATACTTTTCGCCCGCCGGGGCCGCCATCGGCCGGTTTTTGGCGTTTTTTGCCCTTCTGAAGCCCGATGCGGCCCCAAACCCCATTGGAAAACCGGGCGCGGCGTGTTACAATAGAAAACAGGCCCTGTCCCATAGGATGCCCCATCGGATGCCGCAAAAACAGCGGCATCCCTCACCGCACAAAAAAGGAGATGCGATCATGCGCGCTTATGAACGTTTGCTACAGTATGTCCAGGTGCACACCACCTCGGACGCCTCGACCGGCACCCACCCCAGCACCCCGCGCCAGTTCGACCTGGCCCGCCAGCTGGTGGAGGAGCTGAAGGCCCTCGGCCTTGCCGACGCCCATGTGGACGAGCACTGCTATGTCTACGCCAGCCTCGCCGCCGCCCCCGGCTGTGAGGCCGCGCCCTCCCTCGGCCTCATCGCCCACATGGACACGGCGGACGACGCCCCCGGCGCGCCGGTACACCCCCAGCTGCACCCGGATTACGACGGCGAGAGCGTCGTTCTGGGCCACGGGGTCACCCTCGATGTCGGGCGGTTCGGCTTTTTGAAGGCCCTCAAGGGCCAGACCCTCATCACTACCGACGGCGCGACCCTGCTGGGCGCGGACGACAAGGCCGGCGTCGCCGAGATCATGACCGCGCTCGAGCGGATCCTCGCCGAGGGGCTGCCGCACGGCAGGCTCTGCATCGCCTTTACCCCGGACGAGGAGATCGGCGAGGGGGCCAGCCTCTTTGATCTGCCCGGCTTTGGCGCCAAATACGCCTACACTGTGGACGGCGGGGACGTGGGCGAGCTGGAGTACCAGAACTTCAACGCCGCCGGGGCGGTGGTGAGCTTTAAGGGCTTCTCGGTGCATCCGGGCTCGGCCAAAAACCTGATGGTCAACGCCCAGAATCTGGCGATGGAGTTCCACGCCGCCCTGCCCGCGGCCGACCGGCCCGAGCACACCGAGGGCTGGGAGGGCTTTTTCCACCTCACCAGCATGACCGGCACCGTCTCGAGCGCCAAGCTGGGCTATATCGTGCGGGACCATGACAAGGCGAAGTTCGAGGCCCGCAAGGCCCTGATGCAGCACACCGCCGCCGTGATGAACGAGCGGTACGGCGAGGGCACCGTGACGGTGGAGCTGAAGGACAGCTATTACAACATGGAGGAAAAAATTCTGCCCCACTTCCACCTGATCGAGAACGCCAAGACCGCCTGCCGCCAGGCGGGCGTTGAGCCGGTGGTTCAGCCCATCCGGGGCGGCACCGACGGCGCAACCCTCTCGCATATGGGCCTGCCCTGCCCCAACCTCGGCACCGGCGGCTTCAATTTCCACGGCGTCTGCGAGTGCATCACCGCCGAAAAGATGGACCAGGCCACCGAGGTGCTCATCAACCTCGCCGCGCTGTACGCGAAGGCGGAGTGAGCGGGGGGCCTTCCCCCACAAACTGGCTGCGCAGCGGCCACACCGCAGTAAAACAAATCAAACCCTCGCCGCGCCTCGTGCAAACCCCAAAAAACAAGGTGGGCTGTTCTTTCGTTCCAAATGAAAGAGCAGCCCACCTGTTTTCTGGCCTTTACCGTATTGTTGCGCTGTGCTCCAACTGTGCTTTCAGTTTTGTGTAAAAGCCGAGCTGATCATCCAGCCGCTCGATCCACAGCTTCCCTGCGGTTTTTGTTCCCAGCTTCATTTCCTTGTACCGGGTCAGCTTTTCCATCATGCTGTCCACCTGTTCCTGCTTCTGGGTCAGCGGCATTTCGCTGAACTTCATCCACTGCAGCGATTCATAGATACGGTAAACGTCAAAGCGGTCAATATTGTCCGCATCACTCAGAAGTTGTCCCCATTCCCATCGTTCCCTTGTCTTTTGGCGCTGCTTTTCTCGATTCAATTCCATGGATAGATCCATTCGCCGGATCGGTTGATATATCCCCTTTTCGTGCCAGTATCCGCATAGGCCAACCCATGAACAAAAGGTTCCGCGTAAACGTAATCCTCATCCCAGCACTGCTGCCCCGCTGTATCAATATAGCACCAGTAATCCGTAGCAACAAGGCAGACGCCATCCCGGAAAACAAATACTGGCGGGCTGAACAGCGGCAGCTTATGGAAATCTCCCTCCAGCGCCCTGCTTCCGTCGGGGCGGATAAAGCACCATGTATTGTGCATTTCTTCCACCCTTACCGCGGCAAGGCCCTCCCCAAATGGCATGGCGCCGCTGTATTGCATCGGGATCTTTACATTCCCTTTTAGGTCGATATATCCATAGTTCCCATTCAGGCAAACTGCCGCAAGCCCCTCCGAGAACGCCAGCGCCTCCTCATACTGCGGTGGGATCACCCACTCCCCCTGCGTATCCAAAAAGCCGTATTTCTCATTCAGCCGGGCGGGAAGTCTCCCCTCAGAGAAGCAGAGCCCTTCATATTCGATCCCGTTCGCATAACGCCGCACAAATGAGGCGTTGTCAATCAGGATGTCCTTTGCCAGGCAGATGCCATCCGGGTCGATCAGGTCGATCAAGGTCTGATCCTGCCCATGGGTATCCCCCCATTTGCGGCAGCGGATCGCGATCCCATCCTGAAACGGGCCGATCATCTCGGGGTACTCCCATTGCAGCTTGCTTGCCCCGAAGCAGTCAATATAAGCGTATCGCCCCTCTGCGGGGATCACCAGCGCCATGCCGCCCAAAAAAGGGAACGCCCGCAGGTACTGCGGCTCGATCCTCCATTCGCCGGAAGAGGCGACATATCCCCACAGGCCATCCTTTTTTGCGGGGAACAGGCGGCCGTTTTCAGTCTCTTCGATCTCCGCAAGGTCCCAGAAGGTGTCCTCCAATCCGGGAATGTCTACCACGGTCCCGGCTTCAGTGATATAGACGTGTTCGCCGGTCTGGGCGTCCGTTGCAGCATACAAATATGATATGGATGGGTCGGGTTTTTGCCGCGGGCGTCTCGCAGCCGCGGCCGGTATGCACAGCGCAAGGCAAACGGTACAGCAGACGGCTGCCCATCGCTTCGCTTTTTTCTGCATCATGTTTCGCACCATTCCGCTTTCCTCAGCGGCGCTGCCCTGCCGCCTCACCCCACCGTGATCCTGCCCTCGGGAAGCACCTCCCACACCTGCTTGCTGCTGTCCCCCGTCGCGAGGCTGATGGCCAGCGAGACCGGCCCCACGCGCCCGGCAAACATGGTAATCATGGTCACGATGCGGGCGGCGTGATTCATGGTGGCGGTAACCCCGATCGAGACCCCCACCGTGGCAAAGGCGCTGACCGATTCAAACAGGCTGTCCATCTCGGTGACGGCCGCGCTGGTGTTGAAGAACATGGTCACCGAGGCCACCATCACGGCGGCCAGGCTGAGCAGGGCAATGGCCATTGCGCGGTAGACCGTCCGTTTGGGGATGCGGCGGCCAAAGATCACCGCGTCCTCCCGGCCGCGGGCCACGCTGAGCACCGTCACGGCCAGCACGCTGAAGGTGGTGACCTTGATGCCGCCGCCGGTGCCGCCGGGAGCCGCCCCGATGAACATCAGGATGCACAAAAACAGCCGCGTGAGCTGGTTGGTGGCGGCGAGATCCACCGTATTGAACCCGGCCGTGCGGGCCGAGGCGGACTGAAAGAGGCTGGCCATCAGCTTATCCCCCGCCGACATGCCTCCGATGGTGCCGGGGTTCGACCACTCGAGCGCCGCAAAGCCCGCCGCGCCGCCCAGCAGCAGCAGCACGGTAAACACCAGCACCACCTCGGTGTGCAGCGAGATGCGCTTGGTACGGCGCAAAGCGGCCAGCTCCTGCCAGACCAGGAAGCCGAGGCCGCCGCTGACGATGAGCGCGATCAAAACCCCCTGCACATACCAGTTGCCGGTGTAGGCGGTAAGGCTGGTGTAGGGCGCGATGCGGCCCAGAATATCAAACCCCGCGTTGCAAAAGGCGCTGACCGCCAGAAACACGGCGATCCAGACCCCCTCAGCCCCATACTCCGGCACAAAGGCGGCGCAGAGGGCCAGCGCCCCCACCCCCTCGCAGGCAAAGGCCACCTTGATGACCGTGCCGAGCAGCCGCCGTGCCTCCACCGCGCCGGGCGCACTGATCGACTCGCTGGCCAGCTGCAGGCTGCGAAAGCCCATGCGGCGGCGCATCCGCAGGCCCAAAAAGCTGGTGAGGGTGACCAGCCCCAGCCCGCCGATCTGGATGAGCCCCAACACCACCGCCTGCCCAAAACCGGTGAAGGCGGTGTAGGTATCCACCGCCACAAGGCCGGTGACGCAGGCGGCCGAGGTAGCGGTAAACAGCGCGTCCAGCACCGAGATGCCCCGCCGGGTGGACCAGGGCAGCAGCAGCAGCGCGGTGCCGATGAGGATCAGCAGCGCAAAGCTGATCGCGATGGTCTGGGTGGGGACACGGCTGCGCCGCGCCTTCGCCGCGCGGGCCGAACCTGCTCTCTTCAAGATGGACGCCTCCTCACCGGCGTGGCCGCCGGATGATACTCTCTGCCCGCCGACCCAAAGGGCCGATTCCGAGCATTTCTATCATACCGCAAATTTATCCCGGCTTCAACTTGATTTCTCCCGCCGCAGGCGGTATAATGGAACGGTATCCGGTACAGGCAGCGGTGAACTCCCGCGTTTGGCCAGCCCGCCGGGTGTTTGCCGCGCGGCAGGGGCTGTGCAATAACTCAGTAAGTCTCCGTAGCTCAGGTGGATAGAGCGTTCGCCTCCTAAGCGGCAGAAGTTCAGGGTCCTCCCGGGGGTAAAATCGCTTTTTCTCTGCAAAACCGAATACGAGTCTCCGTAGCTCAGATGGACAGAGCACACGCCTCCTAAGCGTGGGGCCGGCAGTTCGACTCTGCCCGGGGACGCCAAAAGCGCCGTAAATTCGTTGATTTTCGGCGCTTTTTCTTTTTTGAGCTCCTTGTCTTGAAGATGGATTTTTGTCTTGCAAAATGTAGGCTAAAATTTCGTCTTCAAAAAGTTCCCCGTGCGGACTCGAACGTTTTTAGAGCAAAAATGGCAAATTGCAATCGTTTTGCTAATCAGCCTTTTCGTGGCCTTTCGTATCCTTGCGGGTCATTTCATGCCGTTTTGTTCTGAATAAGCCGCGCTGCGAACTGTGCCAGAAGCTGCTCTCCATACTGTTCCATCAGCTTTCCAGCCAGCGCGTCCATAAGTTTTGGCGAGGATTCCAGCTGTTAGATCAGCTGCTCAGGGAGTTCACCAGATGCCGCTTTTGCCTGTTGGATCTGCCGTTCCACCATGCGCATATCTCCATTTGTATAAAAAGCCTGTTCAAATTTCTGCGCATTGATTTTTCGGTCCTCGTCCAAAATGTGAGCGTACACCTCGGTGATCATGTTGATCTGTGCGTGTCCGGTATGCAGCATCACAAATTTGCCGTTGGAAGTATTGGTATGATTTGCGTAGGTATTGATGTGGCGAAGGATAAGCACGACTGCTTTATCCGTAATTCAGAAGGCGTGATCCTGGCGGATGTGTTTACCATCCCCAATAACTTGGAAGGCTTCAACACCCTGCTGGGCAAGCTCCGGGGCTGCTCCACACCCCAGGACAGTATAAAAGTAGGGCTTGAGGCGACCGGACATTACAGCTACAACATTCTCGGGTTTCTTCTTGACAACGGTCTGACCACCTGTGTCTTGAACCCTCTGCGCACGAACCTGTACCGAAAAAGTCTCAGTCTCAGAAAGACGAAGACGGATCGGGTGGATGCGCGAACGATCGCAGCGATGCTTCTGTCCGATGCGGGCCTCAAGCCCTACACGGATACAGCATATCACAATGAGGAGTTAAAGTCACTCACCAGATACCGTTTTGACAAGGTGAAAGAGCGGGCTAAATTGAAAACTTCCGTTTCCAGACTGGTATGCATCTTGTTCCCTGAATTGGAGAAGCTGGTACCCACACTTCACATGGCGTCGGTCTATGCGCTGCTGTCTGAGTTCCCGGGAGCCAAGCAGATCGCAGCTGCACATCTGACCAGACTGAAGTCTCTGCTGGCAGACGCCTCAAAAGGCCACTATGGGCGGGATGTGGCGGTGAAGATCCGCGACGCCGCCAGATGCTCTATTGGCTCTGCTATGCCCGCCAAGTCTCTCTTGTTCTTACCAGTTTCAAGTGTCAGATTGCCCAAAGTATCGCAGGTATCACTGGTATATACCTTTGCGGCGCTGCTGGACACCATGCGGTTCCGCTCATCACAGGGATCGATGTGTTCATCCTTGTTGGCCTTTTTATCGGCTTTATCCACGGCAGCGGGGCTCGAGGGCCGGAAGGCAGGAGGGCGCTCTCCGCCGCAGGCCCGCGCCAAACACAAAAAACCGCTGCGAACCATCATGATCGGCTTGCAGTGGTTTTTGCTGTGGTCTTCTTGTGTTGGATGTGCCTTACCCGCCGCCAGAGCAGCGCCCGGGCGGCGGGCAGCTCTCTGCCATTCCCCGCCGCTCCGCCTCGGCAAACCGCCTCAAAACACCAGCTGCACCAGCAGCATATAGCAGAGCGTCCCCCCGGCGATCGAGAGCAGCATCTGCCGTTTCCAGAGGTGCAGGCCGACGACCACCGCGATCGAGAGCAGCTCCGGGATGCCGTGGCTGCCGGCGAAGAGGCTGACATTGCGCAGGCAGTAGACGACGAGCAGCCCAAACACGGCCGGGGGCAGCACCGTGCCGAGATACCGGATGTATTTGGGGGTCGGCCTGCCGGCCGGAAAGCACAAAAAAGGCAAAAAGCGGGTGAGCAGGGTGCCCAGAACCACCATGCCGATGGTGATGATCTGCTGTGTCAGGGTCATTGCTGCTCCCCTCCCTGCTCCAGTTTGCGGCGCAGCCCGGTCAGCACAAGGAGCAGAGCGGCCATCGCCGGGATGATAAAGTTGTCCGCCCCAAAAAGGATGAGGCAGAACAGCGGGAGGGCGAGCCCCAGCAGCGCGCTGGTGTGCCGCCGCTCCTTGAGCCACTGCTCGATGAAGATCACCACGAACATGGCGGTCATGACGAAATCCAGCCCCTCGGTGTTAAAGTGGAGCAGCGAGCCGAAGATGCCGCCAAGACTCGCGCCGAAAAACCAGTAAAAATGGTTGAGCAGGGTGACAAAAAGCATAAACCAGCCCCGGTCGACATCCGCGGGGATCTCGGCCGTGTAGTTGATCGAAAAGCTCTCGTCGCACATGCCGAAGATCAGGTAGAGCTTTTTCCAGCCGGTGCCGCGGTATTTATCCAGCATCGAGATGCCGTAAAAGAGGTGCCGGGCGTTGATCATCAGGGTCATGACCAGGGCCTGCAGCGGGTCAAACGCGCCCAGCAGCAGGTTGACCGTCACAAACTCCATCGAACCGGCAAAGATGGTCAGGCTCATCAGCATCGGGTACCAGAAGCTGAAGCCGGACACGTTCATGTAGATACCATAGGTCAGCCCCAAAAACCAGAACCCCGCAAAGATGGGGATGGTATAGGGAAATGCGCACCGAAAGGCCCTGCGGATGGTCTGCGTTTTGCTCTGCATCCATCAGGCCTCCTCACAGCGAAAGGATGCCCAGCACATTCGCGATCGAGCTGAGCAGGATGGCCACAATGCAGATGGGGGCCAGATACTTCATAAAAACGTGGTAGAGTTTTTTGCGGCGGAAGGCCGAGGAGGACTCCATCTCGGCATCCATCCTGGCAAACCCGACCACCCGCAGGATCAGCCAGCAGGTAGCGAGGGCCGCCAGCGGCATCATCACCGAGTTGGTCAAAAAGTCGAAGAAATCCAAAAAGGCCATCCCGAAGATCTGCACAAAATCCAGCGCCCCGTACCCAAGCGCCGAGGCGGTGCCGATGACAAGGGTCACGGCGGCCATGATCAGGCAGCATTTGGGGCGGCTGAGGTGCAGCTCGTCCTCAAGGGTAGAGACGCTGGTCTCCATCAGCGAGATCGCGCTGGTCAGGGCCGCCAGCAGGAACATCAGGAAAAAGGCGATGCCGATGATGCCCCCCGCCCCCATGCTGGCAAAGATCCGGGGCAGGGTGATGAAGGCGAGCGAGGGCCCGGCCTTGAGCATCTCCATATCCCCGCCCGAGAAGGAAAAGACCGACGGGATCACGATCAGGCCCGCCAGCATGGCGATGGCCGTGTCAAAGAGCTCGAGTTGGGTGGTGGATTTTTCGATGTCGGCCCTGCGGTCGAGATACGAGCCGTAGGTGTACAGCACCCCCATCGCGATCGAGAGCGAGTAGAACATCTGCCCCATCGCCGCCACCACCGTCATCCAGGAGAAGTTGTCCAGATCCGGGATCAGGAAGTACTTCACGCCCTCCCACGCGCCGGGCCGGGTGACCGAATAGCCCGCGATAAAAACAGCCAGCACCACCAGCACCGGCATCATCACCTTGGAGACCCGCTCGACCCCCTGCTCCACCCCGGCCAGGATGACGAACAGCACCAGCGCCGCAAAGAGGACAAACCAGAACTCCGCCTTGCCGGAGGCGGCGATGAAGGCCGAAAAATAACCGTCCCCGGCCAGAACCTCCCGGCCGCCCCGCAGATACTCGAACAGGTATTTGAAGACCCAGCCGCCGATCACGCAGTAGTAGGGCACGATCAGCATGGGCACCACCGCGTTGATCCAGCCGCCGAGATGAAAGGGCAAGCTGCTGCCGAAGGTGTGAAAGGCCCCCACCGGGCTCTTTTGGGTCATGCGGCCCAGGGCCGTCTCCGAGACGATCAGCACATAGCCAAAGGTCACCATCAAAAGCAGGTAGACCAGCACGAACATCCCGCCGCCGTACTTTGCCGCGAGGTACGGAAACCGCCAGATATTGCCCAGCCCGACGGCAGAGCCCGCCACGGCCAGCAGATAGCCGATCCGCCCCGAAAAGCTGCCGCGCGCGGCGGCGTTGTTCGATCCATTCGTGTTCATTGCAAACGCTCCCTCTTTTTGACGCTCCTTTGATGCTCCCTAAAGGCTAAAACATCCTATATTATCATTCGGGCGCTGCTTGCAAATATTAACCTGTTGTTTTCCTTGTACAAAAAGCGAGGCTGTTGCTCCGTTTCGCAGCAGCCTCGCTTTGCCCGATCCTGGGCGGTTTTGGGCAAAGCCCCTGTCCGGTCAGAGCTTTGCGTACTCCTCATCGCTCACCGGCTCCAGCCACTCGGCCGAGCAGCCCTCGCCGGGGGCCTCAAAGGCCACATGGCTGAACCATCTGTCCCTGGCCGCGCCGTGCCAGTGCCTGACCCCGGCCGGGATGTAGACCACATCGCCCGGGCGCAGGGCCTGCGCCTCCCTGCCCCACTCCTGATACCAGCCGCGGCCGTCGGTGCAGAGCAGAATCTGCCCGCCGCCCTTGGCTGCATGGTGGATGTGCCAGTAGTTCCGGCAGCCCGGCTCGAAGGTGACGTTCGAGAGGGGGATGGTCGCTTTGGGGTCGGTCAGCAGCTTGAGGTAGCTGTGGCCGGTAAAGTACCGGGCGTAGGCGTCGTTGGGCGCGCCCAGGCCGAACAGCCCGCCGTCCTTGCCGTCGTCGTCCTTGTACACCTCCACCGCCATGCGGAAGGCCGCCCAGGCGTTGGGCCACCCGGCGTAGAAGGCCAGATGGGTGAGGATCTCGGCCAGCTCGACCCTGGTGACCCCGTTCTTTTTGGCGTTCATCAGATGGTGCTGGAAGGAGCTGTCGATCAGCCCCTTGCCGACCAGGGCCGAGAGGGTGAGGATCGAGCGCATCTTGAGAGAGAGGCCCTCCCGGTTCCACACCTCGCCAAAGAGGATATCATCGTTCAGATGGGCAAATTCGGGGGCAAACTCCCCCAGGCTGTCCCGGCCCGCGGTCTGCTTGATCATGATTGTTTCTCCTTCCGTTGCGCAATGTCACAAATTCCATCTTCAGATCCTTCTGTCGCCTTGTATGTTGGTTTCAGTCGGGATCCGCTGCCACCCCGTCACAGGCGGGGAAAAAGCCTGTCTCAGGCCTCGCTCTGCAGCCATGCCCGGATGGCGGGCTCCGCCTGCCGGACGCTGCCGCCGTGGATGGCGAGACCCTTTTTGACCACCGCGCCGGGGCAGAGCCGCCGGATGTCCGCCTCGCTGCGGCCCATCCCGCTGCCCTCGTGGGTGCAGAAGGGGCGGATGGTCTTGCCGGTCAGGTCGAAATGCTCGAGCAGGGTAAAAACGCACATCGGCATGGTGCCCCAGTAGTTGGGGTAGCCGAGATAGATGGTGTCGTACCCGTTCAGGCTCTCTGGGTAGCGCCGCAGCTCGGGGCGGGCGTTCCGGCGCTGGTCGGCCTGCGCCTCGGCGATGCAGGCGTTGTAGCTTTTGGAATAGGGCTGTACCGGCTCGATGGCAAAGGTCTCGGCCCCCGTCAACGTCTGGATCATGCCCGCCGCCGCCTCGGTGTTGCCCACCGGCAGCTCTCTGATCTGGCCGCTGACGTAGTTTTCATCCCGCCGGGAAAAGTAGAGAATGATCGAAGCCACGCAAAACGCCTCCTCTCGTTCTTGCTTTTTATGATACTACAGTTTCCCCTTGACGGGGAATCTCCGGTATGTTAGGCTGGTATCAACAAAAGGTTTATACGGCAACCCGTTTATAGCGAGAGGAGGGGCCCTATGTTCAACCCTCAGCTGACCGCCTTTGTCTGCGCGGCGGACTGCGGCAGCTTTACCAAGGCGGCCGAAAAGCTGTTCATCTCCCCCACGGCGGTGATGAAGCAGGTCAACGCGCTCGAGGCGCATCTGGATCTGCGGCTGATGGACCGCACCCCGCAGGGCATCCGGCTGACCAGCGCCGGGGAGGTCATTTATAAGGATGCCAGGTTTCTCTTTGGCTACTCCCGGCGCTCGGTCGAGAATGCCCGCCGGGCGATGGAGGCGGAGGGCCGGATCTTCCGGGTAGGCACCTCGCTGCTGAACCCGGCCAAGCCCTTTATGGACCTGTGGCATCAGGTGGGGCCGCAGTTTCCGGGCTACACCCTGCAGCTCATCCCCTTTGAGGACGACCACACCGGCATCCTGGCCGAGATTGGGGCGCTGGGGGAAAAGTTTGATTTTCTGATGGCGGTCTGCGACTCGGCCCTATGGCTGAACCGCTGTCATTTTCTGCCGCTGGGCCGCTGCAAAAAGATGGTGGCGGTCTCCCGTGATCACCGGCTGGCGGGGCGGAAGCGGCTCGTCGTACCGGACCTTTACGGCGAGACTCTGATGATGGTCAGGGAGGGCGACTCGGCCAGCAACGACCGCATCCGCGCCGACCTTGTGCGGGACCACCCCGCCATCCAGATCGAGGACACCCCCCATTTTTACGACATCTCGGTGTTCAACCGCTGCGCGCAGACCGACAAGGTGCTGCTGATCATGGACTGCTGGCAGGAGGTACACCCGGCCCTGGTGAGCATCCCGGTGGATTGGGACTATGCCCTGCCCTACGGCCTGCTCTACGCGCTGGAGCCATCTGAGGCGGTGGCGAAGTTTGTTGAGGCGGTGCGGGAAATGGCCGGGCCGAAACCCGGGCTCAGTGGAATATCATGATATTGTTCAATCAGCTTTTGTCAGGATGTAAAAGGTTTTTGACAGCGTATTGGATGAGGTGTCAAAGCCTATTGATAGACGATTTTCTATCAATGAGTTATGCTTCTTTCAGATGGAGGTCACGCTATGGAAATTGAGAAGAAATTAAAAGAAGCAAGGACAAATGCTGGTTTGACACAGGAACAGGTTGCTGAGAAAATTATGGTTTCACGGCAAACCATATCAAACTGGGAAAATGGAAGATCCTTGCCAGATATTGTTAGTATGATAAAATTGAGTGACCTTTATCAGATTAGTTTAGATGAACTACTGAAAGGAGACAAAAAAATGAAAGAAAAGATCGAGAAGGATGCAAAGGTCGCGAAAAATAATAGGAAATTGATCCTGACAACAGCAATTTTGTTATTTTCTATTGCGATAATCTATTGGATCAGCGATTTCGTGGGCGGTGTGTTTTATGACTTCTGTGAGGGTGCTGTAAGATGGGTAGTGTTAGGCATCGGCGTTGCGTTTGCTTTGACAGCTATGAGCCAAAAAGACGAAGTTCTTTCTGAGAAAAAGGACGTGTAAATTTCCGGTTTTGTCGGGACGTTGTATGTATGCCGATTGACAGAAAATCGCTGCATAAAATACAAGATCCGAACCCGCTGCCAGCTGGCTTTGGGTTCGGATCTTGCTTTTGCGTTGGGCAGGGCGGGAACCGCGCCTGCCTTGATTCTTCGTATCGTTTGCTAGGGTCGTCGAGAAGGGGAGATAATCTGAGACTATCCTAAAATTTGTGTAA
>DKVN01000175.1:0-924 GCA_002491225.1 Faecalibacterium sp. UBA7177
GGGGGCAGCACCCGGATGCTGCTGGGCCGCTGCAGCAGCGGCAGGGCAAAGAGCAGCCCGCTGATGAACTGGCTCGAGACATCCCCCGGCAGCTGGTACGCGCCGGGCGCGAGCGCCCCCTGCACCGTGATGCCCTGATCGTCGTGGCAAAAGAGCAGCCCCTGGCCCAGAAAGAGGTCCTGATAGACGCTCTGCGGCCGCTGGAACAACCGCCCGCGCCCGGTAAAGCGCACCTGCTGGCCGCTGAGGCTGAGCACCGGGATGAGAAAGCGCAGGGTGCTGCCGCTCTCGCCGCAGTCCACCGGGCGCAGCAGGGTGGCAAAGCCGCCCCGGCCCAGCACCTCGGCCCAGCCCGCGCCGGTCGCCTCGTCCTCGCCAAAGCGCACCCGGGCCCCCATCGCCTCCGCCGCGCCCAAGGTGGCGCGGATGTCCTGGCTGAAGGCGAGGTGTTCGATGCGGGAGACCCCCCGCGCCAGCGCCGCCGCCAGCACCGCCCGGTGGGCCATGCTCTTGGAGGGCGGCGCGGCCGCGGTGCCCGCGGGCTCGGATGGTTCGATGTAAGCCGTCATGCGATCTGCTCCTTTGCCTTTGAAAGCTCGTTCGGTCTGATCTGCGCTCAGAGCCGCCGCCCCACCACCGCGGCCACCGCGCGGCACTTGTCGACCGTCTCGCGGAACTTGGCCGGCTTGAGGCTCTGGGCCCCGTCGCTGAAGGCGTGCTCGGGGTCGGTGTGCACCTCGATGATCAGCCCGTCCGCGCCCGCGGCCACCGCGGCGAGGCTCATGGCCTCGACATACCGGTAGTTGCCGGTGGCGTGGCTGGGGTCGATGACGATGGGCAGATGGGTCTTTTCCTTGATGATCGGGATCACCGAGAGGTCGAGGGTGTTGCGGGTATACGGCTCGAAGGTGCGGATGCCCCGCT
>DKVN01000175.1:1221-2264 GCA_002491225.1 Faecalibacterium sp. UBA7177
CCCCGCTCGCAGAGGATCACCTGCTCGTTGCCCCCGGCCATGATGTACTCGGCGCTCATGATCCACTCCTCGATCGTGTTGGCGAGGCCGCGCTTTAAGAGGATCGGCTTGTCGATCCTGCCCAGCGCCTTGAGCAGCTGGAAGTTTTGCATGTTGCGGGCCCCGACCTGGATGAGGTCGACATACTCGACAAACTCGTCGATCCGGTCCTCGCTCATCAGCTCGCTGACGATGGGCAGGCCGGTGACCTCGCGCGCCTTGACCATATCGAGAATGCCCTCGGTGCCCAGCCCCTGAAAGGCGTAGGGCGAGGTGCGGGGCTTGTACGCGCCGCCCCGCAGCATATCGCCGCCCGCGTCCCTGACCGCCTGGGCGATCTCGATGACCTGGCTCTCGCACTCGACGCTGCAGGGCCCGCCGATGACGGCGATCTTCTCCCGGCCGCCGATCTTCACCTTACCGCCCGCCACCGGGATGACACTGTCCTCCTGATGAAAGAGGCGGTTGGCCTTTTTGTAGGGGGCCGACACCCGGGTGACGCTCTCGACCCAGGGGTTGGCCGCGATCTGCTTTTCGTTGAGCTTGGTGGTGTCCCCCACCAGGCCAAAAACGTTGTAATCCTCGCCCCGGATCAGGGTCACCTGCAGCCCCTGCGCCTCAAAGCCGTCGATGATCTTTTTGATCTCGTTCTGCGGCGTGCCGCGCTTGGTGGAAATGATCATGTACTCTCCCTCTCCCTCATTGCTCCCCTATGTTTTTTGCCGCGGGCTCCTTCAGTTGACCAGCCCGCCGGACGGCCGCACGCTGTAGGTCGGCCCGCCCTCCTCGAGGCCCGGCTCGATCATCTGCTTCAAAAAACGGGCGGCGCTGAGGTAGCCCTCCAGCCCCTCGCCGATGAAATGCCCCTGGCAGGCCATGCCGGCATAGCTGATCTGCCGGAAGGGCTCCCGTTTAGTCACATCGCTGATGTGCACCTCGGCCGCGGGCAGGGCCACCGCCTTGAGCGCGTCGAGGATGGCGATGCTGGTGTGGGTGTAGGCCCC
>DKVN01000175.1:2584-2959 GCA_002491225.1 Faecalibacterium sp. UBA7177
TCCTGGATCGCGTCGACCAGATCCCCCTCGTGGTTGGACTGAAAGAATTCGGCCTCGATGCCTATTTCGGCGCAGCCTGCGTGAACATACTGCACCAGCCCGTCATAATCCACCGTGCCGTAGATGCCCGGCTCCCGGATGCCCAGCATATTGAGGTTTGGCCCGTTCAGGATCAACAGCTTCATAAAACGCCTCCATCGCCGCCCTGACGGCGGCATTGAATGTTGTATCGTTTTTGACCACCGCGTTGGCCGCGGCAAGATAGAGCGGTCGGCGCTCGGCTTCCATCGCCGCCAGCGCCTCGGGGCTTTTGGAGAGCGGCCGCCCGCCCCCCACCGAGAGGTTTTGCAGCGGCCGGTCCAAAAAGAGCACCGG
>DKVN01000063.1 GCA_002491225.1 Faecalibacterium sp. UBA7177
GCCAGCAGGAAGGGATGCCCCACGCTGGCCACCACCACCGGCAGCTCGTGCACGTACCAGGGGATCTCGCCGCCGCCCTTGCTCATGGCCCAGGCCACCCGCTCGGCGGTCTGGCCCATGCCGTTCACCTCGCTCAGGGTCAGCACCAGATCCTGCTGCTCCACAAAGTCCTTGATCGGGGTCTTGCCCGCAAAGTAGACCATCAGGGCGTTGGCAAGGGTCGCATCGGGGCCCGCCTCCTTGCCCTCGGCCTTTGCCTTGGCCTGCGCCTCGGCGGCCTCGCGCTGCAGCTTGGTCAGCGGGTCCTCATAAATGCTCACCTCGAAGCCGCGGGCCTCGAGCCGGGCCTTGACCTTCTCGGCGGTGGTGGGGCCCTTGCCGCCCTTCATCAGCGCGAAGATGCCGCCGCCCGACGCGCCCTTCACCGGCACGATCATGATCCGCCTGTACTTTTCCGGGGTCAGGGGGAAGATATCCTGCTTGTTCTTGACCAGGGTCACCGCCTTTTCGGCCACCTCCACCGCCATCGCCTTGTGCTCGGCGCAGCCCACGATCTCGTGCAGCTGCTCCTTGGGGGGCATGATCTGGGTGGGGGCCTTTTTGTGCAGCCCCATGTGCGCCTTGAGACCCAAAATCCGCTCCAGCGCCTCCTCGAGGCGCTGCTCGGTGATGACCCCGTTTTTGTAGCCGTCCATCATGTAGCCGAAGTCCTCGTCCATGTCGTTGAAGAAGAGGAACATATCGCACCCGGCCGCGATCGCGTGGGGCAGCAGATCCCGGCGCTTCATCATGCAGGTGAGGCCCACCATGTGAGAGGCGTCGGTCAGGATCATGCCGTTAAAGCCCAGCTTGCCGCGCAAAAGGCCCTGCAAAAGCTCGGGGCTCAAGGTGGCGGGCATGATCTCCTCGTCCTTGATCGAGGGGTTGATGGCCCGGGTCCAGGCGGGCTGCATGATGTGCCCGGCCATGATCGCCTCAAGGCCGTTCTCGATCATGGTCTTGTACACCTTGCCGTAGCTCGCCATCCACTTGTCGCAGCTCAAGGAGTTGACGCTCGGGGAGAGGTGCTGGTCCCGCTCGTCGATGCCGTCGCCGGGGAAGTGCTTGGCGGCGCAGCAGAAGCCGGGGTTCTGGCGGCTGCCCTCGCAGTAGGCCTCGGCCATCGCGGCCACCTCGTCCGCCTTGTTGGAGAAGCAGCGGTCCGAGATGATCGGGTTGCGCCAGTTGTTGTTGATGTCGGACAGGGGGGCAAAGCTGAGGTTGCAGCCGATGGCCGCCGCCTCGCGGTTGGCCATCCGGCCCATCTCGTAGGCGTAGCGGGCATCGCCCGTGGCCCCGATCTTGACCGGCATGCCGATCAGGGTGCCGTCGGTGCAGGCGCCGTTGCCGCCGCCCTCGGTGTTGCAGGCGATGATCAGCGGGATCTTCGCGTTCTCCTGCAAAATGCGGTTCTGCTCCCAGATCTCCTCGGCGGTGCCGGGATTATAGCGCACCCCGCCGATGTGGTACTTCTGCACCGCCTCCTTGAGGTAGCTCTCCTCCCGCGAGGAACCCATGTTGAAAAACAGCTGCCCGATCTTCTCCTCGATGCTCATGCCCGCGATGGTGTTTTGTACCCACGCGACCCCTTCCTCATCCAGACAGAAGGGCTTTTTTGTCAAATCGACCATTGGCGTTCGCTTCCTTTCTCGTTCGGGGGTGATGGCGGCCCGTGCGGCGGGGGGTGCGCTGCCGCCCGATACGGGAATTTCTACCTTTTATTGTACCAGAAACCGGATGCGAAAGCCATCAAAACTTTCCTCAAAAAGCACGATTTTTGGCTCCCTTGCCCAAAGAGACAAAAATTTGCCGGGCCGGTGGTGTTCCGGCCCGGCAAATACGGGGGCGTAAAAAGGCGTGAGCGGCGCTGAGAAGGCGCGCAAAGAGGCGCAGGGAGGCGCGCAAAGAGGCGCAGGGGCATCATTCCGCCGCCATTACTCGGTCTCAAAGGTCATCAGCTTGTTCACCGCCCGCACGGTCGCCTCGTCCAGCTTGCAGACCTTGCGGTCGTAGGTGAACAGGCCGTTCACCTCCTGCTCCACGTCGGTCAGCTGGGTGTAGATGGTCACGCAGAGGCCCTTGTCCAGCAGCGGGAGAATCTGCTCCTCGTGCAGCTTGTAGTAGGCCTCGGTCAGGGCGGCCTTGTCTGGGTACATCCGGTAGCCGAAGCTCTTGTCCTCGTCCCAGCAATGCCCGGGCACGGCCTGGCTGTAGCCGCCGTACTCGGTCAGGGCAAAGGCGCGGCGGCCGTCCCGGCGGGCGGGACGCACCTTGAGGATGTATTTGTGGATGCTGTTGTAATCCCCCGCGCCCTGGTCGTGCCAGCCGCTGGCGTGGTCCACCGGGCGGCTGGGGTCCCACTTTTTGATCAGCGCCGCGGCCACCGCTGCGTCAAACTGGCCCCACCCCTCGTTGAAGGGCACCCAGGTCGCGATGCAGACAGCGTCCCGCAGGCTCTCGATCATCTCCTGCAGCTCGACCAGAAACTGCCTGCGGCTCTCCTCGCTGGCCCGCAAAAAGGTGGCGTAGTGGCTGTCCCGCAGGTGGATGCCGAGGTTGGGCAGCAGAACCGCTTTCATGTTGCCGATGTAGGCCCCGCCGTTGGGCATGTCCTGCCAGACCAGCATGCCCACCTGGTCGCAGTGGAAGTACCAGCGGGCGGGCTCCACCTTGACGTGCTTGCGCAGCATGTTGAAGCCGAGCGCCTTGGCCTGCTCGATGTCCCAGCGCAGCGCCTCGTCGCTGGGGGCGGTGTAGAGGCCGTCCGGCCAGTAGCCCTGGTCGAGCAGCCCCTTTTGAAAGTAGGGCTTGCCGTTGAGATAAAAGCGGGGCACCCCGCCCGGCCCGGGCTTGACCGCGAAGGTGCGCAGCCCAAAATAGCTCACCGCTTCATCGGTGATGTGGTCAAAGCAAACCAGGCGCAGCCGCACGGTGTAGAGGTAGGGGTCCTCGGGGCTCCAGGGGCGCGGCGCCGGGATCACCAATTCCTCGGTGTCCCCCACCTGCATGGTGCAGCCCACCACCGTGCGCCCGTGCGAGAGCACCTCCACCTGCACGTCCCCGAGGCTGCTGGCCTCCACCCAGATTCGCACTCGGTCCAGCTCGGTCTCGTAGTGGACGGCGTTGATGTGGGCGGGGTCGAGGTGCTCCAGCCAGACCGTCTGCCAGATGCCGGACACCGCGGTGTACCAGATGCCCCCCGGATCGAGCTTCTGCTTGCCGCGGGGCGCGTCCGAGCGGTCGGTCTCGTCGGTGACCTCCACGATCAGCTCGTTCTCGCCCGAGCGTGTGCAGGAGGTGACGTTCATCGTAAAGGGGCAGTAGCCGCCGGTGTGGCCGCCGATCCGGTGGCCGTTGAGGTAGACGGTGCAGGCGTAATCGACCGCGCCAAAGTGCAGCAGGGTGTGGTTGCCGGGGGTGTAGCCGTCGATGTAAAAGGTGCGGCGGTACCAGAGGGTCTGCTGCGGCAGCAGCGGCCGCCGCAGGCCGGAGAGGGCGCTCTCGGGCGCAAAGGGCACCAGGATGGTGTCCGGGAAGCGGGTCGGCAGCTGCCCCGGCGCGAGGTAGGGCACCGGGCGGCTGGCGGGGTCGGGGTTCTGGCCGGGGGCCGCGGGCGGGGAGAATTTGAAGGTGTCCTCCTCGGCGGGCTTTTCCGCGGCGGGGGCGGAGGGGCCGGGCGTTCCGGGCCGGGCCGCAGCGGGGCCGGGGATGGGCGCGGCGGGCGCGGCATCGGGCGCGGAGGCGTCTGGCGCGGCCTCCTCCACGGGGGCGGGGGCGGCGCTGCGCCGCCTGCGCTCGGCCTCGGGCAGATTGCGCTCGGCCCGCCTGCGGCGGCGGGCGGCGCGGGGGTCCTCCTCCTGCTCGGCGGCTTCCTCGGCTGCGGGTGTCTCCTCGGGCGCAGGCTCCTCGGCCCCCGCGCCCC
>DKVN01000014.1:0-2163 GCA_002491225.1 Faecalibacterium sp. UBA7177
TGATGGCGCTGCTGGGAGGCAAGGGCACCGGCAAGGACAAGGACGACCTTGCCACCATGCTCGGGATGCAGGCGATGGCCGAAGGGCTGTTCACCCCGCAGATGCTCCAGATGCTCACCCAGCAGGCAGGCGAACTCCAGATCGAGGGCGGCACCGCCGCGGTCGAGGCGCTCAAGCAGCTGCTGGATCCCCAGCGGTTCACCCTGTGGGGCGAGATGCCCGCCGAGAGCGGCACCGCCGCAAAAACCACCGGAGATGAGGAGCTGGACGCCCTGCTCGAGACCCTCACCGCCGCATGGCAGCCCGCGAGGGAGATTGGCGAAACCACCGGCGATACCCTCGAGGATCAGCTTTACTTCCAGACCGCGCTGCGGCAGGCCCAGCAGGCAGTGGCCGAGCGGCCCCAGACCCAGCAAAAGACCGAGAGCCATCTCGAAAACCTCGAAGCCCTGCAGCAGGCGGTGGACGGACGGCAGTTCCTGGCCGGGACCGGCGCGGCAGACCCCGCGGCCCCCACCCCCACCATCGAGCAGGTGGCCGACCAGATCAAGACCGGGATCCTGCAAAACCTCAGCGAGGGGCGGCAGGAGTTCGTGGTGCGGCTCAAGCCGGACGGGCTGGGCGAGATCGAGGTGCGGTTCACCGAGGACAAGAACAGCGTTTCGCTGCGCATCGTCACCTCCAGCGCGGCCGTCGGCCGGATGCTGGCCAACGACGTGGCCCAGCTGCAAAACGCGCTTCGCCCGCTGAACGCCCAGGTGCAGGAGATCGTCACGGTGCCCCAGGCAAACGGCGCCCAGGCCGCGCAGACCCAGCTGATGGGCGAGCAGCAGCAGGGCCAGTACGCCCGGCATTACCAGAACGAGCAGGCCGCCGCCCAGCAGCAGAGCGAGGAAGAATTCGAGCAGCTGATCGAGGAGCCCGCGCCGGATGACACGGCCGTCAACCTGCTGATCTGAGCCTTTCCCGCAAGGCAAACCCCCAACCGGGCATGGGCCCAACGCAAGGCTAACGCAATCTAACGTGAATCCAACGCAACCCAACGCAACCCAACGCAACCCAACACAAATGAAAACCCCAAACGAAAGGAGGCAACCCCTAAGATGAGCAACACCATCGGCAGCGGCAGCAGCAGCTACCGCGATTACCTCGACGAGTACAAGTACAGCGCTGGCCAGACCGGCGATACCTCCAGCACTACCAGCACCAACAAGACCGGCCAGACCATCAACGCGGTGTTCACCGACGAGGCGGACAACAGCATCTCGATCGACGACTTCCTCAAGATCATGGTCACCCAGCTCACCAATCAGGACTTTATGAACCCGGTGGACGACGCGCAGTTCGTCACCCAGCTGGCCCAGTTCTCCACCCTGCAGCAGATGAGCGACATGACCGGCAATATGAAGAACAACTACATGCTCTCGCTGGTGGGCCAAACGGTCACCTGCGCCAAGTTCAGCGTCTCGGGCAGCCTGATCAAGGAGACCGGCAAGGTCGAGCGGATCGTCTTAGCCAACGACGAGTACGCGCTGTATGTCAACGGCGAAAAGTTCACCCTCTCGCAGATCATGGAGCTGGGCGAAAAGAGCAACGCCAGCAGCACCCCCGCCGGAGACGACAAGAGCGAGAGCGGCAGCGAGGCCGACAGCGGCACCGAGCAGACGCCCCCCGCCACCGAAACCGAGTAACGCCCTTTCACCGCAGGGACGCAACCGAAAGGAGCGCAACCTATCATGGACGATCTTTTGATCCAGCGCAGGCTGAGCGTGCCGGTCTCCACCGGCCACATCGAGCCGCTGCAACCCGCCTCCGGCGCCGCACAGGGCCAGCAGGCAGCCCCCGCCGAGGAGCTGTCCTTCCGGCAGGTGCTCAACCAATTGCAGGCAGAAAGCGGCGAGACCCTCACCTTCTCCAAGCACGCGGCACAGCGGCTGGAGCAGCGCGAGATCCAGCTGTCCGCCAGCCGCCTCGAACGGCTGACCGAGGGCGCGCGCATCGCGCGGGCCAAGGGGCTGGACGACGCCCTCATCATCGTGGATGACAGCGCCTTCGTGGTCAACACCGGGGCGGGCAAGGTCATCACCGGGCTGCAGGGCCTCAGCGGACGGGTGATCACCAACATCGACGGGACCGTGATCGTGTGACCGGACCCGCTGCCGG
>DKVN01000014.1:2499-2912 GCA_002491225.1 Faecalibacterium sp. UBA7177
CGCGCCGCGCGCCCGGCAGGGAAGTCACGCCGGGGCTTGACTGACAGAGAGCCCCGGGCGGCCCCTTTTTACGAAAGCAGAACAAACGACAGTGAAAAGGAGAAATGCCTTATGATGCGCGCACTTTACTCCGGCGTTGCGGGCCTCAAGACCCATATGCAGCGCATGGATGTCATCGGCAACAACATCGCCAACGTCAACACCTACGGCTTCAAATCCAGCCGCGCCACCTTCCGCGATATGTACTACCAGCAGGTGCGCGGCGCGTCGGCCGGTACCATGACCCGCGGCGGCGTCAACCCCTCCGAGGTCGGCTACGGCTCGCAGCTGTCCAGCATCGACCTGCTGATGGGCTCCTCCTCCTTCACCTCCACCGGCAACCAGCTGGACGTCGCCATCACCGGCGAGGGCTT
>DKVN01000027.1 GCA_002491225.1 Faecalibacterium sp. UBA7177
GGCGCTCCGGGTGCCGGAGCGCCGCGCAGACAGCCTGCCCCCGTGCGCAACATCTGCGCCCCGGCCCTGCTTTTCCTCGCAAAAACTGCATAGTATAAGCCCTGCGCGCATGCTATACTTTGGGTGTTGATTTATTTTACGGCAGCCCCGCACAGAAAATGGGCCCGGGCCCCGCCGGCGGATGTTTGGGGAACAGACCCGAAAACAAGCCGGCCGCCGGGCGGTCTGTGCGCGGCGCTGCCCTGTTAAAGGATGGCCCGCCATGCAAAATACCGAACTGCGCCGCCGGGTGCCGCCGGTGCTGGACGCGCTGCGCACCCTGGCCCTGCGAGACCGCGCCTTTGTACAGGGGCTGCGCAAAAAAGCCTGCCCCTACCACAGCTGGGATATTGTGCAGCAGGACCCCGGCACTGCCCCCGGCTGGGAGCCGTTTGCCCCCGGCGACGCCATTGGCGGCGAGGAGGCCCATTTCGGCTTCCGGGGCTGCATCACCGCCCCGGCAGGCAGCGCCGGACAGCACCTTGTCTGCCTTGTCTCGACCGGCGCGACCGACATCTGGAACTACAACAACCCCCAGTTCCTCGCCTATCTGGACGGCGAGCTGGTTTGCGGGCTGGATGTAAACCACACCGAGTTTGACCTGGCCTGCCCTGCGGCGGACGGCCAGCAATGGCAGCTGGGCCTTTACGCCTACTGCAACACGCCGGCGCGGGATGTCTTTTTAAAGGTGGAAACCGCGGTGCGGGACGATGAGATCACCGGCCTTTACTATGACCTGAAGGCCCCCTTTGAGGTAATGCGGCTGCTGGACGAGGGGGACACCAATGCCATCCTCATTGGGCGGCATCTGGAAAAGGCCCTGGACCTGCTGGACCTGCGCGAGCCGTACAGCGGCGCATTTTATGCCAGCGCTGCCGCCGCCCGCCGCCTGATGAAGGAGGAGTTCTACGAGGGCTGCTGCGCCCCCGGGCCGGTCACGGTGAGCTGTGTTGGCCACACCCATATTGACTTAGCGTGGCTGTGGACGCTGGCCCAAACGCGGGAAAAGGCGATCCGCAGCTTTGCCACCGTCAACTACCTGATGGACCGTTACCCGGAATACAAGTTTATGGCCAGCCAGCCCCAGCTGTACGATTTTGTCCGCCGGGACTGCCCGGCCCTGTTTGAAAAGATCCGCGCGCGGGCTGCGCAGGGCCGCTGGGAGCCGGAGGGCGGCACCTGGCTGGAGCCGGACTGCATGATGACCGGGGGGGAAAGTCTGATCCGCCAGTTCCTGCACGGGCAGGAATTCTTTGGCAGGGAATTTGGCAGCCGCAGCCGGATCCTCTGGCTGCCGGATGCGTTCGGCTTCAGCGGCGCGCTGCCCCAGATCATGGCGCAGTGCGGCATGGACTGGTTTATGACCACCAAGCTGGCCTGGAACGACACCAACTGTATGCCCCACGACCTGACCCGCTGGCGCGGCATTGACGGGACCGAGGTGCTGGCCTATTTCATCTCTACCAAAGACTACGATCAGCGCCCCGACCGCAACCCGCGTCCCACCTTCAACACCACCTACAACGGCCTGCTGAACCCCAAACAGGTGATGGGCTGCTGGCAGCGCTTTCAGGATAAGGAGCTGACGCAGGATGTGCTGCAGTGCTTCGGCTATGGGGACGGCGGCGGCGGCCCGACCGCCGAGATGCTGGAAATCAACCGCCGCATGGAAAAGGGAATCCCCGGCGCGCCCCGGACCCGGCTGATCCACGCCGCCCCCTTTTTTGAGGAGCTGAAGCAGCGCCTGGCCCAGGCGCAGGAGGAGCTGCCCTGCTGGCACGGCGAGCTGTATCTGGAGTACCACCGCGGCGTTTTTACCAGCCAGGCCCGCAACAAACGAGCCAACCGCGAGGCGGAGTTTGCAAACATGACCGCCGAGAGCTTTGCCGCGCTGGCCGAGGTGCTGGACACCGGCTATGCCTACCCCGCCGATGTCCTGCACCGCAGCTGGGAGCTGACCCTGCTCAACCAATTCCACGACGTTCTGCCCGGCTCGGCGCTGGGCGAGGTGTATGAGCTTTCCCAGCAGCAGTACAAAGAGGTGCTGGCCTCCGACGCGGCTGTTGCGGGGCAGGCGCTGCGCGCCATCGCCGGCTGCGTCAGAACCGACCGCCCGGGCGTGCTTGTCTTCAACCAGCTGGGGTTTGCGCGGGACACGGTTGTCCGTGTTGACTGTGATGCGGCTGCCGTCACCGACGGCACGCATCCTCTGCCCTGCCATGCCGCCGGCGGGACCCTCACCTTTGCTGCGGCCGGCCTGCCCGCCAAGGGCTGGCGGTTCTATCCTTTTGCAGACGCGGCCGCCCCATCCCCCTGCGCCGTTCTTGAAACGGTTCCCGGGGGCGGGTATGCCGTCTGCACAAGGTTTTACCGGATCGTGATCGACGCGCTTGGCCAGATCACCTCGCTGCTGGACAGGCAAGCCGGCCGGGAGCTGATCCCCGCGGGACAAAAGGCCAACGAGCTGCAGCTGTTTGAGGACCGCCCCGACGAGTACGATGCATGGAATATCGAAAAATACTGCCGCCGCCACCGGTTCGCGCTGGACGGCGCGGCCAGCCTGACCGTGGCCGAAAACAGCCCGGTGCGCTGCTGCCTGCATCTGGAGCGCGCCATTTCCCGCTCGCAGCTTGCACAGGACATTGTCATTTACCCCCACAGCCGCCGCATCGACTTTGACACCAGGATCGACTGGCAGGATCAGCATGTTCTGCTGAAGGCGGCATTCCCGCTGGACATCTGCGCGGACCGCGCGCAGTACGACATCCAGTTTGGCAGCATTGCAAGGGACACCCACGCCAACACCAGCTGGGACGAGGCCCGCTTTGAGGTCTGCGCCCACAAATGGGCCGACCTGTCCGAGCCGTGCTACGGCGCGGCGCTGCTGAACAACGGCCGCTGCGGCTACGACATCCGCGACGGCGTCATCCGGCTCTCGCTGCTGCGCGGGGCCACCTACCCGGACCCCCGCGCCGACCAGGGGCACCATCACTTTGTCTACGCGCTGCTGCCTCATCTGGGCGACTGGCGGCAGGGGGATGTGATTTTGCAGGGGTATGACCTGAACGCCCCTGCCCTGACCGTTTTGGCGGGGGGTCAGCCGCAGGGCAAGCTGCCCGCCGCGTACAGCCTGTTCCAGGTGGATGTGCCCAACCTTGTGCTGGAAACCGTTAAGAAGGCGGAGGACGGCAGCGGGCTGATCCTGCGCCTGTATGAGAGCTGGGGCGCCCGCACCCGCGCCGTGCTGAGCCTGCCCGAAGGGGCCAGCGCCGCGCGCTGCACCCCGCTGGAACAGCCTGTGCCAAACGCCGTTTTTGCCGCCGGCGCTTTGCCGCTGGCACTGCATCCGTTTGAAATCTGCACGGTTCGCGTGCAATTTGCCCGGTGATTCCTGCGATGGCCGCGTGCTTTTTGTGTTTTGCACAAATTCGTTTGTTTTGATTTGTATATACCTGACAAAACGCCGGTTTTTCGCCCCGAATCGGGCAGGAGCAGCGCAAAAAATGCAATAAGTTTTGGGGCAAGCGAGCAAAAAAACGGTGGTGCCTGCGCCTTTTGTGATGCTATACTTAATATCAGTGAGGGTATCGGTTCTTCAAAAAGCCCAATCAAAGTTTCAAAGGAGGATGGCATGTGACGAAGAAATCATCACTGAAACACACCGGCGCGTTCTGGGCGTTCTGCGCGCCCTGCTGCATTTTATTCGGCGTGTTTTTCCTTGTGCCCCTTGTGCTGAGCATCTCGTTTTCCTTCACCAATTATGACGGTTGGAAAACCATGGACTTTGTGGCCCTGCAGAACTACATCACCATGTTCAAGGACTCCAAGTTCTATCTGTCTCTGGGGCGGACGCTGCTGTACACGGTCTGCACGCTGCCGTTCCGGGTCATTATCCCGCTGCTGATCGCGGCGCTCCTGTGCTCCAACCGGGTTGCCGCCAAGAGCCTGACCCGCACAATGGTCTATGTGCCCGTGCTGATGAGCGCCCTGGTCGTTGGTATCACCATCAACTGGATGTTCAGCCAGGAGTACGGCCTTGTCAACTTTATCATCCAGTCGCTGGGCTTTGCCCCGCTGGAATGGTCGCTGAACCCCCGGCTGGCCACCTTTGTCATTGCCTTTGCCTCGGTCTGGTCCTCCATCGGCTTCAACATGATCCTGTATATCGGCGGCATCAACAGCATTTCCAACGACCTGTATGAGGCCGGCACCATTGACGGCGCCAGCAGTGTGCAGGCATTCTTCCGCATCACAATCCCGATGCTGAGCCCCACCACCTTCATGGTCGTGCTGCTGTCCACCGTCAATCTGCTCAAGGAATACGCGCTGGTACAAGGTATCACACAGGGCGGCCCCGGCCTGAGCACAACCTTTATCATCCAGTACATCTTCGATAAAGGCTTCAACCAGATGCAGTATGGCTACGCTTCGGCGATTTCCACCGTGGTCATGATCGTTTTTGCCCTGATTGCCTTTGCTCAGTTCAAGGTGAACAACGGAGGTGAGACCTGATGAAAACCAAACGTATCAATCTGCCCCTTACGATCCTCTCGGTTGCCATTGCCCTGATCGTTATCTTCCCCATCTTCTGGCTGATCCTCAGCTCCTTCAAGCCTTCCAACGAGCTGTTCACCTACCCGCTGCACATGTTCCCCTCCGCCCCCACCCTGGAGCATTATGTTTCGGTGCTGGAGGGCGGCTTCATGAGCTATGTCAAGAACAGCCTGTTCCTGGCTGTGGTGGGCACCCTCATCACCCTGCTCATCAGTGCGATGTGCGGCTATGCGCTGGCCATCTACCGCTTTGAAAACCGGTATGTCAACCTTGTATTCGGCGTCTTTCTGCTGGGCACCCTGATCCCCGGCGAAACGCTGACCATCCCCCAGTTCAGCGTGATCAGCGCCTTTGGCCTGTACAACAACATCTGGGGCGTGATCCTGCCGGTCGTCACCACCACAACCGGCATCTTCATGTTCCGCCAGCACTATATGTCACTGCCGCTTTCTCTGGTCGAGGCCGCGCGCATTGACGGCGCCAGCGAGTGGAAGATCTTCTCCACCATCATGCTGCCCCTCGGCTCCAACGTGCTCATCACCCTGACCATCTTCAGCTTCATGTGGCGCTGGAACGACTATATCCTCCCGCTGCTGGTTTTGTCGGACCAGAAGAAGTACACCATTCAGATCGCCATCAAAAACTTTATTGGCAACACCGGCGTGGACTGGAGCTCCATCCTGGCAGCCTCCGTTTTGTCCATCCTTCCCATCATTGTCCTCTTCATGATCCTTCAGAAATACATTGTCGGCGGCATCTCCGCCGGCGGCGTCAAGGGCTGAGTTCTCCATCCCGGGCAATGCCGCGCTGGGCAGCAGGATTGCCCGGCCGGCCTGCCGCCCGTCTGCGGCGGGGCCCTTTGGGTGCGCCTGCGGGCGCAGTTTGTCAGACAAACCAAAAATCCCCGCCAGCCCGTCCGGGACCGGCGGGGATTTTTAAAAAACAGGGCGGAAAAGAGACCGGGCAAAAGCGAAATCCTTTGAGCCGCAAAAGGCCGCTGTGCGGTTCCGTCTTAAGGAGGTATTTTTATGAAATATGGCTGCCGCGCCCATGATTATGGCCGCTTGCCCGCAAAAAAGCTGGCGGATACCCTGAAGAGCAACGGCTACAATGCCACCCAGCTGGCCATCCCAAAGGCGATTGAGGGCATTGAGAGCATTTCCTGTGTCACGCCCGGGCAGCTGAACGAGATCCGGGCCGCCTTCAGCGCCGCGGATGTCGAGATCACGGTTCTGGGCTGCTATCAGGACCTGGGCAGCCCGGTTGCTGAGGTTCGCAGGGACGCTGTTGCCAATGTATCCTGCGCGCTGCGCTGCCAGAGCCTTCTCGGCGCCAAATGTGTTGGCAGCGAGAGCTCCTGCCGCGACCTGACCGAGGAGGAAAAGGCCGCCACGCTGCCGCTGCTGACCGACAGCGTTCTGCGCATTGTGGAACAGGCCGCAAAGGAAGACGGCTGCTTTGCGCTGGAACCCGTGTTTGTTCACACGCTGGGCACGCTGGAGGCTCTGCGCAGGCTGAAGGAGACCGTGGCCGACCCCAAACATTTCCATATCATCCTTGACCCGGTCAACCTGCTGACCGCCGAGACCGCGGCCCAGCAGGACGCGTTCTGGCCCGGCTGGTGCGAGGTCATCGGGCGGGACCTGGCCTGTGTCCATGTGAAGGATGCCCGCTTTGTGCCCAATGCGCCGCGCATTCCCACCGCGCTGGGTGAGGGCGAGATGGATTATACGATCATCCGTTCCTGGCTTCACCGCGAGTACCCGGATGCTGTGCTGCTGAGGGATGAGGCGATTATGCCGGCGGCCAGGGCGGATTTGGAGTATATGAAGAAAATGTGAGGCAGGGCAGCGCTGCGGCCCTTTGCGCTTTTTGGGGCAGCCCAAAGGCGGCAGGGGGCGGGATCAGGGCAAAAACAGCAGGGCCGCCCATAAAAGGCAATAAAAAACCTCCCGGCTGTACGTCGCTTTCAGGCGTACAGCCGGGAGCTTTTTATGTGGGCCGCAGGGCAAAAGCGATCAGGCAGCAGGCAGAGGGTCAGGCAGCCCAGCCGGGTGCAGATGACCCGTGCCGTGATAAGGTACAATAAGTTTCGCA
>DKVN01000007.1:0-1226 GCA_002491225.1 Faecalibacterium sp. UBA7177
TTGTAGCGGCTGACCTTCGCGCCCGGCATCTCCTCGCTGAGGATTCGCATCTCCTTTTCGTCATAGGCGTACTTGATCTGCTGGCCTTTCTGCACCTTGAAGAGGGGAGGCTGGGCAATATAGACGTAGCCGCCCTCGATCAGCGGGCGCATGAAGCGGAAGAAGAAGGTCAGCATCAGGGTGCAGATGTGGCTGCCGTCGACATCGGCATCGGCCATGATGAACACCTTATGGTAGCGCAGGCGGCTGATGTCGAACTCCTCGCCGATGCCGCAGCCCAGCGCGGTGACCACCGGCATCAGCTTTTCGTTGCCGTACACCTTATCCAGCCGCGCCTTTTCGACATTGAGCATCTTGCCCCAGAGCGGCAGGATCGCCTGGATGTTGGAATCCCGGCCCTGCTTGGCGCTGCCGCCGGCCGAATCGCCCTCGACGATGTAGATCTCGGTGAGGGCGGGATCCTTTTCGCGGCAGTCGATCAGCTTGCCGGGCATCCGGCTGGTTTCCAGCGCGTTTTTGCGGCGCACCAGGTCCCGGGCGCGGCGGGCGGCCTCCCGGGCGCGGGCGGCCTGGGTGGCCTTTTCGTAGATGGCCTTGGCCGCGCCGGGGTTTTCTTCCAGAAACTCTTTCATCCGGTCATAGACCATGCCCGAGACAAGGCTTCTAATCTCGGTATTGCCGAGCTTGGCCTTGGTCTGTCCCTCGAACTGGGCCTCAGTCAGCTGCACGCTGATGACGCAGATCAGCCCCTCGCGCACGTCGTTGCCCGAGAGGTTCTCGTCCTTCTCCTTGAGATATCCCTTCTCGCGGCCAAAATCGTTGATGACCCTCGTCAGCGCCGCCTTGAAGCCCTCCTCATGGGTGCCGCCCTCGGGGGTGCGCACGTTATTGGCAAAGCTGAGCAGCAGCTCGCTGAAGCTGTCGTTATATTGCAGGGCCACCTCGGCGATGGCGTCCCCCTGCTTGCCGCGCAGATGGATGATCTGGGGATGCAGGACATTGGCCTGCCGCTTATCGCCCAAGTACTGCACAAAGCTCGAGAGCCCGCCCTCGTAGCACATGCTCTCGCGGCGGATGACCAGCTTGCCGGACTCATCCTCCACCCGGCTGGCGGCCCGCTCGTCGGTGAGGGTGATCCGCACCCCGGCGTTGAGAAAGGCTTCCTCCCGCAGGCGGGTATTGAGGATCTCGTAATCGTAGACGGTCGTCTCGGTGAACATCTCCGG
>DKVN01000007.1:1565-1898 GCA_002491225.1 Faecalibacterium sp. UBA7177
TCGCCGTCCGGCTCGCCCCGGTGGAACCGCTGGACATACTCGCCGCCGTCCCGGCGCACCCGCACCTCCAGCCACTCGCTGAGGGCGTTGACCACCGACGCGCCGACCCCATGCAGCCCGCCCGCGACCTTATAGCCGCTGTTCTCTCCGCCGAACTTGCCGCCCGCGTGCAGGATGGTATAGGCCACCGTCACGGCCGGGATGCCCATCTCGGGCTGGATGTCCACCGGGATGCCGCGGCCGTTGTCGCTGACCTGGATGATGTCGCCCTCCTGAATGGTCACCTCGATGTGGGTGCAGTACCCGGCGAGGGCCTCGTCGATGGCGTTGTCC
>DKVN01000007.1:2217-2713 GCA_002491225.1 Faecalibacterium sp. UBA7177
TCGTACACCAGATGGTGCAGCCCGCTGGGGCCGGTGCTGCCGATGTACATGCCCGGCCGCTTGCGCACCGCCTCCAGCCCCTTGAGCACCTGGATCTGGCTGCCGTCGTACTCATGCTCCACCCGATCCGCATTCATGGGGGTAAACTCCTGTTCCATACCGTTTCTCCTTCTCTTTTGCTGGCCTTATGCCGGTGATCATATTGGATCGGCCTGATCGGCCGCTGATGATGTTTTCTCTTGATTTTACAGCCCTACGCCCTTCTCGCACCGCTTTTTTAAGGTGGCCGCGCTGATCGGGCTGATATAGACGGTGGGGGTGGGGAAGTCGGTGAGGATGAGGCTCTTGGGCAGCTCATCGCTCAAAGCCACCACCGCACCCTCCTGCTCGGCCTTTTTCAAAAACAGGCGGGTGTTTTTGGCCACCGAGGCGGTGTCGAGGTCAAAGATGCCGATGATGTCCCGCGTCTTGACCAGAAAATCCTGCCCCAAATGCA
>DKVN01000007.1:3099-4869 GCA_002491225.1 Faecalibacterium sp. UBA7177
GCGGCGGGGTCGCAGGCGGTCACGAAGGACTGGCGGCTGTCCATATGGGTCAGCAGGTACTCCTGCCGGGTGGCGTCCAGCTCGCTGAGCACATCGTCCAGCAGCAGCACAGGATGCTCGCCGGTCACCTGTGCCGCCATGGCCGCCTCGGCCAGCTTGAGGCTGAGCACCGCGCTGCGCTGCTGGCCCTGGCTGGCAAAGGCCCGCGCGTCCTGGCCGTCCAGCTGGAGGATCAGATCCTCCCGGTGGGGCCCGGCGAGGCAGCAGCCAGCCCGCAGCTCGGCCGCGCGGTGGGCGCGGATCGCCTCGGCGAGGCCCGCCGCCCCTTTCGCCGTCTCAAAGCTGGGCTGGTAGTGTACCGCAAGCTGCTCGCTGCCGTGGCTGATCTCGGCATAATTCTGCACCGTCAGCGGGGCCAGCGCCGCGAGGTAGCTCTGCCGCCGGGCGGTGACCGCCGCGCCGGTCTCGGCCATCTGGCCGTTGAACACCTCTAACAGTTCCTCCCAGTTGGGGGTTTTCTGCCAGTGCTTGAGCAGGGCATTTTTTTGGGTAACCAGGCGGGTATACCGCCGCAGGGTGCCGAGGTAGCCGGGGTAGAGCTGGCAGAGGGCCGCGTCCAGAAATTTGCGCCGCCCGGCCGGGCTGCCCTTGACAAGGCCCAGATGCTCGGGCGCAAAGACCACGGCGGTGAACTCGCCCGCCGCCACCCCGGCCCGGCCCCGGTCGATGCCGTTGATCCGCACCTGGCGGCCCGGGCGCTCGCCGCCCGGCAGGCCGACCGTGAACCGCAGCGCCTTCTGCTGCCCGCCGCTCTCAAGCGTGCTCTCTAACACCGCGAAGGGTTCGCCCTGCCGGACGAGCTCGGCGTCCTTCGCGCCCCGGAAGCTCTTGCCGCCGGTCAGCAGCCAGACCGCCTCCAAGAGGTTTGTCTTGCCCTGGCCGTTGTTGCCGCAGATGACATTGAGCCCCGCTGAGGGCTCGATGCAGGCGGCGGCGATGTTGCGGAAGTTCTGGACCTCCAGCCTTTGCAGCCTCACGCCCCGGCCCGCACCGTCACAAGACGGCCTCCCAGCCCGGCCGTATCCCCGGCCCGCAGCTTTTTGCCCCGCTGGGTGCAGACCTCACCGTTTACCGTGACCTTGCCGTTCTGGATCAGCAGCTTGGCCTCGCCGCCGGTCTCGGCCCAGCCCGCGTATTTGAGCAGCGCGTCCAGCCGGATGAACTCGGTGTGGATGAGGATGGACTCCTGTTCCATGGTGTTATTGCCCCTCCTCAGTCGTTCTTGAACCGCACCGGCAGCACCAGGTAGGTGAAGCCCTCGCCCTCGGCGGGCAGCACCTTGACCGGGCTTAAAGGCCCGTTCAGCTCGAGCGCCACCTGGTCGGTCTTGGCGTTGCGCAGCGCGTCGAGCAGGTAGCGGTTGTTGAAGCCGATCTCGACCGTATCGCCCTCCAAAGCGGCGTCGAACTCGTCCACCACCTTGCCTAAGGTCGTCTGGCAGCGCACCGTCACCTTCTGGTTGCCGAAGGTGATCCGCAGCGGGTTTTTCAGCCGCTCGGTGATGATAAGAGAGGCGCGCTCGATGCTCTCGATAAAATCGCGGGTATCCAGCACCGCTCTTGTGCGGTGGCCCTGCGGGATGACCCCGCGCCAGGCCAGGAACTCGCCCTCGATCAGCCGGCTGAGGATGGTGTAGCCTCTGGCGGCAAACACCACATACCGCCGGTTGGCGCTGATGGCGATCTCCTCCTCGCCCTCGCCGATCAGCTT
>DKVN01000007.1:5178-5645 GCA_002491225.1 Faecalibacterium sp. UBA7177
CGCTCGACCACCGCTAAGCGGTAGCCGTCCAGCGCCACGACGGTCAGCCTGTCCGGCTCGATCTCGAACAGCTCGCCGGTGTGGGCGGGCTTTTTGTCGTCCTGGCTCACGGCGTAGAGGGTCTTGTCGATCATCTCCCGCAGCACCCCGGCCTGGATCGAGAGGGTGTGGTCGGCGCCGGGGTTGGGCAGGGAGGGAAAATCCCCGGCTGACATGGCCGCGATGTCATACTCGGCCACGCCCCCCTTGATGGTGGCGCTGCCGCTGCTGCCCACCTCGATGCTGACCTCCCCAGCCGGCATCCGGCGCACCATATCCCCCAAAAGCCGGGCGTTCAGCACCACCTCGCCGGGGGTGCGCACGTTGGCCTCGATGGTGGTGGTGATGGCCATCTCAAGGTCATAGCCGGTGAGGGTGAGGGTGAAGCCCTCGGCCCGCAGCAGGATGCCCTCGAGCACCGGGATCGA
>DKVN01000007.1:5953-11648 GCA_002491225.1 Faecalibacterium sp. UBA7177
TTGTCGCAGAGAATGTCCATATTTTTTTATCTTCCTTTCAAAAAGGGGTTTGGGCTTGTGAGGGTGGCTGGGGCAGGTCTGGGGTGAAAAGCTTTCGTATGACCACACCTGTTAAAGAAGCAGTAATAGGGGGTGTTGGCTTGGTGAAATTGCGCGGGAAACCCTTTGTCTCAGCCGCCTGGACGGCTGCCGGGCGCTGTGACCCCGGTGTGAAAAAAATGTTGAGAGGGATGCGGAGGCGTGTTTTTCCACAGCCGGGGTGGAAAAGTTATTCTTTTGGTTGAAAACTCTGTTGAAAGTGTGAATTGTTCCGCGTCCCGTCGCGGGGTGTGCGCGGCAGCCTTTGCGGCGGCTTTTTACGCGCCGGTGGTGTTCTTGATGATATCCGAGACGGTCTCCTGGAGGTGCTGATCCTTTTTGAGGTCCCGCTCGATCACCCGCATGGCGTAGACGATGGTGGAGTGGTCCCGGCCGCCGAACTCCTTGCCGATGTCCTCCATCGACATGCCGGTAACCTCCCGCACGATGTAGATGGCGGTGCGCCGGGCCGCCGAGACGTTGGAGTTGCGCTTGGGGCCCCGGATGTCGGTGGGGGAGACGTTGTAGGTGCGGGCCACCTCGCTGATGATCTTTTCGATGGTCACCGGCACCGGCTGGGTCTCGCTGAGGATGTCCCGGATGGCGTTCTGCGCCACCCCGATCACCGGGGCGATGCCCTCGAGCATCGAGTAGGCGTTCAGCTTTTTGACCGCGCCCTCCAGCTGCCGAATGTTATTTTTGAGGTGATTGGCGATGAACTCGGCCACATCGTCCGGGATGTCCAGCCCGAGCAGCTCGGCCTTGCGCCGGATGATTGCTACCCGTGTCTCAAAGTCCGGCGGCTGGATGTCGGCGGTCAGCCCCCACTCAAACCGGGTGCGCAGCCGTTCCTCGAGGCTCTTGATCTCCTTGGCCGGGCGGTCGGAGGCCAGCACGATCTGCTTGCCCGAGGCGTGCAGGGTGTTGAAGGTGTGGAAAAACTCCTCCTGGGTGCTCTCCTTGCCCGCGATGAACTGGATGTCGTCGATCAGCAGCACATCCGCCGCCCGGTACTTGAGCCGAAACTGCTCGGTGGTGCCGCTGCGGATGGCGGTGATGATCTCGTTGGTGAACTTTTCACAGTCGACATACACGATGTTGAAATCCGGGTGGGTCTTGTGGATCTCGAACTGGATGGCGCTGAGCAGGTGGGTTTTGCCCAGCCCGCTGTTGCCGTAAATGAAGAGCGGGTTGTAGGCCCCGCTGGGGTTGGCCGCCACCGCCTGGGCCGCTGCGTAGGCAAACTGGTTGGAGGAGCCCTTGATGAAGTTCTCAAAGGTCAGGTCATACCGCCCGCCCGGCAGCGCGGGGGCCTTTTCCCCTGCCGCCGGCTCCTCGGCCGTTTCGGGGGCCGCGGCGGGCACCACCAGCTGCAGGCTGACATCAAAGCCCAGCACCGCCTTGAAGGCCTCGCCCAAAAGGGGCAGGTAGCGGTCGCTCACGATCTTGCCGATGAAGTCGTTGCGCACCCCCAGCACGATCTCGCCGCTGCCCTCAAAGCTGATCGGCTCGAGCCCATCGATGTAAAGGTTGTAGGTGGCGTCCACCAGCCGCTCTTTGCAATAGTCCTTGGCGGCCCTCAGTACGTCATTGAAAGAATCCATAAACAGATACGCTCCCAAACAATGTATTTGATCTACAGCATACATCAAAAGTATACCACACAGCCCCCCTTTTTACAATGTATTTATTTTATAAAGGGGGATAAAATGGCGGGGATGTTTTGAAATGGGCGGGGATGCGCGGCCAGCCCGGACCGCTGCGGCCGGGCGATCGGTCTCTGTTTGTCTTTGCCAAAGTTCTGCCCGGAAAAAATCCTGCCTGAACGGCTCTTTCCCCACCCGGAGGATGGGCATTTTTGGAAAGTGATATCCCGCTGTTTTGCGCCCGGGCCGCCGTTTTTCGCCGCCCAGGGGGCGAGGCAGGGGATAAAATGAGCGAAAAAAAGCAAAAGAACTGCCAAAAGTGCGAAAAAAACGCCCGCCCAGGTGTTGACATTGCAAATGCCATTAGGGTATACTTTTAGGTTGTAGGGGAATCTCTGACCTTTTTGAGGGGGCGGGGCGGATCGCGCCGCAAAATAGATCTCCCACAAACATGCAGTTCCGTGCGGCGGCCCGGGCTGTCAGAGGGCGTTTTGGCCTTTCTGATCGGTACGGGCGGCGGCGGTGATCAAAAACAGGAGGAAGAACTTATGAAACGGACATATCAGCCCAAAAAGCGCCAGCGCAGCGGTGTGCATGGCTTTTTGAAGCGCATGGCAAGCAAGAACGGCCGTAAGGTCATCCGTGCCCGCCGGGCCAAGGGCCGCGCGAAGCTGGCCGCGTAACGCCCCCTTGCGTTGCGCGCCCGTCTGCGAAGCATTGTTGAAAAGAGAGCGAAACTCAAAAAAGGCCGCTTTGGGCGGGCCGGCGGCAGCACGCTGGCCTTGGCCTTGGTGGCTTTTTTTGCGTATGAGGGCGCAAAGAAGAGCGGGAATGGGAAAGGGGCGCTTTTGATGCGGTATCGGGCCATCACCCGCAATAAGGAGTTTGCCCGCGTCTACGCGCGGGGGCGCTCGTATGTGCACCCGCAGCTGGTGCTGTATGTGATGAAAAACCGTCTGGGCCACACCCGGGTCGGCTTGACCGCCACCAAAAAGGTGGGCTGCGCCGTGCAGCGCAACCGCGCCCGCCGGGTGATGCGCGCGGCCGCCTTTGCCACCCTGCCCTATGACGTGGGCGGGTACGACTTTATCTTTGTGGCCCGCGGGCAGACCGCCCGCTGCAAGAGCACCCAGCTGCAAAAAACCGCCGCAAAGCTGCTGGCCCAGGCCGGGTTTGGGCCAAACGGCCAGCGCATCCCCCCCGCGCCGCAGCCCGCGGCCCGGCCGGCTGGCAACCAGGCCAAAAGCGCGCCCGGTACGCACAAAGCCCCAAAGCCGCAGGCAGCGCAGACCGCCCGGCCCGGGCCGAATGCCCCGGCAAAGCCGGAGAAGCCCGCATGAGCCCGCTGGCGGCGCTGCTCTCGCTGCCCATCCGGGCCTATCAGCGCTGGATTTCGCCCGCGCTGGGCCACAACTGCCGGTTTCTGCCCAGCTGCAGCAGCTACGCGCTCGAGGCGCTGCGAGTTCACGGGGCGCTCAAGGGCGGGCTGCTGGCTGCCTTTCGCATCCTGCGCTGCAACCCCCTTTGCCGCGGCGGCTATGACCCCGTGCCCCCCAAGGGCCGCTGGAGAAGCCCCGACCGCAGGCTGATCGACCGGCGCAGAGAGCGGTGAACCCTCACCGCGCGGCCGCACCCCCTTGCGCGGCCCCGCGCGGGCCGTGCAGGATTTGCGCGTACCACGAGGGCAGCAAAAGGTGCCCTGTAAAGCGTCCCTTTGCAGGGCTCGCCCGTTTTGCAAAAACTCCAAAACGACACTTTACCGCCGTATCGCGGCGGTAAAAATAAGATTGCCCCGGCCGCGCAGGCGGGGCGGATTGGATTTGGACGATGAACTTTTTGTACATTCTCGGCGGCCCTCTGGGCTATGTGATGCGCTGGATCTACGATCTGGTGCTCAGCTACGGCTGGGCCATCATCCTCTTTACCCTGTTGGTGCGGGTGCTCTCCTTCCCGCTGCAGCTCAAGCAGCAGAAGAGCACTGCCCGCATGGCGGCCTACCAGCCGATGATCCAGGAGATCCAGAAAAAGTACGCCAATGACCAGCAGAAACAGCAGGAAGAGCTGATGGCCCTGCAGCAGGAGTACGGCTTCAGCCCGACGGCCGGCTGCCTGCCCATGATGGTCAACTTCTTTGTGCTGTTCGGGGTCATCGAGGCAGTCTACCGGCCGGTGCAGCACGTGCTGCGCATCTCGAAGGACGCGGTGACCGCCGCCATCGAGCTGCTGGGGCTGAATGCGGCCAGCGTGGACAGCCAGAGCGCCCTGATCCAGACCATCAAGTCGATGACCACCAGCGAGGCGGTGCAGAAGTTCTCCGGCATCCTGACCGAGGCCGAGATCACCGCCATCAACAACTTCCAGACCAGTTTTCTGGGCATCGACCTCTGCGCCACCCCCCGCTTTGAGTTTACCGGCGAGGCGATCGGTCTGCTGATCTTCCCGATTTTGAGCCTGGTGACCATGATCCTGCTCAACTCGATCACCATGAAGATGAGCGGCCAGGAGATGAAGGGCATGATGAAGGCAATGCCCTGGCTGATGAGCCTGATGTTCGTCGGCTTCTGCTTCCGTGTGCCGGTGGCCTTCTCGCTCTACTACACCGTCTCGAACGTGCTGATGTTCGTGCAGAGCATCGTGCTGAAAAAGATCTACGACCCCGAGGAGTACAAGCAGCAGCTGGCCGAGGAGATCAAGGCCAAAAAAGAGGCCAAGAAGAAGAAAAAAGAGGTCAAGGTGCGGGACGAGGACGGCAACGTCGTGGTCAAGCAGATGACCGACAGCGAGCTCGCCAAGCTGCGGCTCGAGCTTGCCCGCCGCGAGGACGAAGAGAAGTATAAGGACGAGCGCACCACCCCCCTGACCGAGGCCGAGCGCGCCGCGCTCGAGCCTCCCAAAAAAGGCAAAAAGACCTCCCGCAAGGCGCAGAAACAGGCAGAAGAGGACTCCGCCGCCGCGGCTGCCCGCGCCCTGGGTGAGGATCCCAAGGAGGAATAAAGCCATGCAGGAAGTATTCGTGACTGGTAAGACCGTGGAGGAAGCCACCCAGGCCGCCTACGAAAAGGCCGAGGCGATGGGCTTTGCGCGGGAGGACGTCTCGGTCGAGGTCGAGGAGTTCCCGGTGAAAAAGCTGTTCCGGTCGATCCCGGCCAAGGTTCGGCTGAGCCTGCCCGAGCCCGAGGCCCCGGCTGCCCCGGCCCCCGCGCCCAAATCCCAGCCCGCGCCGCAGGCCGCTGCAAAGCCCGAGCCGAAGCCGCAGCCTGCCCCGAAGGCGGAACAGCCCGCCGCACCTGCCCCCGAGGCCCCGGCCAAGGCGGAAAAGCCCGCCCCGGCTCCCGCGCCGGTGAACGAGACGCCCGCCGAGGAGGCCGACCCGGCCCTCGCGGAGGATGTCCGTGTCAAGGCCGCGATGGCGTACCTCGACGGTGTGTTTGCGGCGATGGGGGTGCAGGGGACCTCGATCCAGCCGGTGCGGCAGGGCGAGGCGGTGATCCTCAAGGTGGACGGCGAGAAGGTCGGCGCGCTGATCGGACGGCGCGGCGAGACGATGGAGGCCCTGAGCTACCTCGCCAGCCTGGTGGCCAACCGGCAGGAGGGGGACTACCTCAAGCTGGGCCTCGACGTGGCCGGGTACCGCGGCAAGCGGGAGCAGGACCTTGAGGCCTTGGCCCGGCGGATCGGCGCGCGGGTGGCCAAGACCGGCCGCAGCTACGCGATGGAGCCGATGAACCCCTACGAGCGCCGGATCATCCACAGCACCATCGGCCAGATGGAGGATCTGCGCAGCGAGTCGAAGGGCGAGGGCGCGGATCGGCGTGTGGTGATCTACTGCACCAGCGACGCCGCCAAGCCCGACCGGCCCGAGCAGGAGCGCCGCGGCGGACGCGGAGGCCGCGGCGGATACGGCGGGCGCTCTGGCCGGGACGGCGGCCGTGAGGGCGGCCGCTCCGGCCGGGATGGAGGCCGTGGCGGAC
>DKVN01000053.1:0-5852 GCA_002491225.1 Faecalibacterium sp. UBA7177
TGGCCCGCGCGGGCCGCGCGGCCCCAGGCCGAGCAGCGTGCCGGGCCGCGAGTTTGCCGACCGCCCGCGGGACACCTCGGCCGCCCCGGTGGCCCCGCCCCGCACCGAGCGGATCAACGACGCCGCGGATTTTGAGCTGTATGGCAAGATCGAGCTGTGAGGATTGGGCTGGAAGAGATGTGAGACGCCGGGAACGGCTGCAGCATTGTGCAGGATAGTTCAGGACAGTTCAAGACAGGGTTTCAAAAAAGGGGGACCGCGCCGCTTTGCCGGAACGCCGTCCCCGGGCTGCCGCCCGCTTTGCCCATCCGGCAAGGCGGGCGGTTTTTGGGTTTGCGTGTTTTGCGGCGCGGGGCGATTATGCTCTGCCGCTGCGGCTGCAGAAAAAACTGGGATTTTCCTTCTCGAAGAAATTTGTCTACTGGATGGATTGAGCCGCATCCTGCCGCCCAAAAGCGGCGGTGCGGCAAACAACCCGGAAAATCTGATAAATTGGCGAAATGTCGAAAATTCTTCGCTTTTTGTTCGGAGCGAACCGGTTTGGATCATCGAATTTGTAAAACCCATTGCGGACGTGTTATAATGAATGCATTTCCGCGGGATGGCTGGACTGTGCGAATGACTACTCCAGCGGCCCGGCTTTCCCCGCGGCCGATCACGCAACCGAAAAGGAGGGCTGCCGCGTGCAGCAAACCACCATCTGCGCCCTCGCGACCCCGCCCGGCCCGGGTGGCATCGCGGTGGTGCGCATCTCCGGGCCGGAGGCCTACGCGGTGGCGGGCGAGGTGTTCTACCCGGCCGACCCGGCCCGCTCGCTGGCAAAGGCAAAGGGCTACACCGCCCTCTTCGGGCATTTTTACCGGGCGGGGCGGCCGTGCGACGAGACGGTGGCCCTCTGCTTCCGCGCGCCCAAAAGCTACACCGGGGAGGATGTGGTTGAGCTCTCCTGCCACGGCGGCCCGGCGGTGGTGGAGGAGCTGCTGGCCGCCTGCCGCGAGGCCGGGGCTGCGCCCGCCGGGGCAGGGGAGTTCACCCGCCGCGCCTTTTTGAACGGCCGCCTCGGCCTGACCCAGGCCGAGGCGGTGATGGGGCTGATCTCGGCGGCCGGGCGGCAGGGGGCGGCGCTCGCCTCGGCCGCGCTGGACGGCGCGCTCGCTCGCGAGATGGCCGGGCTGCAGACAGAGCTGACCGGGCTGCTGGGCCATATCGACGCTTGGGTGGATTTCCCGGAGGAGGATGTCCCGGCCCTCTCGGACGAGGCTCTCTGCGCAACCCTGACCGGGGCCGCCGCGGTGCTGGATAAGCTGCTGCGGGAGTATGGCGCGGGGGCGGTGCTGCGCCGGGGGGTCGAGACGGCGATCGTCGGGCGGCCGAACGTGGGCAAGAGCACCCTGCTCAACCTGCTGGCCGGGTTCGACCGCGCCATCGTGACCCCGCTGCCCGGCACCACCCGGGACGTGGTGGAGCAGGCGGTGCAGCTGGGGGAGAGCGGCATCCGGCTGCAGCTGGCCGACACCGCGGGCCTGCGCGAGACGGCCGACCTCGTCGAGGCGGAGGGCGTCCGCCGCAGCCGGGCCCGGATGGAGCAGGCCGGGCTGGTGCTGGCCGTCTTTGACCAGAGCCGCCCGCTTGAGCCGGAGGACCGGGCGCTGGCCAAAGCCTGTGCGGGCCGCTGCGTTCTGGCGGTGCTGAACAAGGCCGACCTGCCCCCCGCCTTTGCGCCGGAGCAGCTGGCGGCCTGCTTTGCTCCGGGTGCCGAAGGAGCGCCCGGCGACCAGCCGTCCGCCGTTCAACTGTCCGAAACGATTGCCTCGTTTTCTGCCGGCTCGCTGTCCGCCGCCCAGTCATCCGCGGCGGGCCTGCCCACGGATTTTTCACCCGTTGGCGCGGTGTCCGCCCCGCCCATCTTACGGATGAGCGCCAACGACCCCGCCGACCGGCAGAAGCTGGCCGACGCCATCGAGCGGCTGCTGGGCACCGCCGCGCTCGACCCCGGCGCGGCGGCGCTGGTGAGCGAGCGGCAGCACGCCGCGGCGCTGGCAGCCCGGCGGCATCTCGCGGATGCCCTTGCCGCCCACCGGCAGGGCTTTGGGCTGGACGCGGTGGGGGTTTGTGTCGAGGACGCCCTGAACGCCCTCTATGAGCTGACCGGTGAATCCGCCAGCGAGGCGGCCATCGAGGAGGTCTTTTCGCAGTTCTGCGTGGGCAAATAGGGCAAACGCCAACAGAAAAGGGAACAAACAGATGATACAACGATCAAATTCTGCAAAACCCATTCAATGTTCCACGTGGAACATTGAAAAACAGCAAGGGCAAACTCGGCTGCTGACCGTGACCGATCGCCCCGATGCGCCCTTTCAGCTCACCCGCCACACGGTGGGCGGCCCTCTGGCCGGGCAGGGCGGCCAGCGGCTGCGGATCGTCCAGCTGAGCGACCTGCACCTGCACCCGGGCTACCCGCCCGAAAAGCTGGCCCGGCTAACTGCGCTGGTTAACGCCCAGCAGCCGGACCTGATCGTCTTTACCGGGGACCTTCTGCGCCACGCCTCGCCCCACCCGCTGCCGGAGGGGGCAATTGCGGCCCTGCGCGGGATGCGGGCGCGGCTCGGCAAGTTTGCGGTGCGGGGCAACCACGACCTGCGGGGCTGGCGGAGGCAGGCGGTTTGGATCCTGCAAAAGGCCGGGTTTACCCTTTTGCGCAACGAGCGGACGGCGCTGACCCTGCCCGGCGGGGGAAGGCTGATCGTGGCGGGGCTGGACGACGGGGCCTATCACCTGGCCGACCCGCGGACGGTACGGGCCCTGAAAAAAGAGCGCGGCTTCCGGCTGGTGCTGGCCCACGAGCCGATGCTGGCCCGGCTGGTGCCGCCCGGCGCGGCCGAGCTGGTGCTGGCCGGGCACACCCACGCGGGGCAGTTTCGGTTTTTTGGGCTGCAGCGGCTCTGGATGCCCCATCTGACCGATGGGATGTGGAACAGCTGGCAGGCGGTGCACAACAACCCGGTGTATGTCTCGGCGGGGCTGGGGGAGAGCGGCCTCGGGCTGCGGATCTGCTGCCCGGCCGAGCTGCCGGTGTTTGACTGCTGGGTTCCATAGACCGGGCAGAACAGGCGGGGCGGCCCCGTACAAGACCGCCGGGCAGCCGCCCGCGCGGAGCAGTCCCGCACAAGGCCGCCAGCCAACCGCCCGCAGGGCGGCCGGGGCCTACAGGGCAGAGAAGCCGCTGCGCAGGACGGCCGGGCCGGATTGGGGCAGAGCGGCCGCTCTGCAGGCAGTCCGCCTGCTGTTTGAGAGGGAAAAGAAGAGGGGAACGAGCTTGGACTATCAGACCGAACGCCCGGCCAACCACCTGGGCGAGTATGATGTGATCGTGATCGGGGCGGGGCACGCCGGCATCGAGGCGGCCCACGCGGCGGCGGTGCTCGGGGCGCACACCGCCCTCTTTACCATGAGCCTCGACGCCATCGGCAACATGCCCTGCAACCCCAGCATCGGGGGCACCGCCAAGGGGCATCTGGTGCGGGAGGTGGACGCGCTGGGCGGGCTGATGGGCCTTGCCGCCGACGCGACCTTTCTGCAGAGCCGGATGCTCAACCGCGGCAAGGGCCCGGCCGTGCACAGCCTGCGGGTGCAGACCGACCGCAAGCGCTACCACATGTACATGAAACAGGCGCTGGAATTGACCCAGGGCCTCGCGATCCATCAGGCCGAGGTCACCGCGCTGGAACTCAAGGACGGCGCGGTACGGGGCATCTTCACCCGGCTGAACGGCCACTACAGCGCACAGTGCGTGGTGCTCGCCACTGGTACCAACCTCGGCGGCCGCATCTTTGTGGGGGACGCCAGTTATTCGAGCGGCCCGGACGGCCAGCACGCCGCCTGCGAGCTCACCGAAAGCCTGCGGGCGGCCGGGCTGCCGCTGCGCCGGTTTAAGACCGGCACCCCCGCCCGGGTACACCGCCGCAGCATCGACTTCTCCCGCCTTGTCTGCCAGCCAGGCGACCCGGAGGAGGAGCTGCAGCCCTTCAGCTTCCTCACCGAGGAGGCGCTGCACAACCGGGTGGACTGCTACATCGCCTGCACCAACCCCACCACCCACGCCATCATCCAGAAAAATCTCCACCGCTCTCCGCTCTACGGCGGCAGGATCGAGGGCATCGGCCCCCGCTACTGCCCCAGCATCGAGGACAAGGTGGTGCGCTTTGCGGACAAGGACCGTCACCAGATCTTTGTCGAGCCCTGCGGCGAGGACACCGAGGAGATGTACCTGCAGGGCATGAGCAGCAGCCTGCCTGAGGACGTGCAGAACGAGATGTACCACAGCATTGTCGGCTTTGAGCATCTCGAGATCATGCGCCCGGCCTACGCCATCGAGTACGACTGCATCGACCCCACCGCCCTCTCGGCTACCCTCGAGTGCAAGGCGGTGAGGGGCTTGTACGGCGCGGGGCAGTTCAACGGCACCAGCGGCTACGAGGAGGCGGCGGCCCAGGGGCTGCTGGCCGGGCTGAACGCCGCCTGCCGGGCGCTGGGCCGGGAGCAGCTGGTGCTGGCCCGGCACACCAGCTACCTCGGCACCCTGGTGGACGACCTTGTCACCAAGGGGGTGCTGGACCCCTACCGGATGATGACCAGCCGCAGCGAGTACCGGCTGGCCCTGCGGCAGGACAACGCCGACGAGCGGCTCACCCCGATCGGCCGGGCCTGGGGCCTCGTGGACGACGAGCGCTGGGCGCGGTACGAGCGCAGCCAGGCCGCCAAAGCCGCCGAGCTGAAACGGCTGGCATCGGTGCACCTGAGTGCCGAACAGCTGAATGCCCTGCTGCCGCCCGACGCCGCCCCCTTTGTCAGCGGCGGCAAGGCGCTCGAGCTGCTGCGCCGCCCGAACGTCCACTATCAGATGATCGAGCAGCTGATCGGCCGGGGGGAGGGGATCGACGCCCGGATGGCCGACCGCATCGAGACCGAGCTCAAGTACGCCGGATACATCGCCCGGCAGGAGCGGGTCATCCGGGAGGTAGCCCGGCAGGAGAAGACCGTGATCCCGGAGGACTTCGACTATGTCCCCCTCACAGGCCTGCGGCTGGAGGCGCGGGAGAAGCTGGCCCGGATCCGGCCGCGCAATCTCGGCCAGGCCGGGCGGATCCCGGGCGTCTCGCCCAGCGACGCGGCGGTGCTGGCGGTGGCGCTCAAGGCCGCCCGGCAGGGGAGGGCGGCAAAGGGAGCGGAGCCGGAGGGGGCGACCCCATCAGCACAGCAGCCGGAGCCGCCGGAATCGCCGGAAAAGGATGAGCCTACAGCCCCGCACCCAGGCAGGGCGGCCGCGCGGGCCCCCGAAAATTCCACCACCGAAAAGGAGGGCACGGAATGATCGACCAAAGACGCCTGATCGAAAAATGCGCCGCCGCCGGTCTGCTTTTGTCGGCGGCCCAGGCGCAGCAGCTGGACGCCTACGCCGAGCTGCTGGTGGCCGCCAACCGGCAGATCAACCTCACCGCCATCACCGACCCCGAGGGCATCGAGGATAAGCACTTTGTGGACAGCCTGCTGCTGGCCGCCCAGCCCGAGATCACGGGGCGGGTGGTGGATGTGGGCAGCGGGGCGGGCTTTCCCGGCATTGTGGCCAAGATCTACAAGCCCGGGCTCGCCCTCACCCTGATGGAGCCCACCGGCAAACGGCTGGATTTTCTGCGCCGGGTGACGGCCGAGCTCGGCCTTACCGGGGTGGAGTTTGCCAAAGAGCGGGCCGAGGAGGCCGCCCGCAAGGGCTGGCGGGAGCAGTTCGATGCCGCCACCGCCCGCGCGGTCGCCGCCCTGCCCGCCCTCGCCGAGTACTGCCTGCCGCTGGTGCG
>DKVN01000053.1:6144-28547 GCA_002491225.1 Faecalibacterium sp. UBA7177
GCCGCCCAAAAGCTGGGCGCGGGAGAGGCCCAGCTGCGCGGGGCGTCCCTGCCCGGCGGGGACGAGCGCTGGCTGGTGGTCTACCAAAAATGCGCTGCCACCCCGCCCGTCTACCCCCGCGGCGGCGGCAAGATCGCCAAGGCCCCGCTGCGGTGAGCGGCCCGGTGAGCAGCAAAGCCCGGCACAGAGCGAGAGGGCAGGGGAGACGCGGCGCGGAAATGCCGCACGAAACGCCGGGTCAAACGGCTGCCGGGGCGAGCGAGCCGCCTGTGCTGCGCCCGGCCGGGGATGCTGGTCGGGGGTCTGCTTTCACTCTCTGCGGCCCATTTGTGCCGCACCCCACCTGAGAAATTTTCGAGCATCTTGCCGCGCAACGGCGGGGATCCTGCGGGATCCCCGCTTTTTTTGGCCCTTTTGCGCCTTTTGGGCAAAACCGTGTAGAAGGAAAATTCTGGTATTCTCCTCCCGCCTGTGCTATGCTGAGGGTAACATAAAACCGGACAAGCTGAACAGCGATTTGGCCGCGGCGGGCCGATCACAATGGTTTGGAAAGAAAGCAAAACCGTCAAAGGGGGGAGAGAAGATGCTGCCGAAACGTCCCAAAACTGCCGGGAAGGTGCTGCTGCTGCCCATCGGCCAGATCGAGCCCTCGCCCTATCAGGCTCGCGAGGCCTTTGACCCCGAGGAGATCGCCCAGCTTGCGGCGAGTATCCTGCAAAACGGACTGCTGCAGCCGGTCACGGTGCGGCGGCTGGCGGCGAACCGCTACCAGCTGGTGGCGGGGGAGCGGCGACTGCGGGCCTGCCGGATGGCCGGCCTTGCCGAGCTGCCCGCCATCCTCTGCGATTACGAGGACGCCCAGACCGCCGCCCTCGGCCTGCTGGAAAATCTCCAGCGTCAGGCCCTCAACCCCTTTGAGCAGGCGCGGGGCATCCGGGAGCTGATCGCCCTCTGGGGCTGCACCCAGGAGGAGGCTGCCCGCCGCCTCGGCATGGCCCAGCCCACCCTCAACAACAAGCTGCGGCTGCTCGCCCTCACCCGGGAGGAGCAAGCCCGCTGCCTCGCTCTCGGCCTGACCGAGCGCCACGCCCGGGCGGTGCTGCGGCTGCCCCAGAGCCAGCGCGCCCCGGCCATGGAACAGATGGCAAAGCAGGAGATGACCGCGAAACAGGCAGATGCCTACATCGAGCGGCTGCTGCACCAGCCGCCCCGCCGCCGCACCGTCCCGATGGTGCGGGACGTGCGCATCTTTGTCAACACCATCAACCGGGCGGTGCAGCTGATGGTGGATGCCGGGGTGCCCGCCTCGAGCCAGCGGGTGGACGGCGAGGGCTACATCGAGTACACCATCCGCATCCCCACCGTCCGCCCTGCCCAGCGCCGGGCAGAGGGCCCCGGCGAGGGCGCGCCCGGCCCGGATGCCCGCTCCGGCAGGGGAGGACCCACCGCCCCCGCCAGCATCTGCTTATGACCCCCTTTCACTCCCATCCTTCGAGACAGGGACGAGTGTTCCACGTGGAACATTCGCCCCTGTTCTCGTTTTGGAACATTGCGCCTGACAGGGCCGACAGATAGCCGTTATGTTCCACGTGGAACACCGTTGAGATCAGAGGACGGCCCCAAAATCCCAAATCCTGTGCAAAAAAGGCCCGCGGCCACAAGATATACTGGTTTCAAAAACTGTCCGACTGTGTTATAATAACAACTACGAGTGAAGAACAGCGAAAAACAGCCCGGAACAGCCCCCAAAAGGGGACAAAGCGTGTCGGCGAAGGAGGAACTTGGATTGGGAAAAGTGATCGCGGTGGCAAACCAGAAGGGCGGCGTGGGCAAGAGCACCACGGCGGTGAACCTCGCCTCCTGCGTGGCGGCCCGGCACAAGAGCGTGCTGGTGGTGGACATGGACCCGCAGGGCAACAGCACCAGCGGTTTTGGGGTGTCCAAGCGCAGCGTCGACAAGGGTGTCTACGAACTGCTGATCGGCGAGGCCGCCCCCGCCGAGACCCTGCAAAAGACCCAGTTCTCGGTGGACGTCATCCCCTCCAATACCCAGCTGGCCGGGGCGGGCATCGAGCTGGTTGAGATGCCCCACCGGGAGAGCCGCCTGCGGGAGGGCCTGGCCGCGATCGTGCCCCAGTACGACTACATCTTCATCGACTGCCCCCCCAGCCTCGATCTGCTCACCCTCAACGCCCTCTGTGCCTGCGACTCGGTGCTGATCCCGCTGCAGTGCGAGTACTACGCCCTCGAGGGGCTGTCCGAGCTGATGAGCACCCTCAAGACGGTGCGCAAAAAATATAACCCCTATCTCGACATCGAGGGGGTTGTCTTTACCATGTACGCCGGGCGGCTCAACCTGACCCTGCAGGTGGTCGAGCAGGTGAAAAAGTATTTTGGCGACAAGGTCTACAAGACCACCGTGCCCCGCAATGTCCGCTTATCCGAGGCGCCCAGCTACGGCATGCCGATCAATCACTACGACCCGGTCTCAAAGGGCAGCGAGGCCTACATGGAGATGGCGGACGAGCTGCTCAAAAATAACGGCGGCTGACCGGCTGGACGGAGAACCGGCCAATCACCGGACAGCACGCCGAAGCACAAAGCGCCGGAGCAGAATTTGGACCTTGCTTTACAGCGCTTTATCACACTATAATATAATAAGGTGTAACGAGAAAAAGGAGGAGAGCCTATGGCGGCAAAAAAAGGAGGGCTCGGCCGCGGGCTGGACAGCCTGTTTGAGGACGCGGCCCCGACCCCGGAGAGCGGTGTCACCACCCTGCCTTTGCGGGAGATCGAGCCGGACAAGGACCAGCCCCGCAAGGAGTTTTCCGAGAGTGCCCTCGCCGAGCTGGCCGCCAGTATTGCCGAGCACGGCCTGCTGCAGCCCATCGCGGTGCGGCCCGCCCCCTCGGCGGCCGGGCGGTACCAGATCATCGCGGGCGAGCGCCGCTGGCGCGCGGCCCGGATGGCCGGGCTGGTGGAGGTGCCGGTGGTCATCCGGGAGGTGAGCGACGAGGAGGCGATGGAGCTCGCCCTGATCGAGAACCTCCAGCGGGAGGACCTCGACGCGGTGGAGGAGGCCTTCGGCTACCAGCAGCTGATCGAGCGCTGCGGCCTCACCCAGGAGCAGGCGGCCCAAAAGCTCGGCCGCAGCCGCAGCGCCGTCGCCAACAGCCTGCGGCTGCTGAACCTGCCCAGTGAGGTGCAGTTTCTGCTCAAGACCGGGGTGCTGAGCGCCGGGCACGCCAAGGCGGTGCTGAGTTTGCCGCCCGAGCGGCAGGCCGGGGCCGCCGCCCAGATCGCCGAGCAGGGGCTCAACGTGCGGCAGGCCGAGGCGCTCTGCAAAAAGCTGACAAAACCCGCCCCCGCCCCCAAAGCGCCCCCGGCCCCCGGCCCGGCCCTGCCGCGCGAGGTCGAGCTGAGCCTGCGGGAGACGCTGGGCAGCGAGGTGTCGGTGGCCTACAAAAAGGGCCGCGGCACCCTCACGGTGCATTTTTACTCGGACGAGCAGCTGACCGCCTTTGCCAACCTGCTGGGCCGGTACGACAAGGAGACCGAGGGCGGCCCGGGAAAGGCCGCCGAGGGCGAGGCATAAGCCGCGCCGCACCGCCGCTGTGCCGAACGCCGCGGGCGGTATTCAATCAGAAAGAGAACCAAAGAGAGGGGAGCCCAACGTATGCTGGATCTGCGTTTTGTCCGGGAGAACCCGGAGGCCGTCAAGGAGAACATCCGCAAAAAGTTTCAGGAGGAAAAGCTGCCGCTGGTGGACGAGGTGATCGCGCTGGACGCCGAGAACCGCGCCGCGGTCAGCGAGGCGAACAACCTGCGTGCGGCGCGCAACGCACTGTCCAAACAGATCGGGGCGCTGATGGGCCAGGCCAAAAAGGACCCGTCCAAGGCCGCCGAGGCCGAGGCGGTCAAGGCGCAGGTCACCGCCCAGGCCGACCGGCTGCGCGAGCTGGAGGCCAAGGAGGCCGAGCTGGACGAGAAGATCACCAAGATCATGATGGTGATCCCCCAGATGATCGATGCCAGCGTGCCGATCGGCCCGGACGACAGCGCCAACGTCGAGGTGCAGCGGTTCGGCGAGCCGGTGGTGCCGCCCTTTGAGGTGCCCTACCACACCGAGATCATGGAGCGGTTCGACGGCATCGACCTCGACGCGGCGCGCCGGGTGTCGGGCAACGGCTTCTACTACCTGCAGGGGGACATCGCCCGGCTGCACGAGGCGGTGCTGGCCTACGCGCGGGACTTCATGATCGACAAAAAAGGATTTACCTATGTCATCCCGCCCTTTATGATCCACGGCAACGTGGTGCAGGGGGTCATGTCCTTTGCGGACATGGAGTCGATGATGTACAAGATCGAGGGGGAGGACCTCTACCTCATCGGCACCAGCGAGCACAGCATGATCGGCAAGTTCATCGACCAGATCATCCCCGAGAGCGAGCTGCCCAAGACCCTCACCAGCTACAGCCCCTGCTTCCGCAAGGAGAAGGGCAGCCACGGCATCGAGGAGCGCGGGGTCTACCGCATTCACCAGTTTGAAAAGCAGGAGATGATCGTCGTCTGCAAGCCCGAGGAGAGCATGCAGTGGTACGACAGGCTCTGGCAGAACTCGGTCGAGCTCTTCCGCACCCTGGACATTCCGGTGCGCCAGCTGGAGTGCTGCTCGGGCGATCTGGCCGACCTCAAGGTAAAAAGCTGCGACATCGAGGCATGGAGCCCCCGGCAGAAAAAGTACTTTGAGGTGTGCAGCTGCTCCAACCTCGGCGATGCCCAGGCCCGGCGGCTCAAGATCCGCATCAAGGGCGAGGACGGCAAAAACTACCTGGCCCACACCCTCAACAACACGGTGGTGGCCCCGCCCCGCATGCTGATTGCCCTGCTGGAAAACAATCTTCAGGCGGACGGCAGCGTTAAGATCCCGGCCGTGCTGCAGCCCTACATGGGCGGCAAGCAGCTGCTGACCCCGAAAAAGTGAGCGAGCCTTAGCAAAGCGCCGCTTTGGCGGCAAATTGCGAAGAGGCTCGACGGCAGCGCCCCGGCCATTTTGGCCGGGGCGCTGCGGGTTTCGGCGGCAGGGGAGAACAGAGGCGCGGCTGGGCAAAAATTTTGCGGCTTCGCGGCGGGAAAATGCGAAAATCACTTGACAACCGCCCGACGATTTTCTATAATATTAGATGCGCTTTTGCATTTGGCATAAAAAGCGTTTCATAACAGATGGCGGTATAGCTCAGTTGGCTAGAGCATTCGGTTCATACCCGAAGTGTCACCGGTTCGAATCCAGTTACCGCTACCACAATACAGGGTTTTGCTAAAATACTTGGGGGTCGCCTGCAATCGTGGGCGAAAGATGCTTGTTGTTTTAGCCAAACCCTGTATTTATCCGGCCCGATGGTCAAGCGGTCAAGACATCGCCCTTTCACGGCGGTAACCCGGGTTCGATTCCCGGTCGGGTCACCACACAGAACAAATCCGAACCCAAAGCCTGTTGGCGATGGGTTCGGATTTTGTGTTATCTCGGATAAATGCAACCTGAAGATACTGTAGCACCTGAAGCGTTGCCGAATCAGCAGCTATTGCACGAGTATACGTTGGCCGCGCAGGGCTTGATTTTCTGCAAGAAACTTCATGTATATCGAGCTTTCAAGGATGAGTTGCACAACAGACCTATCATTGGGAACTGCATTGACGCTGGCGGATAGCGGCATAGGGAATGAACAATACTGCAAACAGGGTGGAGGAAACCGTGAGTAATTTTGAGGACGGCAGTCGATTGACAATTTGCTGCCCTTGATTTTCTAAAGATGCTATGTTATACTGGCCTTAAATTCAGCGAATGCAGAAATAAATTCAGCATATTTTGAATTTTATCTTGAGATACGGGGTTGAGAATATGGCGGTAAGCTATAAGAAGTTGTGGAAAATTCTAATTGATAAAGACATGAAAAAAAAGGATTTGTGCGCAGCCGCAGGAGTCAGTCATGCATCGATGGCAAAGTTAGGGAAAAATGAAAATGTCACCACCGATGTTCTGGTGAAAATCTGCACGGCATTGCAATGCGATATAGGCGATATCATGGAATTGCTTCCTGACAATTTGGAACAAAAAGGGCGGTGAGTACTTTGGCAGTCCAGTTAGCTTTATCGGAGATGCCGGTTCCGCCAAAGCCAATTCTAAAGTGGGCTGGTGGAAAAACGCAGATGTTAGGCGATCTTTTGCCAAAGGTTCCCACTATGTTCAGGAACTATGTTGAGCCTTTTTTGGGCGGCGGCGCAATGTTTTTTGCTTTACTCCCAGATAATGCCATAATTTCTGACAGTAATCCAGAACTGATCAATATGTACCGTCAAGTTGCCGACCACGTAGAGGATGTAATTTCTTTCCTTACAAAGTATGAAAACACAAGCGAAGTGTTTTATGCTGTTCGCAGCGAGGAATGGAAAGATCTTCCTAAGGTAGAGGCAGCCGCAAGGACAATTTTTTTGAACAGGACTTGTTATAACGGCTTGTACCGAGTCAACAAAAACGGACAGTTCAATGTTCCCTACGGAAAATATAAGAATCCTAAGATTTGTGATGCCGATGGGCTAAGAGCAGCATCTGTTGCATTAAAAAAAGCAAGGATTTTGTGTGGCGATTACATGTTGGTCTTGGAACACTATGCCAAATCTGGCGATTTCGTTTTTCTTGACCCGCCGTACTTGCCGGTTTCTGAATACGCTGATTTTAAGCGATATACGAAAGAGCAGTTTTACGAAGAGGATCACATTGAACTTGCAAAAATGATTATGACATTACACGAGCGGGGGTGTCACGTCATTTTGACAAATTCCAATCATCCTCTGGTGCATGAGTTATATGCTCCGTTCAACATTGATGTCATACAGACAAGACGGCACATTTCTTGTAATGGAGACCGCCGCAAAGGCGAGGATGTCATTGTTACGATTCCCCCAAAGAAAAACACGTTAATTAAATTGCTTCCACGGCCTCTGCCGGACCAGGTGTCAGCTTATCCTCCTACTCGTTTTATGGGCTCAAAGAGAAAGTTGCTGCCCGAAATATGGTCTGTTGCTTCGCAATTTAAGGCAAATACTGTTGTTGATCTTTTCTCCGGCTCTGGCATTGTTGGCTATATGTTTAAGGCACAGGGTAAAGCTGTAGTCAGTAATGACTATATGGCAATGTCTGCAATTTTCTCCAAGGCAATGGTAGAAAACAATTCCATTACCTTACCGGTAGAGGAAGCCAAAGAATTGCTCATTGCGTCGAGAGAATCAGATCATTTTGTGGTATCAACTTTCAAAGATCTTTATTATACCGACGAAGAAAATGATTTGATCGATACACTTCGTGCCAATATCGCCGCCATCAAAGATCAATACAAACATGCGATTGCTATGACGGCACTGATTCGTGCCTGCATAAAGAAACGTCCTCGCGGTGTCTTTACCTACACCGGACAGCGATACAATGATGGACGCAAGGATTTGCAAAAGACGCTTGCTCAGCAATTTCTGGAGGCCGTCGATGCTGTCAACAGAGCTGTGTTTGATAATGGTCAGTTCAATCGTTCCAAACAAGGCGATGCTATGGATTTAAGAGTGGAACAAGCGGATTTGGTTTATATTGATCCACCGTATTACTCTCCCTTATCCGACAATGAATATGTTCGTAGATACCATTTTGTAGAAGGTCTTGCCCGTGACTGGAAAGGTGTAGAGATTCAGCAAAACACGCAAACAAAGAAATTCAAATCGTATCCGACGCCATTTTCTACTCGTAAAGGTGCAGCTGATGCGTTCGATCATCTTTTTAGGAAGTTTACGGGCAGCGTACTGATTGTTTCTTATTCCTCAAACAGCTTGCCTACGCAAGACGAAATGGTAGCAATCATGGCAAAGTATAAGCAGCACGTGGAAGTCGTCCCTGTGGACTACAAATACTCGTTTGGAAATCAAAACGATGCAAAAACAAATAGGAATTCTGTACAGGAATATCTTTTCGTGGGATATTGATTGGAGATTGCAGTATGAGCGAGCGCATTAAAATATGGCTGGTAGGCAACACTGGTTTGCGTAACCCAAATCGAATCCAGGAAGGTTTCTCTGTATACGCCAACTCCCCTTTTGTTGGGAATTTAAGAGATGAAAATGAAGTTGGTTTCATGAATTTCCTAAACGAAAAGGGCATCATTCAGAACGAGGAAGGAAAAGATGAGTCTGGCAGTCATGCACGCAAGTGGCGGCTTATGTTTGCCAGGAATGGTTTCATCTACCCTCAAGTGAAGAAAAAAGAGGGGAGCCAAGAGGAACTTGGCGCTTTGGATAATATTACCCCATTTGGCAGATCTTTTTTGAAAGCAAACACCTATCCTGCGGTGCAGGAATGTTTCCTCCGGGCAATGAGCGTAGAACAGTTCCCAATGCCAGATGGCAAGCACTATTTCTCACCGTTAAGATGGTTGTTGGCAATCATGCTGGAACTTGAGCGGCGCACAGGCTCCTCCGAACTGAGCAGAATTGAATTTGCCCTGTGGGGACATACCACAAACCCAAGCTACAACTTGGAGGAAGTGGTGGATAATATTCTTGACTTGAGGCAACGAAGAGCCGTCGCCCCGGCAAAGCGTCCATTTGATAAAAAAGAGATTGCCACAAGAGGCAAGAGCTACGATAAAAAGGCAGATAATTTCTTAGATTATAGCGATATGAACATGCGATACCTCCGCATTTCTGGCGTACTTCAAAGGAAAGGCAGAGGTCTTATAGTTGTACCTGCAAAGCATGTTTTGGCAGAAAAGCTTGCCAAGTCTACTGCAAGTTCGGATCCCATTATGGAGCAGTATAAGTTGCTCTGCAGTGGCGCACCTTTGCCTACCGACAATATGGATGTCGCAAAATCTTTGTTGGACGATTTAATCAAGCAGATGAAAGAGCGACATATTTTATTTGACATTTCTGATCTGCCCCTGAGCACTCCGGCAGAGATTAACATTGCAAGACAGAGGCTCGAAAACATCCTTGCACAGACGGACGAAATTCAATATGCCAACGATCAATGCAATCAGTGGAAAGAAATCAGAGATTATATGACGCTCCTGATTAAAGGCGGCGGCAAATGGGTTTATGACGAGGACAATGCTATTGAAGTACCCAAAGATGAAACCCCTGCGTATCTTGAATGGATCCTCTGGCGTGCAGCCTTGGCTATTGATCACATGGTCAACAAGCCTTATGAAGTCCGGGGATTTAAACTGGATTCTGACTTTATGCCCGTGTCTGCTGCTGGCGGTGGCAAAGGGGATCTCTATTGGGAGTACAACGATTTTACGATACTTACCGAAGTTACCATGTCCACATCTTCACGTCAGGAAGCTATGGAGGGAGAGCCTGTTAGGCGTCATGTTTCTGATGCTGTTCTGAAATATGATAAGCCTGTCTATGGTATGTTTATTGCTAATCGTATTGATACCAACACAGCAGAGACATTTAGGCACGGTATTTGGTATGCAAAAGGTGATGTGAAGCAGCGGCTGGATATTGTTCCGCTGACATTAGGGCAGTTTCAGAAATACTTTGTGGCAATGTTTGAGGCAAACAAGGCGGAGCCAGAAAAACTCCGGGACTTGATTATTAAGTGTGAATCTCGTAGAGATATTTTAGAGGCTCCAGTTTGGAAGCAGTACATTGATGCTACAGTATCAGAAAAATCAAATGAAATAGTCGAAGGCGTTGCTATATGTAAAGAAGATAATCCCCTCTTATCCCGGCCGGTGCAATTATTCGACATGTAGACTTTGGTGAGGGACAAGTTGTTGCGATTGAAGCAAATTTCCCAGAATGCCCCACAAAAACAGTTGAATTGCCATATCTTCGTTCCTTGTCCGATGAAGTTAGTTTTTATCCCGACGGAAGAAGTCTGCTACATAATCGATTTGGGGAAGGAATTGTATATGCGTATATTATAGTTTTCCCGAAAAACATAGTGAAGTTGTCCTATCCGTCAGGGTTTATCGATGGGTCGATAAGCATCAACTGATTCCAGTACAGAAAGCGGTGAATAGATGGAGAAGATTTGTAAAATAGTGTACTTCGACGAGGATTCTGTTACCGACTATGTTCAAATTGTGGCAGGCGGTGAACTTGAAAACACAACTGAATTACTAAGGTCGAAAGATGCACAGGAAGAACAAAAGGGTCAAGCCAATGCGAAAGTTGGCATTAGTGGAATCTTTAAGGCATTGATAGGATGGGATGCCGGAGCATCTGCCGATATATCTGCTGACTTGTCTTTCAGCAGCAGCAAAATGGTAACGAACATTGTTAAAAATACTATTTTGACAGATTTTCTAAATGTGATAGAAGATGCCAAACAAGGAAAAACGATTTCTCGCCTTCCGAAAGGTACTATAAAACAATTCAAAGGCTATAAGATTAGTACGGAAAAGGATTCACTGTCTTACATGGTAATGGTATCGCCTTATTTAAGTATGCTGAAAACCGGAAGTTCTATACCGGCTGGAGAATTTAACATTGCCATCGATAAGCTCGACAACGCTCTCAGACATGCCAAGGGATACTATGAGTTTGTGGGCACAAAAGGAAAGAGTCGTGTGATATTACGCTTTAATATCAATTCGTTCCGCAACAGTTATACGATTAGTGACTTGCTGAAAATGGATTTGAGCATATATGCGATAAAAGTAGGAAGAACCTCTCTTGAGAATCTTAATGTCAACAAGGAATTAGGAACGAACATATCTATAATTCCAAAGGATAATCCATCCTATGAACCAAATACAGATACTGTGGAAACCTCTACCTCAAATCCTATCTTAGATGTATTCGATGTTTTGCTTGCAGGAGTTGAAGCCAATGACTGATAGGATTGTTGTGTTTTATGGTTCTAAAAAAGATTTTGAAAAATTAGTCGAAAAGAAAACAAGAAAGGAACAAATTACTATTCCTTTTATGGAACTTATCCAGCACTACAATGCACGCTTACGCCCGAATGAGTCCGGAGTAAGGGAATCCGCCCTTAATAGTAATATCGGTGTAGATAACTGTGTTGTTAGAGCTGATGATTATGGCTCTGTTTTAGAACATGTCCTATCTAATTTTGTTAATGTAGTTACTCTTAATCATGACATCGGTACTTTGTTTGTTCATAATCCTCCGAGAAAAGTTATCGATTCTTTGCGTTCTTTCTATGGAGAGGAAATAGAGTACCTTGAAACAAAGTATCCAAATTTGTCAAGAGAAAAGCTCAAAGAGGTTTATTCAAACATCGAATCGGATATTTTGGGACAGAGCAATTGCAAAAAGCAAATTATAAGCGGTATGTATCGTCTGATTACAAAGACAAACAGCAAGCCTGTTGTTTTAATGCTATATGGTCCTTCAGGAGTTGGAAAAACTGAGAGCGCCAAAAGTATAAGCAAAACTATGGGTGGCGAGCTTTTAAGAATTCAGTTTTCGATGATGCAGACAACCGAGGCGTACAATTATGTGTTTGGATCTGAACATTCCAAGGGAAGTTTTGCAAGAGATATGATGGCGAGAGAGTCAAATGTTATTTTGATCGATGAGTTTGACAAAGTTAACTCTGCCTTATATAATGCATTTTACGAATTGTTTGATGAAGGGCACTATGTTGATACGAATTACGATGTAAATTTAGGGCAAGCCATATTTCTTCTTACTTGTAATTTTGGTAGCGAAGAAGAAATCAAAAAAGCACTTGGCCCTGCTATGTTTTCAAGAATAGGATGTTGCGTTGCATACGAAGAACTTTCTACAGAGCAAAAGCAGACTATTGTTCAGAATTGGTATGGATTTATCCTATCATCGCTTAAAGAAGATGAAAAAGAGATAATCCGGAAAACAGATATATTGGACTGGTTTGTCAAGAATGCCGAACGGTATGATAATATTCGGATTTTGAAAACAAAATTGGAAAATGCCATTTTTGATAAATTATCAGAAGTATTCGTTATCACATAAGTTGTAGTAGTTGCACGACAACAAAAGCCTGATGGCTTTTTCTTTAACGGTAGCACAAATAACTTAGAAATATCCTGCAAATTTATTTGCTCAAGTCAAATTTAGCAGAAACGAGTGAGGATAGTTGTTTGAAAAAAGAATTTTGCTCTGAATAGCTGTTGTTAAGAATGCAGCATTACTTTCCCTCACAAATATCAAATATGATCTTCTCTTGCGCCAGCATCCATGCCACAAACTTCGCATCAGCCATCTTTCCCTGCTTGACCAACTGCTTTTGCTTCAGCGCCTCACTGCGAAACTGTTTGAGCGCGGCTCTGGCCCGCTCGATCTGTTCCGCTGGGGCGCTGTTCTTTTTGAGTTTCGTGATCCGGTTGTACCAGAACATATATTCGCGGGCGTAGGCTTGTTCGCAGTCAAGGCCCTTGTTCCTGTCCTCAAAGCCCTGCCGCGCCGCCTTTTTGCTGGCCTTGCGGCAGCGTTCTCCGCACAGGGTCGTGCGGGCGTCGCCTGCAAAAAAGACCTTTCCGCAATGGCTGCACTGGCGCATCAGCAGACCGGCGTCCAGGATGCGCTGGCGGTAATAGATCAGCGCCGGACGCAGAGAGCCATCTGTCACCGCGCACTCAAAGGGGATTTTGCCCTGCGGATACCAGACCTCCAATTTGGCATCGGCCCGGTCGTTCCACACTGGCGTAACTGGCTTTTCCCGCCGCCATTGCAGCATCTTCGGTGTGTACTCGCCAAACGGCAGGATTATTAGCTCGGCAAACTGCCGGAAAGCAGACAGCGCCTTTTGCCTGTCCCGCCCCCGGCAGCAGCGCAAATACATCTCCCAAATTTGGATCGCAGCATACCACGCCGCCGCGTTTGTGGCCTTTCCCTCAACCAACTGAGAAAGGGCAGCCGTCGCGTCCGTCTCCTGCTTTTTCCGCTCGGCAGGCCGCCGCGCCGCCAGTGCCCGACAAAGCGCCCCAAACGCCTCGTTCCAGCCCTCTGCGGGTGTCTGCCCCACCTCGCACCAAAACGCGCCCAGCGGCCGCGTCAGCGCCAGACACGCCGCGCCCTCTCTCCCGCGCAGGGCACGCTCCACCTCCCGCTCGGTTCCGACCCATATTTGTTCTTTTCGCTGCTTTGCATCAACCCGAATCGCCAGGATGACGCGCCAGGTCAACGGCTCCTTGTGTTCAAAGCGATACTCCAGCATTACTTTGCCCTCCTGCATTATGGGAATCTTGTTTCTATCTTTTATGGTTCCTTACAGCATACCGCAAAAAGCTTGAAAACGCAAGATTTGGATGATAGAATGAAAACCATGATATTCCCATGTTGGAGGGGGGTATGGGGGGTGGCAAGCTTCGCTTCCCACCCCTTACCGACTGGGAAAGAAGAAACCATGAGGAGGGATGCTGGCCAATCAAGCGAACGCAGAAACTGAAAACGAACCCTTGCCCCAGTCGGTGGTGCAAAGCCTTGCCCGCGCGATGCTGCCGCAGATGCAGCGGTTCTTCGAGAGCGAGCAAGGCAAGCAGGCCCTGGTGCAATGGCGGGCAGAAAGAGAGCGGACGAGTTGAAACGCTCTTGCCAGGCTGGGAGGGCCGTTCCTCCCAGCCCGGTACTTTCTGGATAGATTCGCTAACCCAGCACGCAATTTTTCGGCAGTTTGATGAATGGCATTTGGCGGGCCGATGCGGTACTGTTGTGAGGGTGGAAGGCCCCCTTTCCAGCCGGTGAATGGTTTGGAAACGGTTTTGCAAGCATCGCGTTTGGATATCCACCAAACGCAAACCTTGGGGCGCTGCCCCAAACCCCGGCCGCAGAGGCAGCCACAGAATTTGAAGTAGAAGAAGGTGAAGCGCAGAATGACAGCGGTAATCTACGCCCGATACAGCAGCGACAACCAGCGCGAGGAAAGCATCGAGGGCCAGCTGCGGGAGTGCCAGGAGTACGCCGAGCGCAACGACATCACGATCCTGCGCAGCTACATTGACCGGGCGCTTTCTGCGAAAACGGATAACCGCCCGGAGTTCCAGCACATGATCCGGGACAGCGGCAAGGGTTTGTTTGACGCGGTGCTGGTTTGGAAGTTAGACCGGTTTTCCCGCGATCGGTACGACAGCGCCCATTACAAGCACATTCTGAAGAAAAACGGCGTGAGGGTTGTTTCAGCCAAAGAGAGCATTTCCGAGGGTCCGGAGGGCATTATCTTGGAATCCATGCTGGAGGGCATGGCGGAATACTACTCGGCAGAACTGGCGCAGAAGGTCAATCGTGGAATGCACGAGAATGCGCTCAAGGGGATTAATAACGGCGGTACGATTCCGCTGGGGTACCTGCTGGGCGAGGACAAAAGGCTGAAAATCGACCCGCTAACGGCCCCGATCGTGCGGGAAATTTACCAGCGATACGACGGCGGCGAAACGATCAAAGCGATCATAGCGTCACTGAACGAGCGGCATATCCTGACCCGACAGGGAAAACGGTTTACGTCCAGCAGCTTTAACACCCTGCTACGCAACCGGAAGTATATGGGCGAGTATCGTTACAAGGATGTTGCCATCCCTGACGCAATCCCGGCAATTGTTCCGAAAGACCTGTTTGAAAGGGTGCAGGCACGGATGGAAAAGAACCGTCACGCCCCGGCGAGGGCCAAAGCCGATGACGAATATCTGCTTACCACCAAGCTGTTCTGTGGTCACTGCGGCCGCATGATGGTTGGCGAAAGCGGCGTTGGCCGAAACGGAACTGTTCACCGCTACTACAAATGCAGCGCAGCAAAGCGGCGGCAGGGCTGCGACAAAAAGGCAGTGAAAAAGGACTGGATCGAACACGCAGCGGTGCTGTACACCGTGCAACGGGTGTTCAACGATGAACTCATTGAGCGCATCGCGGATGAACTTGTTGCCCTGCAAAGCACTGAGGACACGGCCCTGCCTGTTCTGCGCAAGCAGCTTGCAGATACAAACCGCGGCATCGAGAATATGCTCAACGCGATCCAGCAGGGCGTACTCACCAGCAGCACGAAACAGCGTCTTGAGGAACTGGAAGAATTGCGCGAACAGCTGAAAACCAGCATCCTGCAAGCCGAACTGGAGCGCCCGCAATATAGCCGCGAAGACATCATCGCCTGGATCGGACAATTCAAAAACGGCGACCCGGCCGACAAGGCGTACCAGCGGCAGATCATTGACACTTTCATCAATTCGATCTATGTATTTGACGGCCGGCTGGTTTTCACCTATAATTATAAAAACGGAACTCAGACCGTAAGCCTCGCGGATGTCAACGCATCTTTCGGTTCGGATTTGGAGTCCGGTGTTTCACCACGTCGGAATGGACTGCGCTCCATTCAAAACGCCCGGTCGAACGACCGGGCGTTTCTCATACCGCTCCGTCATTCCTCCTTTTCCCCGCGGAATTTTGCTGCGCAAATTTCCGCGGGGGCCCCGCGGCCCTGCGGGCCGTATCCACAGACAAAACCGAACACAAGGCCCCCAAGGCGGCTCCGAACAGGAGACCGCTTTGGGGGCCTTGATTCTTTATGACCGTGTGAGTCCTTTGCCGCCATGATGCCGTTACAGCCTATGCGCTATGCGACCGCCCGACCGCCCGGCAAGCCGGGCGCAAACCGGGAGCAACCCGGTCAGAGAGGGCGGGCAGGGGAGAGGCGGGCTTTCGCTCAGGCCACCGAGCCGCCGTCTACGCCGAGCACGGCGCCGGTGACATAGCTGCCCATGTCGCTGGCAAGGTACAGGAAGGCGTTGGCCACGTCCTGCGGCTCGCCCACACGACCGAGCGGGATGCCGGCCGAGACGCGGGCCACCATCTCCGGGGGCAGGGCGGCCACCATGTCGGTGCGGGTCACGCCGGGGGCCACCGCGTTGACACGGATCTGGTCCTTCGCCAGCTCGCGGGCCAGCGAGATGGTGAGGCCGTTCACCGCGAACTTGCTGGCGGGGTAGGCGCAGCCGGCGGGCTGGCCGATCTTGGCCACCATCGAGCTGGTGTTCAGGATCACGCCGCCGCCCTGGGGCTTCATGATCCGGGCCGCCGCCTGGCAGCAGACGAACACCGCGTTGACGTTGAGGTTCATCACCCTGGTGAACTCCTCGGCGCTGTAGTCATACAGGCTGGCGCGGGAGGAGACGCCCGCGTTGTTCACCAGAATGTCCAGGCTGCCGAACTTCTCCTTCACGGAGGCAAAGGCGGCGGCTACCGCCTCGGGGTCGCACAGGTCGGGGCAGATGCCCATCACCTTGCCCTCGTATTCGGTCAGCTGGGCCAGCGCCTTGTCCACCGTCTCCTGGCGGGAGCCCGCGATGGCGACCTTCGCGCCGTTTTCGAGATACAGCCTGGCAATGGCAAAGCCAATGCCGCGGGTGCCGCCGGTGATGACGGCCGTTTTACCTTGCAGCAGCATTATAAAACCCTCCTGTTTTGGGCCGTTTGGCCTCTTTTGGATGATGCCGCCCCGCCCCACCGGCCCAACAGCCGGAAGAAAAGGCGCGGACGAGATACGAACACTCCTATAGCATACCCCGAAAACGAGAGATTGTCAATCCTTTGACAAAGTGGGGCGCAAAAATATCAATTTTCGCCCCGGAAGCATTTTTCGCTCACCCCCTGCCCGCCCAGCCCAGCAGCAGGCGGGGCAGGTCGGCGGGGCGCTCGGCCAGCAGGTCGGCCCCGGCGGCGGTGAGCTCCTCCTTGCCGCGGAAGCCCCACAGCGCCCCGCACACCGGCAGCCCGGCGTTTTTGCCGGTGAACACGTCCACATCGCTGTCGCCCACCAGCATCACCTCCGGCCCCGGCGCGACGCCCATCGTCTTGAGCAGCGCGAACACCCCGGCGGGGTCGGGCTTGGCCGGGCATCCGGCCACCGCCCCCCGCACATGGGCAAAAAGCCCCGGGAAATAATGTTCGATCACGGCCTGCGCCAGGCTGTCCTCCTTGTTCGAGAGCACCCCGCACGCCACCCCGGCCTGCTGCAGGGCCCGCACCGCCTCGGCCACGCCGGGGTAGGGGGCGGTTTTGTCCTCCTTGTGGGCGTTGTAGCGGGCGGAAAAGGCGGCCAGCACCGCGGCCTGCTGCGCCTCGCTTTGGGCCTGCGGCGGCGCAAACCGGCGGCAGAGGTTCGGGATGCCGTTGCCCACAAAGTGCTTGTACTCCTCCACCGTGTGCAGCGGCCAGCCGTTCTGCGCACAGACCCAGTTGGCCGCGTCGGCCAGATCGTCGATCGTATTCAACAAGGTGCCGTCCAGATCAAAAACCACAGCGCGCAGCATCCAATTCCCTCTTTCTTCAAAACAAAGCTGTAAAGGCGTTTGCCATTACACAATGCGCGGCGCTGTCCCGCGCCGCGAAGCTGTCAAAACCAATGTTCCATCAACAAAAATAAACCCCTGTAAAGCCAAACCCCTACACATCCAGCGGCAGCCCGGCGGCGCGGTAGTACTCGAGGCTGCGCACCCGCACCTTTTTGAAAAAGGGCAGCCGCAGCCGCAGCTCGCACCGGCCCTGCAGCTCGCTGAAGGGGGTCTGCCGGATGCTCACCGCCAGGTCCGGCGTAAAGATGCAGAGCCGGTGCCGGGTAAAGCCCCGGCTGTACTGCACGGTCAGCACCCGATTGCTGCCGCGGGCGATGTCCTCGGTGAAAAAGGCCTCGAGCGCCACCAGGCAGAGGGCCAGCGCGGGCAGGGCGGGCAGCAGCAGCAGGGGGGTCAGGGCCGGCAGCCGCCAGGCCGACACCCCGGCCAGCACCAGGCAGGCCCCGAGCAGCACCCCCGGCACCCCCAAAAACACCGGCAGGCTGCGCCCGTTGGCGTAAAGCCCGCGGCGCACCGGCCCCGGCAGCCGAAACTCGGGCATCAGCGCCTCGAGCAGCGCCTCCTGCCCCTTTTTGTAGACCAGCACCGGGATGTCCCCCCCGTCAAAGCTGCCGGCGGCCAGATACACCGGGTACCGCCGCAGCAGCCGGGCGGCGAGGGTGGTGCGCACATCACAGACGGTCACCGCCGCGGCACGCACCCGCCGCTCGGTGAGGGTGAACAGCCCGCCCCGGAAATAGATCACCCCGCCGTTGCGCGAGACGTGAAAGCGGGAGGTCTTAAAAAGGCTCAGCAGCAGGCTGACGCAGGAGAGCACCAGGGCCAGGGTGAACAGCCAGGCCACGCCCGCGGGAAGGAACCGCTCGGCCAGATGCTCGAGCCGGGAGAGGTTGGCCCAGGTGATCGTGTCCAGGCTGCCCGCCAGATCCTCGCCCAGCAGCTCGACCGTCTGCCGCGCGCTCAGCCAGAGCAGGGCGGCGGTGGTCATGAGGTCGGCGCTCAGCATCACCAGGCCCAGCCGCTCGGCCCCGGTCGGCTTGTAAAAGCTCTGGGCCGCCCGGGTGGGCAGCAAAATTTCGGCCAGCCCCGCCGCGGCGCGTTTGGGCAGATAGATGGTCACCGAGGGCAGCGAGCGGCTCTTGGCCAGGTACAGCACCATCCGGCTGCCGCTCAGCAGCCGCAGCCAGGGCGGGCGGGCCAGCTCGACCACCGCGATCTGCCGGATCTCCAGCCGGGTCTGGCGGCGCACCAGAAGCCCGGTGCGCAGGCAGAGGCCGTCCCCGTCCAGCCGCCAGCCTGCCCGCAGCCAGAGCAGCCCGGCCAGGGCCGCCAGCACCAGCAGCAGCACCAGCTCCTGCCGCAGGGCGGTGAAGAGGCTGGGCAGGTCAAAGGCAATCAGCGCCTGGATCAGCGGTACCACGCAGACCACCAGCATCTTCTGCATCAGTTTCAGCGAGTAGACGATGTGAAAGCGGTGCCAGGGGCGGTCGGCTGCCCCGATGGTTTCAGTCAGCTCGGTTCTTCCGGCCATCCCATCACCCCCTGCCCAGCGCGGCGGCCAGCGCCGCGGCGTCGGGCTCGGCCAGGCCCGCCAGCACCAGCGCCATCCCGGCGCTGTGCACCGTCAGCATCCGGCACCCGGCCCAGCGCAGCAGCGGGCTGGCGAACAGCTCCACCCCTGAGACGAACCGCACCGGCATCCGCTTGACCGTCTTGAAGATCAGCCCGGCCCGCACCTGCAGCTCCCCCTGCGCAAGCCGCACCCGCACGCTGCCGCCCCGCCCCAGGCAGACCCCCGCCGCCCCGGCCAGCCAGAGGCCGAGAAAGACCGCCCCGGCCAGCAGGCTCTGCCAGAAGACAAAGGCCGAGAGCAGCCCGCCCGGTAGCGAGAGCCAGAGGGTGAGCACCGCGAGGCCGCGGGTGTGCAGGCGGTATTCCATCGGGCGGGCCTCCTTTCGTGGGGGATTTGGGGGGCTTTGGGGAATCTGGCGGGGGAGGGGAGCGAACGAAAGGGTTCGCGGGCCCTGCGGGCTCGCGAACTCCGATGAACAAGCCGAGCCGCCGCTCACCGGCTCAGCTTCCAATCCTCGGTCAGGGCGTGGAAGGCGGTGTCCTTGGCCAGACAGAGCACCTTGTCCCCGATCATCAGGGCGGTGTTGCCGCGGGGGATGATGAACTCCTCGCCGCGGGTCACCGAGATGATGATCGCGTCCTGCGGCATATCCAGCTCGGCCAGCACCCGCCCGGCGTAGGGGAACTCGGGCGGGATGGTGATCTCGGTGAGGCTGGCGGTGCCCTCGGCCATGCTCAGCAGCTGCCGGATGGCGTTGGTCTCGACCTCCCGCTCGAGCAGGCGGCCGATGTTGTCGGTGCTCGAGACCGGGATGTCCACCCCCAGCCTGCGCAGCACCTCGGTGTTTTTGGGGTTGTTCACCCGGGCCACCGTCTTGGGCAGCCCAAACACCTTTTTGGCCAGCTGGCAGGCGATCAGGTTGGTCTGGTCGTCCCCGGTCACCGCCACAAGGGCCGCGCAGTCGGCGCAGCCCGCCGCTTCAAGCGCCTCAAGGCTGGTGCCGTCCCCGCAAATCACCGGGATGTCGAGGGTGTCGGCCATCCGCTCGCAGTTGCGCGGGCGGGCCTCGATCACGATCGGGGTGTGCCGGTGTTCGAGCAGGCTCTTGGCAAGGTAAAAACCGATCTTGCCCCCGCCGATGATACAGATCTTCATGCTTTGCCCTCCTCTGCGTCCCCTCCGGCTTTTTGGCCCGGCCCGGGGGCAAAGACGCTGTTCAGCGCGTCCACCGCCGCCTGCACGGTCAGCCGGGTGGGGCAGATGGTGTCGAGGCCGAACCGGTCGGCGTAGATCTGTTCGAGCCGGGGGTCGGCGATGCGGGTCACCACCTGGTGCAGGCCAAAGACGTCCCGCGCGATCTGGGCCACCATGATGTTGATGCGGTCATCGTCCGAGACGGCGGCCACCGCGTCGCAGGCCTCGATGCCCGCCTGCCGCAGCACGTCCACGTCGATCGGCACCCCCACCAGCGCCACCCCGGCAAAGGGATGCCCCTCGAGGTTGTTCAGCCGCCGCAGCCGCTCGGCGCTCTCGTCCAGCACCGCGACCTCGTGGCCCTGTTCCTCCAGCTGCCGCACCAGGTGCAGCCCCACCTGCCCGCAGCCCACGACCAGAATATTCATGCGCGGTCCTCCCTTATCCAAAAAGGATGGCAGCATCCGCCCGAAAAACACCCGGAAAAATACAAAGCGCCCTCAAACGGATGATACGCCCTGATTATACTACAATGTTGCCGAAAAGAGCAACCAAACCGCAAAAGAGATGCGCAGTCCGCGCGGGGGATGTTTCCCTGAGAATGATTTAAGAGCCCCTGAAGGGGGCGTTTTCGAAGGGGAATATCCCCCGCGCGGACGGATGGGATTTGCAGCTTGGACGATTCTTGCGCGAAACCGCTCTTTTCGCGGTGTGGAATTTATGATATACTGATTTTAGCCAAAAGTCGAGCCGCGCGGCAAAAAATGCCCGGCGGCTGGAAAAAACCTTCCCCCTGCCTCGTATGAATGAGTGGGGCCCCGCGCAAAGCCTCATAAGAAAAGGAGTGTTGGCCATGAACGAGCCTGTCCTCATCTGGGAACTGCTCAAATCGGTGCTGATGGGCATCGTGGAGGGCATCACCGAATGGCTGCCCATCTCCAGCACCGGGCACCTGATCCTGCTCGAACAGCTGGTACAGTTCGAGCTCTCGGACGAGTTCCTCACCATGTTCCGGGTGGTGATCCAGCTCGGGGCGATTCTGGCGGTGGTGCTGCTCTACTTTGACCGTCTCTGGCCCTTTACCGCCGACCCTGCCCGCCGCTACTGCAAGCCGGGGGCCTTTTCGCTCTGGGGCAAGATTCTGGTGGGCAGCCTGCCCGCCGCCGTGCTGGGCCTTTTGCTCGATGACTGGCTCGACGCCCACCTCTACAACTACTGGGTGGTGGCGGCGATGCTGATCCTCTACGGCGTCTTTTTCCTGCTCATCGAGCAAAAGCCCCGCCGCCCGCGGATCAATAAGCTCAGCCAGCTGAGCTACCAGGACGCGCTGATCATCGGCTTCTGGCAGGTGCTGGCGATGGTGCCGGGCACCAGCCGCAGCGGGGCCACCATCGTCGGCGCGCTGCTGCTGGGGGCCAGCCGCCCGCTGGCCGCGCAGTTCACCTTCTTTCTGGCGGTGCCGGTCATGTTCGGGGCCAGCGGGCTCAAGCTGGTCAAGTTCTTTGCGGCGGGCGGCAGCCTCACCGGGCTCGAGATCGGGGTGCTCGTCACCGGCATGGCGGTGGCCTTTGTGGTCAGCCTGCTGACCATCGGCTTTTTGATGAACTATGTCAAAAAGCACAACTTCAAGCTGTTCGGCTGGTACCGCATCGCCCTGGGCACCCTGGTGCTGATGGTGGCGGTGCTGCAAAAGCTGATCTACCGCGCGTAAATTCGCGCAATTTCGCATCATTTTGAAAACTGCACGAAAGGAATCGACACATATGCCACAGACGACCGAGTGGGAAGAGCGCATCGAGGCGGTCTACGACCTCAAGCGCGCCCGGCTGGAGCGCAAGCTGCGGCGGCTCGAAGCCCGGCGCACCCGCGCCCTGGCCAAGGAGCGCCGCCACGCCGCCCGCCTCGCGCGGGACAGCGCCGGGGTGCCGGGCCACTTTGCCCACGGGCTCAACATCTATAAGCTGTTCTGGGTCTTTTTCATCAGCTGCTTTTTGGGGGTGGTGATCGAGACGGTCTTCGTCCTCGCCACCACCGGGGTGCTCATGCAGCGCACCGGGCTGGTCTGGGGGCCCTTCAACCTCATCTACGGCACCGGGGCGGTGCTGCTCACCCTCTGCCTGCACCGGTTCGAGGGCAGAAACGACCGCTGGATCTTCCTCGGCGGCGCGGTGATCGGCGGCGCCTTCGAGTACTTCTGCAGCTGGCTGCAGGAGACGGTGATCGGCACGGTCAGCTGGGATTACAGCGAGATGCCGTTTAACCTCAACGGCCGCATCAACCTGCTCTACTGCTTCTTCTGG
>DKVN01000053.1:28846-29120 GCA_002491225.1 Faecalibacterium sp. UBA7177
TGGGCCTTGTCTGGGTGAAGGAGCTCTACCCCCGCATCTCGGGCTGGATCGAGCGGCATGTGCCCAACGCCATCGGCATCACCCTCAGCTGGGTGCTGGCGGTGTTCATGCTGGTCAACAGCCTGGTCAGCGGCGGCGCGGTGCTGCGCATGGCCCAGCGGTACGAGGGGGTGCCCGCCACCAGCAGCTGGCAGCAGCGCTTTGATGAGCGCTTCCCGGACGACCGCCTCGCCCGCATCTTCCCCAGCATGGTGCATGTGGACTGAGTGCGCGA
>DKVN01000072.1:0-3064 GCA_002491225.1 Faecalibacterium sp. UBA7177
TGCTCACCGGCAAAACCGAGATCAAGCTCGGCAGCCTGACCCCCACCCGGGACTTCAACTATGTCAAGGACACCGCCGCCGGATTTATGGCGCTGGCGGGCTGCGAGGCGGCCATCGGGCAGGAGGTCAACATCGCCACCGGCGTTGAGCACTCGATCGGGGACCTTGCCGCCGAGCTGATCGCCCAGATCAACCCCGCGGCCAGGATCGTCTGCGATGAGGATCGCCTGCGCCCCGAAAAGAGCGAGGTGAACCGGCTGCTGGGCAGCGCCGACAAGCTCAAGGCCCTCACCGGCTGGGCCCCGGCCTACACCTTCCGGCAGGGGCTGGAGGAGACGATCGCCTTTTTGCGCACCCATCTCGACCAGTACAAGGCCGATATCTATAATTTGTAAAAGGAAGGATCGGCCGGGCAGGGGCCGCGGCCCGGCGCCGCGGCGCGGCAAAATCTGCGCGCCCGGCGCGCCGGGGCCCCTTGCCCCGCTTTCGAGGAGACCATGAAGCATCGTTCAGCCAAACTCACCCCCCCGCGCCCCGGCCATTTTCCGGCATGGGCCGGTTGGCTTGCCGGATACGCCGCCGCGCTGCTGGGCAGCGCGGCGCTGGTGTACTGCTGGCGGGTCTTTTATTCCTTTGACCGTCTGCCCGCCGGCAAAATGACCCTCTATGCCTGGGCCATTGCCACCGCGCTGTACGCGGCGGCGGCCGCCGCGGTGCGGCTGGTGCGGGGGCTGCCGGGGCGGGCGGCGCTCTGCATTCTGGTGTGCGGGGCGCTCTTCTGCTTTGCCAACCCGCCCTTTCAGGCCCCGGATGAGCCCAGCCATTTTCTGCGCAGCTGGGCCATCAGCGAGGGCCATTTTGACTTTGACTATGCCCGCACCTACCCCGCCGATGTCGCGCGGCTGATCGACGCCTTCCCCGGCGCGTGGGTCACCGCCCACACCAGCCAGGGCATGACCGAAAATGAGAATGGCGACCCGGTCAGCTACTCGAGCCAGGGCTATGCCCTCAAGCAGCGGGGCGAGGGCGGCCGGGTCGAGAGCGTGGCCGACAGCTTTGCCGCTTACTTCGCGGCCAACGCCGCCGATACCGCGGCCCCGGTGGTGCACGAGCCGATCGTGGTGATGATCCTGCCCTTTCTGCCCCAGGCGCTGGGCATCGCGCTGGCGCGGCTGCTCGGCTTTGGGGCGCTGGGCTGCCTCTACGCTGCCCGGCTGGCGAACCTGGCGGTCTACGCGGGGCTCTGCTATGCCGCCCTGCGGGGCTGCAGGCGGTACCAGCCGGTCTTTCTGGCCGTGATGCTGCTGCCGCTCAGCCTCTTTATGGCGGCCAGCGTCAGCTATGATGCCAGCCTGTTGGGCTTTTATTACCTCGTGGCCAGCTACTACTGCCGGGACGAGATCACCGACCGGGACGTTACTTGGTTCTTCTTCGCTTTTTTGATGATGAACGCGGCCAAGCCCTATATCAACCTGCTCTGGCTGGCCCTGCCGCTGATCCTGCCCCGCCAGGCCTGGAAAACCCGCTGGAAAAAGTGGCAGGTCGCCCTCGTGCCCCTCGCCGCGGCCCTCGCGATGACCGCCCTGGTCGAGTGGTACGGCGGGGCCTTCCGCTACAACTACTCCGCCGCCGCCTTTGACCGGATGCTGGGCGAGGGTGTGGTGGATCAATTGGGCCAGCTGCGGTTTGTTTTGAGCAACCTGCCGCGTTACATCGCGGTTATGCTGGGCACCCTGTATGAGAACCAGTGCTTCATCGGGCAGCTGGGCACCTTCGGCTGGATGGATCTGCCGGTGCCGATGCTGAACCTGCTCAGCCCGGTGCTGCTGGTGTTTGCGGCGGCCCTCTCGGTGCACGAAAAAAGCAGCCTGCGGCTCTGGCCCGCCCTCGGTCTGGGGGGGCTGTCGGTGGTGTACATCGCCGGGGCAATGACCGCCATGTATATCACCTATACCCCGGTGGGCATGGTGCGCATTCTGGGGCTGCAGGCGCGGTATTTCCTGCCCGCCTTTTTGATGCTGACCGTGCTGCTCGCCGCCCTGCTCAGCCATGTGCTGGCCCCCAAGCTCGCGCTGGACGGCCAGCGGGCGGTGCGCTTGGGCCTTGGCTGCGCGGCCGGGTTTGCGGTGCTGGGGGCGGTGCTGCTGTTCCAGCACTGCTTCATCGGCCCGGTGTATCTGCTGCCGGGGCAGTAAAAAACGAGTAAACGATGATTTCTGCTTTAAAAGCGATTCGCAAAACCACCCCAAACCGAAAGGAGGCAAAGCCATGCTGAGCGGCCTGATCACATTGCTGGGGATCTGCGGCCTCTGCCTGTTTTTGGTGGAGTTCTGCGACGCCGACCCCGCCCTGCTGCCCCTGCCGGTGCTGGCGGGCAGCGTGGTCTGGCTCTGCCTCTGGGGCTTTGCAGGGCAGCTCGGCGTGGGCTGCTGGCTCTGGCTGGCACTGGCCGCGGCGGGGGTGGTGCTGGCCGCTCTGCGGCGGGACCTCGGCAACGCCCTCGTGCGGCTGGCCAGCCCCGGCTTTCTGGTGTTTTTGCTGGGCAGCCTCGGCGTTTGGGTGATCTTAGCCAGCCAGCAGCCCCGGTTCATCCTCTGGGATGAGTTCACCTTCTGGGGCACCGCCTGCAAGATGACCACCCTCTCGGGGATGCTGCACCCGGCCGCGCCCGGCAACCTGGCGGCCCGCGGCTCGCTGCCGGGGGTGCCGCTGCTGAGCCATCTCTTCCAGTTTGCGCTGAGCGGCTTTGCCGAGTGGAAGAGCATCGCCGCCTACGATACCTTCTGCCTTGCGGCCCTTTCGGCCCTCATCGGCACCGTGCGCGCCGAAACCGAGACCGGCGCCGAGCGCGGCCGCCGCTGGCCCCGCGCGGTGCTGCTGGCCGCGGGAGCGGTGCTGCTGCCCTATTTCTTCACCGCGCCCGCGCCGGGCGGCATCTCCCGCATCTACCTCACGGTCATGGGGGATCTTGCACTCGGCCTTTGCTTTGGCGGGGCGCTCTGTCTCTGGTTTGCCGGGCGGGACCGCCGGGCCGACGCCTCCCCCTGGCCGCTGCTCGGGGCGG
>DKVN01000072.1:3313-6431 GCA_002491225.1 Faecalibacterium sp. UBA7177
TGGCCGCGCCCCGCCTCTCGCTGCGCGGGCTGGGGCAGGGGGCGGCGGCCTTTGCCGGGCTGCTGGCCGGGCCCGCGGCCCTGTATCTGGGCTGGAGCCGGTATGTGGCGGCGGCCGCCGCCATCGACAAAACCAGCGTGGGCAGTGCCGCCACCGGCGACGCGGTCAGCTACGGCTTTCTGCTGCGGGACGGCCTGGCCCAGCTCGTCGGCAAGGGCAGCGACAAGTACGCCGAAAAGTTTGCGGCGGTCAAGGGCCTGATGCTCCGCGCCTTACCCGAAACCGACCTCTGCCTCTTGGGCAGCGGGGCGGCGGCGCTGGCGCTGATCGCCGCGGTGCTGCTGGCGGCCTTCATCACCGCTGCGCCGGGGGCCCGGCGACGGGTGGCGGTGTTCGGGCTCTTCAGCGCGGCGGGCTACGCGGCCTTTTTGCTCTTTCATCTGTTCCTCTATGTCTACAATTTTACCGAGCAGGAGGCCCTGATCCTCAAGGATTATGACCGCTATATCGCCCCCTTTTATCTCGGCTGGCTGCTGGCGGCCTTCTGCCTGCTGGCGGTGTCGGCCGAGAGCGGCGGCCTGCCCCGGCCCGCCCGGCTGGGCTGCCTTGCACTGAGCTGCGGCATCCTCGCGGCCTTCTGCGCCCGCGGGCTGCCCAGCGCCGGGTTCTGGAACTATCCGGCCGAGAACTACGCCATCCGGGACGAGGTGACCCGCCGGGCCGCCGCGGTCAACAGCGAACTGCAGCCGGAGGACACGGTTTTCCTGATCAGCCAGGGGGACGACGCTACCCGCTGGTATTACTACGGCTACGAGCTGAACGCCCAGCTTGCCAACGGCTTTGCGGGCTTTGGCTACGCGGCGGAGGGGGCCGACAACTGGGAGACCACCATCGCCAGCCTGGTCAACCCCCACACCGATCTCTTCCATGTGACCACCTACGCCTACCAGAAGGGCTATCCCTATCCCGCCGAGTGCAGCAGGGAGGATCTCATTGCCTTTTTGCAGGATAAGCGCTACACCCATCTTTTGATCGACGAGAGCGATACCTATATCCGGTACGAGTTCGAGGATCTGTTTGAGGGCAAGGTCCCGATCTTCCGCTGTGAGGACGCCTATCTCTACGAGATCCGGTACGAGGAGGACACAGTACACTTTGTGCCGGTGGGGGAGGTGCGGTATGAACCTTAAAAAGCTGGTGGCCGGCTGCTATCTGGCTGCGCTTGTCATCTGGCTGGCCCAGGGGGTGGGGCTGCTGGTGCAGACGGCATGGTACGCCCACGAGGGGCTGGCCGCCACCCGCACCCTGACCCTGGACGAACTCGAAACCGTCAGCATCAAGCCCTACGAGGACGAGGAGCACACCGAGGGGACCTGGTATATCTCCACCGATACCGACCCGCAGCTTACCTGGACCCAGCGGGCCTGGGTGCGCCGGGTGGTGCTGGACATCACCCACACAAAACCCGGCTGCGGGGTCGAGCTCTACTACCGGATGCCCGGCCAGGCTGATTTTTCCCCCCGCCAGACCGTCTACGCAACGCGGGACGCCGAGGGCCGGCTGGTGTTCGATCTGGGCGGCAAGCTGGTGGAGGAGCTTCGCATCGACCCGGACAGCGTGGGCGGGGTGCTCACCCGCTTTGACGGCCTGACCATCGACCCGCCCCAGGGCTGGTACACCGCCTTTGTGCCCGGTGCGGGCGGGTGGATGCTGCTGCTTGGCCTGCCGCTGCTGGCCGCCGCCCTCATCGCCGAGACCGGCAGCCTGCTGGGCCTGCCGCGGCAAAAGCGGGTGCGGTACTAAAGGCTGGCATCACAGCCCCCGCGGCGCTGCCCAAAAATGCCCGCAAAACGAGACAGATCGTAAGGAGAACGCACTTTGGATATCCTCGTGAGCTTTGGCGCGCTGGCGCTGCTCTGCGCGTTTTTGACCCTGCGCTGCCGCCTGCACAGCGCCCTGGCCCCGCTGGCCGCTTTGGGCATCATCAGCCTCTGGCTGACGATCGCGGGCATGGCGGGGCTGCTGGCCCAGGCGGCCTGGCTGCTGCTGGCCGCCTCGGCCGCGCTGGGTGTCTGGGCCCTTGCCAGCCGCGGCAAACAGGGCGGCTGGCGGGCGATTTTCAGCCCCGGGGCGGCCCTGTTCTGGGCGCTGGCGGTGAGCTTTGCGGTCTACTTTGCCATCCGGCAGCCGCTCTTCAGCGATTTTGACGAGTTCTCCTTCTGGGGCCCTGCCGCCAAGCTCACCTGCCTCAACGACAGCCTCTACACCACCGGCGAGATCGGCTGGGCCTGGCAGGCCACCCAGACGCCGGGGCTGATCGTGCTGAGCTACTTTGTGCAGTTTCTGGGCCAGTTTGCCCCCTGGAAGGTGTATCTGGCCTATGACCTGTTGCTCTTTGCCTGCTTTGCGGCGGTGCTGGGCAGGGTGACCTGGCGGCGCTGGCCGCTGGCCGTGCCGCTGGCGGTCATTGCCTGGCTCACCCCCTGGTTTTTCACCGTCTATAACCGCACCATCGAGCTGTGCGGGGTGTATATGACCAGCTACGGCGACATCCCCTCCGGCATCGTCTTTGGCGGGGCGGTGGCCTACTGGCTTGCGGTGCGGGAGGACGGCCCGCGCGCCAGCATCCTGCCGGTGCTGGTGCTGGTGGGCAACATCAAAAGCAACACCTTTGTGCTGGCCCTGCTGGCGGCCGGGCTCGCGGCGGCGGACTGGCTCTTTTTCGCGCCCCAGCCTGCCTTGCGGCAGCCTTCGGACGGCCTGTTCAAGGCGGACGGCGCGGCATCCTCCGCGCCCCGGCCCCGCTGGCGGGGGCTTGCCCGGCGGGCCGGGTTCGGCGCGGCCCTCCTTGCCGCCCCGATGGCCATGTACCTCGCCTGGGGCCGGTATATCGCGGGCCTGGTGCAGCAAAATGCCGCGGCGGGCGGCATGGGGGAGACCAGCCCCAGCACGGTCAGCGTGGCGGTGTCCGGCATCAGGATGCTGCTCGGGCTGCCGGTGGGGGAGTACTACGAGGCCCGGCGGGCCCAGTTCTTCGCCGCGGCGGATGGGATGCGGCAGGCGTTTTTCCAGTCCCGCCTCTCGATGCTGGGCATCGGGGAGGATTTCCTCCGCCGCC
>DKVN01000072.1:6775-24504 GCA_002491225.1 Faecalibacterium sp. UBA7177
GCCGGGCGGGGGCAGCTGCGGCGGCGCATCGCGCTGCTCGGGGCGCTCTCGGCGGCGGGCTTTGTGGGGTACAACTTCATGCTCGCCCTCAGCTACGGCTTTATCTTCCGGCCCGAGCAGGCCGAGGCGCTGATTGATTATAACCGGTATATCGACTCTTTTTACCTCGGCTGGTTTCTGTTGGCCCTAACGGCGCTGGCCCTGGCGCTGCAAAGCCGGGCCGCCCGGCCCGCCCTGCGGCTGCTGGGGCAGGGGGGGCTGGTGCTGCTGGCCGCTTTGATGCTGCTGCGGGTGGACCAGATGGTGCTGCCCCAGTTCAGCGTGCTGGGCTTTTCGGACGCCGCCTTTGCCGACCAGCGCATCCAGCAGGCCCGGGCCGACGCGGTGACCGCCGCGGCCGAGCCGGGCAGCCGCATCTTTCTGGTGAGCCAGGGGGACGACGGGCTCGACTGGTTCGAGTATTCCTACGACCTGCTGCCCCTGGTGCTGGATTACAGCGGTGACCGGGACAAGGGCGGCGGCGGGGGCACCTTTGGCCTCGCGGCCCTGCGCCCGCCCGAGGAGGACTACACCCGCTGGTATTACTACCACCCCTACACCGCGGCCGAGTGGGCGGCGGCGGTGCGGGCCAGCGGCTGCCGGTATATTTTTGTGGACCGGCTGGACGAGATCTTTACCGAGAGCTACGCCCCTCTCTTTGCAGATGGGCTGGCCGAGGCCGAGGCGGGCCGCACCCTGCTCTACGAGGTGCGGGAGGACGGGCTTTTTGCCCCGGTGGAAATGGAGGTGCCCGCGTGAAGCACTGGCAGCATCGGCCCCCCGGGGCCCCGCCGGGAAAAACCCCGCCGGAAAAGGCCGCTCCCGGCGCGCCAAAGCAGGCCAGACCCCGTACCGCCGGGCCCCTCGCGCGGCTGCGCCAAATGGCCGGGCGGCCCTGGTTCTTCGCCGCGCTCTGCTACGCGGCCTGCCTGCTCGGCTGGCTGGTAATGAGCCTCGTGGGCCTGGGGCGGGACACCGCGGCCAGAGCCTCGGGACGTCTGGCCCCCTTTTCGCTGCAGGCGGCCGAGTGCGAGCTGGTCAACGCCGTGTTGGAGACGGATGGCGAGCCGGACGCGGCGGGCGGCGAGATGATCCGCACCCTCACCGACGACCCCCAGCTGATCTGGCGCAACCCGGACGGCCGCACCCTGCGCACGGTGCGCTTTGCGGCCCGCTATGCCGACAGCCCGCGCGAGATGTGTCTTTACTACACCAGCGCCCCCGAGGAGCCCTTCAGCCAGGACAAGCGGGTCTTTGCGGTGCAGAGCGATGACGGCGAGAGCTACCTCTACACCCTGCCGCAGGGCCGCATCGCCGCCCTGCGGCTGGACCCCTGCTCGAGCCGCGACAACGAGATCGCGGTCACCGGCATCCAGTGCAACGAACCGGCGGGCCTGCTCAGCTACTTTGCGCCGGGCTGGTTTGGCGCGTTCCGCATGGCGCTCTGGCCGGGGCTGGCTGCCGCCGCGCTGGAGCTCGTTCGCCAGCTCTGGACGCTGCGGGGCAGGGGCAGGGGCCGCCGCGGGCAGTCCGCCGCGCCCGACGCCGCAACCTGACCGAACCCGGCAGCCCCCACACCCGCGCCCGAACCCCCCAAATCCCATGTGCAGTCATACGGCCCCGCGCCGACAAACCGCGGCACTGCGACCGTTTTTGATGAGAAAAGAGGAATACAAGATGGCAAACAGCAACAATAACGAGCATTTCATCCCCCTCTCGGTGCCCAACTTCGCCGGGCGGGAAAAGGAATATGTCAGCGAGGCGGTGGTCAGCGAGTGGGTCTCCACCGGCGGCAGCAAGGTCACCGAGTTTGAAAACGCCGTGGCCGCCTATACCGGCATGCCCCGCGCGGTGGCCTGCAACAGCGGCACCAGCGGGCTGCATCTGGCCCTGATGGCCGCCGGCATCGGCAGAGGGGACGAGGTGCTCGCCCCGACCCTCACCTTCATCGCGGCGGTCAACCCCATCCGGTATGTCGGGGCCGAGCCGGTCTTCATCGGCTGCGACGACAGTCTCTGCATGAGCCCGGCAGCCACCCAGGAGTTTCTGCGCACCCGGTGCGAAAAGCGCCCGGGCGGGGTGTACAACCGCGCCAGCGGCGCGCGGGTGGCGGCCATTCTGGTGGTGCACGTCTTTGGCAACATGGCCGGGATGCCCGCCTTTGCCGCGCTCGCCAACGAGTGGGGCCTTGCTTTGATCGAGGACGCCACCGAGGCGCTGGGCACCAAATATACCTCCGGCCCCTTTGCCGGCAAGATGGCCGGGACCATCGGGGATGTCGGGGCCTACAGCTTCAACGGCAACAAGATCATCACCACCGGCGCCGGGGGCATGCTGGTCTCCAACCACCCGGACTGGGCCGAGCACGCCAAGCACCTCTCCACCCAGGCCAAGGCGGACGAGCTGCAGTTTCTGCACGACGAGATCGGCTACAACTACCGCATGACCAATTTGCAGGCGGCGCTCGGCCTTGCCCAGCTGGAGCAGTTAGAGGGCTTTATCGCCCACAAGCACGCCCGCTGGCAGCAGTACAAGACCGCGCTCGACGGCAAAAACGGTTATCGCATCCTCGATTTCCAGGAGGACGGGGTGCGCTCCAACAAGTGGTTCTACTCGCTTTATCTCGAAGACCCCCGGCACGACCGGGACACCATGATCGCGGCCCTCAAAGCGCGCGACATCCAAACCCGCCCGGTCTGGGCGCTGATCCACGAGCAGGCGGACTATGGCAAAAACGAGGCCTATGCCCTCGAAAAGGCGCTGGATTACCGCGCCAGGATCATCAACCTGCCCTGCTCCACCAACCTCTCCGAGGAGGACTGCCAGCGGGTCATCGACACCCTGCTGGCCCTGTGAGCGGAAGCCTTACGGCGGCCCCGCGCAAAGGCCGGACTGGCGCGCTTTCCGCGCCCCGGCCCAAGATCTGATCGTAGGGAGGCACCCCGATGCTGCACATCGAAGAACTGTACATCCAGCCCGAGACCACCGTGCTCGACGCCATGAAAAAGCTGGACGAGACCGGCCTGCGCATCCTGCTGATCGCCCCGGGCGGCAGGCTTGAGGCGGTGGTCACGGACGGCGACCTGCGCAAGCTGATTTTGCGGGGCGGCCAGCTCAGCGACCCGGTGCGCCTGGCCGCCAACTACCACCCCTACAGCCTGCCCCTCAGCGAGCGGGGCGCGGCGAGGCGGATTTTGAAGGAGAAGGTCATCGACGCGCTGCCGCTGCTGGATAACAACGGCTGCGTCGCGGACATCGTCTTTGCCAACCGGTTGGATGTGGACAACCGCCGCCGGGCCGGGCTGCCGGTGGTGATCATGGCGGGGGGCCTGGGCACCCGGCTCTACCCCTACACCAAGATCCTGCCCAAGCCCCTGATCCCGGTGGGGGAGCTGCCCATCGCCGAGCACATCATCAACCGCTTCTGCGGCTTTGGCTGCAGCGAGTTCTATCTGGTGGTCAACTACAAAAAGAACATGATCAAGTCGTATTTTAACGACCTTGAGCGCGACTATCAGATTCATTATGTGGACGAGGATACCCCTCTCGGCACCGGCGGGGGCCTGAGCCTGCTCAAGGGGCAGATCCACGAGCCCTTCTTCCTCTCCAACTGCGACATCCTGCTCGACGCGGATTTCGGGGATGTTTACAACCACCACAAAAGGTGCGGCAACCTCATCACGATGGTCTGCGCCTTCAAGCACTTCACAGTGCCCTATGGGGTCATCGAGATGGGGGAGGGCGGCAGCGTGCTCGCCATGCGGGAAAAGCCCGAGATGAACTTCCTCACCAACACCGGGGTGTATGTGGTGGAGCCGCGGGTGGTGGAGGAGCTGGAACCGGGCAAAAAGCAGGACTTTACCGACATCATCGAGCACTACCGCGCCGCGGGCGAGCGGGTCGGCGTCTATCCGGTGGCCGAGAGCGGCTGGATGGACATGGGCCAGATCGAGGAGTTGGACGCCATGCGGCGGCGGCTGGAGACCCAGAACGGCTAAGGTGCCTCGCGGCCGAATAATATGAAAAGGCAAAAAAGGAGCGTAAAGCCATGAGCGTTTTTCTCATCGCGGAGGCGGGGGTCAACCACAACGGCAGCCTCGAGATGGCCAGGGAGATGGCCCGGGTGGCCAAGGAGTGCGGGGCGGACGCGGTCAAGTACCAGACCGCCGTGCCCGAGCTGGTGGTCTCCCGCTTTGCCCAAAAGGCCGAGTACCAAAAGGCCTCCACCGGCGCGGGGGAGAGCCAGCTCGAGATGATCCGCCGCCTGCACTTTGGCTTTGAGGCGCACGCCGAATTAAAAGCGTACTGCGATTCCATCGGTATCCAGTACCTCTCCGCCCCGTTTGATCTGCCCAGTGTGCGGTTTCTGGCGGGCCTCGGCCTGCCCGCCATGAAGGTGCCCAGCGGCGAGATCACCAACCTGCCCTATCTGGAGGCGGTGGCGGCCGCCAACATGCCGGTCATCCTCTCCACCGGCATGTCCACCCTGCCCGAGATCGAGGACGCCTTGGGGGTGCTGGAAGACGGCGGCTGCCCCGGCGTGACCCTGCTGCACTGCAACACCGAGTACCCCACCCCCTACGAGGACGCGAACCTCGCCGCCATGATCGAGCTGTACGAGACCTTCGGCCTGCCGGTGGGCCTGTCGGACCACACCCGCGGCTGGGAGTGCGACGTGGCGGCAACAGCGCTCGGGGCGGTGGTCATCGAAAAGCACTTCACCCTCGATAAAACCCTGCCCGGCCCGGATCATCAGGCCAGCCTCGACCCCGCCGAGCTCGCCGCAATGGTCACGGCGGTGCGCCGCACCGAGGCGGCGCTGGGCAGCGGGCGCAAGGCGGTGAGCCCGAGCGAGGCCAAAAACAAGCCCATCGCCCGCAAAAGCATCGTGGCCGCCCGCGCCATCGCGGCGGGGGAGCGGTTCACCGAGGAAAACCTCACCACCAAGCGCCCGGGCGACGGCGTCAGCCCCATGCGCTGGCACGAGGTGCTGGGCCAGGCCGCCAGGCGCAGCTTTGCAGAGGACGAGCCGATCGAGCTGTGAGGGCAAACCCCGCAAAAACCACAAAAAGGGGGCATTTTGATGCCTGTATCCAAAAAAACGCTGGCAGTGCTCACCAGCACCCGGGCCGAGTACGGCCTGCTGCGGCCGGTGCTGCAAAAGTTAGCCGCATCCGGCAGCCTTGCACCCGCTCTGGTGGTGACCGGCGCGCACCTCGCCGCCCAGTACGGCGAGACGGTGCGGGAGATCGAGGCGGATGCCGCGGGCGGGGTCATCGCGCCCATCGCGGCCCGGCTGCCCATCCTGCCCGCCGCCGGCGCGGCCGAGCCCACCGCCGAGACGGCGGCCCGCGCCCTGGCTGTCTTCAACGCCTATTTTGCCGCCCACCGCCCCGCCGCCGTGCTGCTGCTGGGGGACCGGTACGAGATCTTCGCCGCGGCGGCCGCGGCGGCCCTCGCCGGCATCCCCATCGCCCATATCAGCGGCGGGGATGTGACCTTAGGCGCGGCGGACGACTGGTACCGCCACTGCATCACCAAGATGGCCCACCTGCACTTTCCCAGCTGCGCGGTCTACGCCCAGCGGCTGGTGCGGATGGGAGAGGCCCCCGAAACGGTCCACTGCGTGGGGGGCCTCGGGGACGAGAACATCCGCGGGCTGCTCAAGCTCTCGCGGGGGATGCTCAGCGAGAGCCTCGGGTTTGATCTGAGCGAATCCGCCGGGCGGTTCGGCCTTGTCACCTTCCACCCCGAAACCGCGCCGGGCGCGCGTGCCCCCGAGGCCCAGATGGCCGGGCTGCTCGCGGCGCTCGAGCGGGTGGGCGAAGCGGAGGGGGTGCGCTGGCTGCTCACCGGCGCCAACGCCGACGCGGGCGGCGAGGCGGTCAACCGGATGGCCGCCGCCTGGGCCGCGGCACGGCCGGGCAGGGCCGCCTTCTTCGTCAGCCTCGGGGCCCGGCGCTACCTCAGCGCCATGCAATACGCCGCGGTGGTGGCGGGCAACTCCTCCAGCGGGGTGGTCGAGACCCCCAGTTTCGGGGTACCCGCGGTCAACATCGGGCGGCGGCAGGCCGGGCGGATCCGCTGCGGCAACGTGATCTGCTGCGATGCCAGCGAGGCCGCGATCGAAGCGGCCCTGCACACGGCCCTCAGCCCGGCCTTCGCGGCGGCGGCCAAACAGGTGCAAAGCCCCTACCGCGGCGAGGATACCAGCGGCCAGATCGTGCGCATCCTCGAACAGGCTCTGGCCGACCCGGCCTTCGGCGCGCCCAAGGGCTTTTACGACGGCCCGGTGCCCGAGGCGCTGGCCCGGGCGGCGGCGCAGCAGGCCGAGACGGTGTAAAAGACGCCCCGGCAGCGCCGGGTTCGGCGCTTTGCTGTTACATATCAGCCGGAAAGGAGAGCGAAGCGAGGTGCGGTGCAGGGTACAGCATGTCCAGTTCGATCGGGCCCAGCGGGTGCTGGCCATCGGCGGGGTGCGGGGGCGGCTGCCCCTGCTCGAAGCACTGCTGCGCGAGCTGCGCTTTGCCCCCGGGCGGGACGGCCTGGTCGTTCTGGGCGACCTTGCGGGTCGGGGCCGCATGGCCCTTGAGACGGTGCACTTTGCCATCGAGCTCGCCCGGCTGCCCTATGTCCATTTCCTCTGCGGGGAGGAGGACCTGCTGCCCCCGCCCACCGCACAGGGGCAAGCGCTCGCGGCCTGGCAGGCCCGGCTGGCCGCCCAGCGGGACGGGCTCTTCTGGCAGCTCTGTGCGCGGGAGGGCCTCGAGCGGGCCGAGGCGCTGGCCCAGCCTGCGGCGGCCCTGGCGGCCCTGCGGCCCCGCTATGCCGCCGAGCTCGCCTTTCTGGAGGGGCTGCCCCATATTGTGGAGAGCAGCCAGTACCTCTTTGCCCACGCGGGCCTCGGCCCCGGCCCGCTGGAGGAGCAATCGGCCGAGACGGTGCTGACGGCCCCGGCCTTCCATGATACCGCCCTGCGGGGGCCCGCCTTTGTCAAGCTGCTCGCGGTGGGCCACTGGCCCGCGGGCTGGTACGGCCATACCACCCTCTGCCAGGCCCCCCGCACCAGCCCGGCCAACCGGCTGGTCTCGGTGGACGGAGGCCTCGGCCTCGCGGTGGGCGGGCAGCTCAACGGCGCGGTGCTGCGCGGCGGGGTCTGCGAGGGCTTCGCGATGGTGGACGGCCTGCCCCAGGTGCGGGTGCGGCAGGGCCAGGCCCAGCGCCGCGGGGCGGTCTGCCTTACCGGGCCGGATTACAGCGTGCGGGTGCTGCGGCAGGACGCGGGCGGGCGGCTCTGCCTGCACCCGGCCAGCGGCAGCCAGGCGGTGGTGCCGGATGGGTGGCTGCGCAAAATGCCCGAGGGCGGCTGGCGGCTGCGGGGGGACACCCCCAGCTGGTACCCGGCGCTGATTCCGGGCCAGACGGTGGGCCTCGCCGCCGGGGCGGGGGAGTTCGCCCTCATCAAAACCGGCAGCCACCTCGGCTGGGCCCGGTGGGACAGCCTCGAGATGCCCAAGGGCTGAGGCTCTAACCTGACAGAAAAACCAGCAGGCGGCGGGCAGTTTGGGCCGCGCCGCCGTGCTGGGATGCAAAAAACAGGAGGGATCATGATGCAGCTGTTGATCGTGGGGCTGGGCAGCATGGGCAAACGCCGCGCCCGGCTCATCCGGGGGATGGACCCATCCATCGGGGTCTGCGGGGTGGACTCCGCCCCCGCCCGCCGCGCCGAGGCCGAGGGCCTTGGCATCCCGGCCTATGAGAGCATCGCCGCGGCGGTGGCAGACAAAACATTCGACGCGGGCCTCGTCTGCACCGCCCCCTTGAGCCACGCGGCGATCATCGGCCAGCTGCTCGACGCCGGACTGCCGGTGTTCACCGAGCTGAACCTGGTGGCGGACGGCTACGCTGAAAACATGGCCAAGGCCAAAGCCAGGGGGCTGCCGCTCTTCCTCTCCAGCACCATGCTCTACCGGCGGGAGACCCAGTATATCAAGCAGCGCACAGCCGAGTTTTGCAAAAAAACCGGCAAGCAGGTCAACTACATCTACCACATCGGCCAGTACCTGCCGGACTGGCACCCCTGGGAGAACTATAAGGACTTCTTTGTCGGCTCGGCCCGCACCGGCGGGGTGCGGGAGATCTTTGGCATCGACCTGCCCTGGCTGCTGGACGCCTTCGGCCCGGTGGTCAGCCTGCACGCCGAGCGGGACAAGATCAGCGCCCTTGAGCTGCCCTACGCGGACAGCGTCTTTGTGACCCTGCGGCACGCCTCGGGGGCCAAGGGGATGCTGGCGGCCGACGTGGTCAGCCCCAAGGCGGTGCGGCAGTTCGAGTGCTTCGGCGAGGGGCTGCACCTCTTTTGGGAGGGCAACCCCAAAGCCCTCTACACCTTCGACGCCGCCACCGGTGAAAAACAGCCGGTCAACACCTACCAGAGCTTCGAACACGACCCCCGTTACAGCGACAATGTGGTGGAAAACGCCTATGTCGATGAGCTGGCGAACTTTTTCGGGGTGCTGGCCGGCACCGAGGCCCCCCGCTATACCTTTGCGCAGGATTTAGAGACCCTGCGGCTGATCGACGCCATTCAGGGGGACAGCGAGGGCGAGAGCGGCGGCGCAAAGGCCGCGATACGCGGGGAGGGTGCGCAATGAGCGGCCCGGCAGGCTACACCGCCATGGTGTTGTTTGTGGGGCTGGGGTCGATCGGCACCCGGCACCTGCGCAACCTGACCCAGCTTGCCGCCCAGCGCGGGCTGGGCCTTGCCGTCGACGCGCTGCGCAGCGGGGCAAAGCCGGGCCAGCTGCCCGAGACCACCAGCGCCCTGCTGGCCCGCCAGATCACCGGGTTTGACCAGCTGCGGCCCTATTACGACCTCGTCTTCATCACCAACCCCACCAGCCTGCACGCCGGGGTACTGGCCCGGCTGCGGGGCCGGGCGGGCTGCTATTTCATCGAAAAGCCGATCTTCGAGACAGCCGACCCTGCCGCCCTCGCCGCGGACCTCGCCGCCGCTTCCGGCCGCCCCCTTGCCGCCCCGGCGGGCGAACGCTTTGACATTCTGGCCGCCCTGGGGCTCGACGCGGCCAGCGGGCAAAGGGCCTATGTGGCCGCCCCCATGCGCTGGTGCGGGGTGATGCAGGCCCTCAAGCGGCGGCTGCCCGGCCTTGCGGTGTACAGCGCGCGGGCCATCTGCTCCTCCTACCTGCCCGGCTGGCGGCCGGATGTCGATTACCGCACCGTCTACTCGGCCCACCGGGCGCTGGGGGGCGGGGTGGGCATCGACCTCATCCACGAGTGGGATTATCTGGTCGACCTCTTCGGGATGCCCCGGCAGGTGCATGGCTTCGCGGGCCGGTACAGCCACCTTGAGATCGATTCGGACGACCTCGCCGTCTACATCGCCCGCTATCCCACCCTGCTGGCCGAGCTGCATCTCGATTACTTTGGCCGCAGCTACCGGCGCAGCCTCGAACTCTTCTGCCGAAACGGCACGGTCACGGCCGACTTCGGCGCGGGCACCCTCACCCTTGAGGACGGCAGCGTCGAGCGGTATGAAGAGCCGGTCAACGAGCGGTATCTGCGCGAGATGGCGTATTTTCTGGATTACGCCTTCGGGCCGGACGGCCCCGGCCGCCCGGCCCCCGAGGGGGCCGCGAGCCTCAACCCGCCCGAGACCGCCCTGCGGGTGCTGGCCCTCACCCTCGGCCAGCCGCTGCCCGCGGGCTGAAAGCGGCTATCATAACATCCATCCCAACAGCATCGAACAGGAGAGAGGAACTCATGCAAACAGCATCACAGCAGCAAAAAACCGGCAAGCGCATCCTGATCACCGTCTGCGGGCGGGCGGGCAGCAAGGGATTCGCCAACAAAAATCTCAAGACCTTCTGCGGCCGGCCGCTGGTCTACTACACCCTGGCGGCGGCGCTGCTCTTCCGGGACGCCCGGCCCGACCTTGCGGTGGACATCGCCCTTAATACCGACAGCCAGCCCCTGGCCGATCTGGTGGCTGCCCGCTACCCCGAGGTAGTCTTTCTGCCCCGCCCGGCCGAGCTGGGGGGCGACCGGGTGCCCAAGATGGCGGTCTTTCAAAACACCCTGCTGCGCATGGAGGAGCGGGCGGGCCGGAAATATGACTATGTCATCGACCTCGACATCACCAGTCCCCTGCGCACCGAGCGGGACATCGAGAACGCGCTGACGGTCATCGAGGCCCACCCGGAGCTCGACCTCATCTTCAGCGTCACCGAGGCACGGCGCAACCCCTGCTTCAATATGGTCAAGGACTGCGGCGGCTATGTCGAGGAGGCCATCAAGAGCCCCTTCACCGCCCGGCAGCAGGCCCCGGCCTTTTATGACGTCAACGCCAGCATCTATGTGTTCCGGCGCGATTTTCTGGCCGCCAGCACCACCAACTTTGTCTGGGACGGCAGGATCGGCGTCTCGGTGATGATGGACACCGGCATCCTTGACATCGACAGCGAGGAGGACTTTCTGCTGATGGAGGCCATCGCCGCGCACCTCTATGCCCACAACCCCGCCTTCGGGGCGGTGCAGCGGGCCATCCGCCCCGGCGCGGAGGGCTGAGCGCGGATGGCACAACCGATGGAGAAAGCGCCCGCCGCGGCGCCCGGCGGGCAGCAGGTGCCGAGCGAGCGGCAGGCCCCCGGCGAGCAGCGCGCCCTCGACTTTGTGATGGAGGCGGGCCGCACCCTGCTCGAGAACGGGGCCGAGGTGTTCCGGGTACAGCAGACGATGGAGATCATGGCCAAAAGCCTCGGGGTCGAGGCGTTTGGGGTGTATGTGCTCACCAACGGCATCTTCGCCAGCGCGGGCCAGCAGGGCGAGGTGCGCTATCTGCCCGGCGCGCAGGTGCATCTGGGCCGGGTCGAGCGGCTCAACGCCCTCTCCCGCGAGATCGCGGCCGGCGGGGTCGACCTCGACACCGCCTTTGCCCGGCTGCGGGCCATCCAGGCCATGCCCGAGGCCCCGGTCCTGGCCCGGCTGCTGGCCTGCGCGGTGGGCAGCGGCTGCTTTGCGCTGCTCTTTGGCGGGGCCCTGCCCGAGGCGCTGGCCGCCTTTGCGGTGGGCCTTGCGCTGCAAAGCATGCTGCTCTGGGCAAACCGCGCCGGGATGAACAGGATCGTCACCAAAATGGGCGGCGCGGTGCTGGTGGCGCTCATGGCTCTTTGCGGCCGTGCCCTGCTGCCCGGCCTGCAAACCGGGCTGGTCATCATCGGGGGGCTGATGCCCCTCACTCCCGGCATCTCCCTCACGATGGCGATCCGGGATTTTGTCAACAGCGATTATCTCTCGGGGGCCATCCGGCTGCTGGACGCGTTGCTCATCGCGGGCTTTCTGGCCTGCGGGGTGGGTATCGTGCTGGGCCTTGCCCGGGTATGGCTGGGGGTGACGGTATGAGCATGACCCAACCGCTGCTCCAGCTGCTCATCTCGGGGCTGGCCACCCTCTGCTTTGGGGTGCTGTTCGCGGTGCCCGCCCGGCACTACCTCTACTGCGCCGCCACCGGCGCAGCGGGCTGGATGGTCTACTACCTGCTCACCACCCCGCGCTTTGGCATTGGCATGGGGCCGGCGCTGGCCAGCCTGCTGGCGGTGGTGCCGCTGGCCGGGCTGGCGCGCGGCTTTGCCATCTGGCGCAAGGCCCCCATCACCATCTTTCTGTTCTGCGGCATCTTCCCGCTGGTGCCGGGCGCGGGCATCTACTACACCGCCTACTACTTCATCCAGGGCGACAACGCCCAGGCCCTCAGCCGCGGCATCGAGACCTTCAAGATCGCGGTGGCCATGGCCCTCGGCATCGCGGTCACCCTCTCGGTGCCGCTGCCGCACCGCCACCGGCGGCATGAGGGGTGAGGGCGCATCCCCTTTGCATTTTTTGCCCCGTGCGGGTATACTATATTGGCAGCCCCGCAGCATGCGGGCAGCCTTGTGTGAACAGGAGACGATCTTTGATGAAACTGCGCGTTATTCCGGCGGCGCTCGCCGCCGTGCTGGCCCTTGCCCTTTCCCTGAGCGGCTGCGCCTTCGGGGCGGGGCAGAGCGGCTCTTCGGCCCAGCCGGAAAATGAGTTCGGCAGCAATTCCTGGCGCGAGGGGGAGGATGAGGCCGCCTCTTCCGCTGCCGCGCTCGCCGACGCCCAGCCCGCCGCCACGCCGGAGCCGACCCCGGAGCCCACCCCCGAGCCCGGCCCAAAGATCGAGGTGGCGGACGGCATCACCTATGTGAACGGCATCCTCATCGCCAACAAAAGCTACGCCCTGCCGTCGGATTATGACCCCGGCTTCGATGCAACTACCCAGGCCGCCTTTGACGAGATGGCCGCCGCGGCCGCCAGCGAGGGGCTGACCCTCTATATCGCCTCCGGCTACCGCAGCTACGATTATCAGGCCGGGCTCTACCAGAAGTATGTCAACCGGGACGGCCAGGCCGCCGCCGACACCTACTCGGCCCGCCCCGGTCACTCGGAGCATCAAACCGGCCTCGCGCTCGACCTCAACTCGATCAGCGATTCCTTCGCAAACACCCCGGAGGGACAGTGGGTGGCCGAGCACTGCCAGGAGTACGGCTTCATCCTGCGCTACCCCGCCGATAAAGAAGAGATCACCGGCTACAAGTACGAGCCCTGGCATCTCCGGTACCTCGGCGTCGAGCAGGCCACCGCGGTGGCCGAGAGCGGCCTCTGCCTCGAGGAGTATCTCGGCATCGACTCGGTCTACGCCGAATAAAGCCGCCGCGCCGCCGCCCAAACGCGAAACCCCAAAACCAGCAAAGACAAAGCAGGCCGGGAGCCTCCCCACCGCGGGGCGCTCCCGGCCTGTTCTGTCTTTTTATGTTTGATGGGCTCGTTTTCCCTTGCTCCCGCCTCAAAAGCACTGCACCCAGGTCCAAAGGCTGGGCAAAAACCAGCAGACCAGCACCCCAAACCCAAAGCAGACAAAGGCGTAGACCCGCAGCGGCACCGGGGCCGCCGGGAAGGGCGCGGCGGCCGGTGCCTTGCCGCCGCCCGCCGCCTGTCCGCCGCCCTGCCCAGCTGCGAATCCGCCGCCCGCCAGCCGGGCCGCCACTGTGCCCTGCCGGGTGGGGAAGCTCAGGATCAGCATCGCGATCAGCGGCACCGCAAACAGGGCCGGGGCCAGCTGCACAAAAAAGGGCAGCTTTTCCAGCAGCACCGAGGCGGTGGTGCGCTCCAGATTCTGGCTGGCCAGCCGCCCGGTCAGCAGGGTGATCAGCCCATAGTCAAAGAGGTTGGCGTCCATCTGGCAGGGGAACTCGAAAAAGACCAGCAAAAAATACCCCAGCCCAAACACCCCGTCCAGCGCCAAAAAGGCCAGCCGCTCCCTCTGCTGCAGCACGCTCAGCACCCAGAACGGGGCCAGCAGCACCACCCACTGGGGGTGCCAGTGGATGCAGAGCAGCAGCAGGCTGTATACCGCGAGGCAGATATACACCGCCAGCGGCCCCCGCAGCCGGGCCGCCTCCGGCCGCCAGAACCAGCAGACCACCAGCCCCAAAGCATACAGGCAGACGAAGACCGGCAGATCCCCCATGCCGCCCGGCAAGCTCACCGCAAACAGGCGGCTGACCATGCTCACGGTAAAGCTGGCCGCCTCGCCGGTGCGCCCCCAAAAGAGCAGGGTGGTGGGCGCTAAGAGCCAGAGGCTGCCCAGCCCGTGCAAAATCAGCTTGCCCGGCCGCTTTTCGGCCAGCAGCAGCAGCGGCAAAAACACCAGCAGCGGAAAAAACTTGAAGAGCGCCGCCGCCCCCATCCAGGCTGTAAACTGCCGCAGCCGCCCCTTTTGGTAGTGCAGCAGGGCAATGAGGGTGGCCGCGAGGCAGAATACATCATACTGGCCCATCACCAACGTGCCAAAAAAGGCGGCGGGCCACAGCGCCAGCAGCAGCCCGGCCCAGCGGCAGTCGGCCTGCGAAAGGCCCAGCCCCCGGCCCAGCCGCATCACCAGCCAGCCGCAGACCGCCAGCCCCAGCGCGCAGAGGGCCTTGCTCCAGAAGATCAAAAAATACTCGTTGACCGCCAGCCCAAACAGCCTGCACACCGCAAACACCGGCAGCTGCCACAGCCCAAACAGCAGGTAGACCGCGATGTTGTAGTTGGCCCCATTGATATAGTAGAGCGGCGCGGTGTGGGCCTCGATGACCCGGTAAAAATCCAGAAACTCGCCGCGGAACACGCTCTCGAGCAAGATCCAGCTGTGGTTCGAGGTCTCCCAGATGTCCGGGTGCTGAAAGCAGACCAGCGCCGCAAGGGCCAGCACGCCCATTACGGCCCAGTCGCCCCAGGCAGGCCCGCCGTCTACCCGCCCGGGCCGCAGCACCGGGTTTTTCTGTGCCCGGGGCTTCACAGCTTCGCGTACTCCACCGCGATGCGGGCGGCCTGCTGCGCGTTGTGGCAGGCCAGCTCGATGTTGGTGGCAAGGCTGCGCCCGCCGGTGTACTCCACAATGTGCGCCAGCAGGAAGGGGGTGGTGTCCTTGCCGCGCACCCCGGCCTCCTGCGCCGCCGTGAGGGCCCGGTCGATGACCGCGCTCATCTCGTCAAAGTCCATCGCGTACTCCTCGGGCACCGGGTTGCCGATCAGGAGGCCCCCGGCGAGGCCGAGATCCCACTTGACCTTGGCGATGCGGGCCGCGTCGGCCGGGGCCTTGGCGTTGTAGTCCACCCCAAAGCCGCTTTTGCGGCAGTAAAAGCTGGGGAAATCGTCGGTGTCAAGCCCCAGCACCGGCACCCCCATCGTTTCGAGATATTCGAGGGTCAGCCCGATGTCAAGGATCATCTTGGCCCCGGCGCAGACCACCGCCACCGGGGTGTGGGCCAGCTCCTGCAGATCGGCGCTGATGTCCATCGTCTGCTGAGCCCCGCGGTGCACCCCGCCGATGCCGCCGGTGGCAAAGATGCGGATGCCCGCCAGCGCCGCGATGATCATGGTCGAGGCCACGGTGGTGGCCCCGGTGCCCTGTTCGGCCAGCAGAATGGGCAGGTCGCGGCGGCTCACCTTGGCGACCCCCTCGGCCCGGCACATCCGCTCGAGCTCCGGGGCGGTCAGCCCCACCTTCATCCGGCCGTCGATGATGGCAAGGGTGGCGGGCACCGCCCCCTCGTCCCGCACGACCTTTTCCACCCGGGCCGCAAAGCCGAGGTTCTGCGGGTAGGGCATCCCGTGCGAGAGGATGGTGCTCTCCAGCGCCACCACCGGCTTGCCGCCCGCGATGGCGGCCTCGATCTCAGGGGTAATGTCCAGATACTGTTTCAGGTCCATGTCAGGTACTCCTTTTTCATTTGTTCGATCGCACCGGCGCTCATGGCCGGGTTGATGGTATCCTCGCCGCTTATGGCCACGAGGGCCGCGGCCAGCGCGCAGCGCAGGGTTTCCCTGGGGGGCAGCTTGTGCAGCGCGGCCCAGACGATGCCCGCCATCGCCGCGTCCCCCGCACCGGTGGCGTTGACCAGCCTGTCAAACCCCCGCGCGGCCCCGTGCAGCGCCCCGCCGGGGCCCTTGTAATAGATGCCATCCGCCCCCAGCGAGACAAACACCTGCCGCAGCCCGGTGGCCAGCAGCCTGTCACAGGCGGCGTCCAGGTCGGCATGGCTGCTAATCGGCATTTCGGCCAGCACCTCCATCTCCAAAAGATTCGGCTTGACCGTATCCAGCCGCCCCAGCACCGGGCGCACCGCCTCGGCCCACCGGGTGGAGACAGGATCCAGGTAGAGCGGCCGGGTGCAGTGTTCGGCCAGGTACGCGAGGGCGGCGGGGGAGAGGTTCGCGTCGCAGACCACCAGCTCGGCCCCATTCAGCATAGGCAGGCAGCGGCGGACAAAATCGGCGTCCAGCTGCTTGATGATGTGCATATCGCTCATCGCCACCAGCATGTCGCCCGCGCCGTCCAGCAGCGAGATGTAGCAGCTCGAGCGCTGGCCCGGCAGGGTAAACAGGCACTCGGTGCCCATGCCCAGCGCCTCGCACCCGGCGCGCAGCATCCCGCCGTAGGCATCGTCGCCCACCACGCTCGCCAGCTGGACCGGCACGCCCAGCCGGGCGAGGTTTTCCAGCACGTTGCGCAGCACCCCGCCCATCGAGAGGTGCAGCTGCCCGGGGTTCGAGTCCCGCAGCACGATGCTGCCGTCGGCCCTGCCGTGCAGATCGATGTTGGCCCCGCCGATCCCGGCCACATAGCCCATGCGCCGCACCTCCTTTTTTCGGACGCGCGGGGGCCGCAGGGCCTCCCGCGTTTCTATTCTACTAAGGATGGGGCAAAATTACAAGGGCAAAGCTGGCCCCGGCATCACGGCGCCGCAAATTCGCCCTATTTGAGGTGCATAAACCGGGCGGAGCTGCCGCAAACTAACAGCGAACCCGGGATCCATACCCGGCCCGGCGGTCAGCCGCCCCGGCCGGCAGCACCAGACAGGCCGCCGCGCAGGAGCCAACGCCCGGAAAATGGCGGCCTGGACAAAGAGAGGAATGGAGCGAAGCCAATGAACAAGATCACATCCTTTTTGCGGGACAAGGGCTTTTACCTTGCCCTGCTGGCCTGCATTCTGGCGGCGGCGGTGTCCAGCTTCTGGGCCATCCGCAAGATGATGCAGCGCCTTGACACCCCGGACCAGCCCACCCAGCCGCAGGAGGAACTCGTATGGGACATCCCCGAAATGAACGCCGAGGTCGACCAGAAGGTCGACGATATCCCCAAGCCCAGCGCCTCCTCACCGCCGCCGAGTGGATCGTCCTCGCAGCCTGCGGTGCAGCAGCCCTCTGGCACCTCCTCCGGGCAGGACGGCTCTGGCACTGCGCCCAGTGCTGCCGAAGAGGCTGCCGCCTCCTTCGTGCAGCCTGTTTCGGGCCCGGTGAGCAAGGAATTCAGCGGTGACGAGCTGGTCTATAGCGAGACCCTGCGGGACTGGCGCACCCACAACGGGGTGGACATCTCCTGCGCGGAGGACGCGGCGGTGAAGTCCTGCTCCACCGGCGAGGTGACCGCCATCTATGAGGACGGCAACTGGGGCCAGGTGGTCGAGATCACCGCGGACGAGGTTGTCTACCGCTACGCGGGCCTCGCCGCAAATCCGCTGGTATCGGTGGGGGACGAGGTGCGCCCCGGCACCCGCCTGGGCAGCATCGGCCCCATCAGCGCCGAGAGCGCCGAGCCCACCCACCTGCACTTTGAGGTGCTCAAGGGCGGCAACGCGGTCGACCCGATGCCGTATCTGGCGGGGTGAGCGGCTCAGGTTTGCTGACAGGCCCGCGGCCATGACCGGCAGGGCGGTGCGTCTGCCCTGCCGATCTTGATCATAGATGCAGCCCGCCCGCGGCAAGGCTTTTGTCTGGCCTTGCCGCGGGCGGGCCGCGTACTTAAATGGGTTGTATACGGTTTGCGGGGGAGAGGCTACGGCTGCTCAAACAGCGGCAGCTCCCGCATGCCGTCGAGCGGGTCCTGCGCGCCGCCGTCGGCCTCGCCGCTCGGGGCGGCCGCGGCCTCCGGGGCGGGTTCGGCGTCCGGGGCAGTATCAGTCTCCGCCTCCGCGTCCGGCTTGGGCGGCAGCGGCGCAAGCTGGGGCACCCGCTGCACCCCCTCCTCCTCGGGCGGGGCGGGGGCAGCCGCGGGGGCCGTGTTGGACAGGGCGGGGGCCGCTGCCTCAAGGTCGGGCGCCGCC
>DKVN01000060.1:0-388 GCA_002491225.1 Faecalibacterium sp. UBA7177
CGCGCGCCGCTGCCGTTTTGGCCCGGCTCGGCCGCGTACTTGCGCTTATAGCGAAAGTCCATCAGGGTGGAGAGGTTGTCATCCGCCACAAAGGCGATGCTGCCGCCCCGGCCGCCGTCGCCGCCGTCCGGGCCGCCCGCCGCCACAAACTTTTCGCGGTGGAAGCTGACCGCCCCGTCCCCGCCCTTGCCCGCCTTGAGCATGATTTTGGCAACGTCTACAAAATTACCCGCCATCTTGTTCTCCTCTGGATGCGCCCGGTAAGGGCGTATCCCGTTCAACAGAAAAGCCGAGCCTCATCGAAAGGCCCGGCTTTTGCGAAAAGCTCTTACTGCTTGATGCTGACCTTTTTGCGGTCGCGGCCCAGGCGCTCGAAGCTGACCTTGCC
>DKVN01000060.1:697-24140 GCA_002491225.1 Faecalibacterium sp. UBA7177
CCGTCGGCCCGCTTGACGCCCAGGCGCTTTGCCTCGGAATCACGGCCGTTTTTGGTAGAGCCTACACCTTTTTTATGTGCCATGTTGCATTCCCTCCTTAGCCGTTGATCGCGGTGATTTCGACCTTGGTGTACGGCTGGCGGTGGCCCATATGGCGCGCGCTGCCCTTCTTCGGCCGATAGCGGATGATATTGAGTTTCTTGCCTTTGCCGTTCTTGAGCACCTTCGCGGTCACGCTGGCGCCCTCCACGGCGGGCGCGCCGACCTTGACGCTGCCCTCTTCGCCCACGGCCAGCACGGTATCAAAGCTGACCTCGGAGCCCTCGGCGGCCTCCATCTTCTCGACAAAGACAACATCGCCCTGCTGGACACGATACTGCTTGCCGCCGGTAACGATTACTGCGTACATCTTGTTTCCTCTTTCTCCTGGTCTCGCTGGTATACAGGGCGGACGGTTTTTGGGGGTACCCCCGCACATCTCTTGGCTGCCCAGACCATGCGGCTATAATACTATAGCACAAACCTGGCCAAAGGGCAAGCATTTTTTATATGAAACAGGCGATTTTTTGCCAATTTTCACCCTTCCGGGACGGCAAACAGGTTCCGCTCAGGCGTTGGGGTTATTTTTCAGGATGACGTCGTGGCTGCCGCCCTCCACGATGCTGGTGGAGGAGACGACGGTGAGCCGGGCCTTCTGCTGCAGTTCCGGGATCGAGAGCGCTCCGCAGTTGCACATAGTGCTGCGTACTTTATACAGGGTGGTGCCCACCCCGTCGGCGAGGCTTCCGGCGTAGGGGACGTAGCTGTCCACCCCTTCCTCAAAGCTCAGCTTGGCCGCGCCGCCCAAATCGTACCGCTGCCAGTTGCGGGCGCGGTTGGAGCCCTCGCCCCAGTACTCCTTGACATAGTTGCCGTTGATGCGCAGCTTGTTGGTGGGGCTCTCGTCAAAGCGGGCAAAGTAGCGGCCCAGCATCACAAAATCCGCGCCCATGGCCAGAGCCAGGGTGATGTGATAGTCGTGCACGATGCCGCCGTCCGAGCAGATGGGCACATAGATGCCGGTCTCCTTGTAGTACTCGTCCCGCGCGCGGGCCACCTCGATCACCGCGGTGGCCTGGCCGCGGCCGATGCCCTTGGTCTCGCGGGTGATGCAGATCGAGCCGCCGCCGATGCCGATCTTGACAAAATCGGCCCCGGCCTCGGCCAGAAAGCGGAAGCCGTCCCGGTCGACCACGTTGCCCGCGCCCACCTTGACCTTGTCGCCATAGTGCGCGCGCACCCAGGCGAGGGTGCGGGCCTGCCACTCCGAGAAGCCCTCGGAGGAGTCGATACAGAGCACGTCCACCCCGGCGTTGACCAGCGCGGGCACCCGCTCGGCGTAATCGCGGGTGTTGATGCCCGCGCCCACCACATAGCTCTTGCCGGCGTCCAGCAGCTCGTTGACATTCTCCTTGTGGCTGTCGTAATCCTTGCGGAAGACCATGTACTTCAGCCGGCCCTCCGCGTCGATCAGGGGCAGGCTGTTGATCTTGTTGTCCCAGATGATGTCGTTGGCCTCTTTTAAGGTGGTGGTGTCCGGCGCGGTGACCAGCTTGTCAAAGGGGGTCATGAACTCGGTGACCTTGAGGTCGGTGCTCATCCGGCTGACCCGGTAGTCCCGGCTGGCCACGATGCCCAGCAGCTTGCCGCTGGGGGTGCCGTCGCTGGTGATGGCCACGGTGGAGTGGCCGGTTTTTTCCTTGAGGGCCAGCACGTCGGCCAGGGTGGCATCGGGCGAGAGGTTGGAATCGCTGGACACAAAGCCCTTTTTGTAGCTCTTGACCCGGGCGACCATCGCCGCCTCGTCCTCGATGCTCTGGGAGCCGTAAATAAAGGAGACGCCGCCCTGCCGCGCCAGCGCGATCGCGAGCTTTTCGCCCGAGACCGACTGCATGATCGAGCTGACCATCGGGATATTCAAGGTCAGCGGGCAGTCCTCCTCCCCCTTGCGGTACTTGACCAGCGGGGTCTTGAGGCTGACGGCATCCGGCACGCACTCGGAGGAGGAATAGCCGGGCACCAGCAGATATTCGCCAAAGGTCCGGGAGGGCTCTTCAAAATAGTAAGCCATGTCAACGCTCCTTTTCTTTTTGCGGAATGTTCTTGAAACACCACCGGGGCGGGTTTGCCCCTTGGGGGGTGGGGCGCGGGATGCGCCTGTCGGTGATTTTCTAACAAGTGTACCACATTCGCCCCGCAATTACAAAATGCGCCCGGCACAAATTTGGGGCGGTTTTTGCCCGAGAATACAGTCAATATGCCAAACGGCGGCAGGGGCTGGCCGGGATGGGCCGCAGCCCGCGCCGGGATGGGCGGCAGCCCGCCGGGCCGGTCAGCATTCCAGCTTCGCTTCCGGGCGCTTTTTCTGCCTTGCCATGCCCCAAAGCCCCAGCAGCAGCGCCGCCGGGAAAGCCGCCGCCGCCAGGATGCCGCTTTTGAGCACGCCGCCCGCCCGGGCCGAGACAAAGCCCACCAGCGCCGGGCCCGCGCTGCAGCCGAGGTCCCCGGCCAGCGCCATCAGGGCGTACATGGCCGTGCCCCCCGCCGGCAGGGCCTTTGCCGCCATGCTGAAGGTGCCCGGCCAGAAGATGCCCACCGAAAACCCGCACACCGCGCAGCCCACCAGCCCCCAGGCCGGGTGCGGGCTGAGCGCCGCCAGCAGATAGCAGCCGATGCAGAGCCCAGCGCAGAGGGCCATCGCCCTTTGCAGGGGCACCCGGTCGCTGCATTTTCCGTAGAGGGCGCGGGCGGTGCCCATCAGCAGCGCAAAGCAGCAGGGCCCGGCCAGATCCCCCGCCGTTTTGGAGAGATGCAGCGCCGACTCGGCAAAGGCGGAGGCCCACTGGCTCATGCCCTGCTCGCTGGCCCCGGCGCAGACCATGAGCAGCACCACAAACCAGAACACCCGCTGGCGCAGCAGCCCGCCCGGCGATTCGTGCTGCCGGCCGGGGGCGATGGGATAGATGGGCACCTGTGTAAAGTAGAGGAGGTTGCCAAGCGGCACCACCGCCCAGAGCAGGGCCAGCACCTGCCAGTGCTCGATGCCGAACACGGTGAAAAAGGCGGTGGAAAGCAGCACCACCGCCATGTGCCCCCAGCAGTAAAAGGAGTGCAGGAGGCTCATTGCGGCCTCCTTTTTCTCGGTGGGGCAGGCCTCGACGATGGGGCTGATGAGCACCTCGATGATACCGCCCCCCACCGCGTAGAGGGCCACCGCCGCCAAAAGCCCGGCAAAGGCATTGCCGAACAGGGCTGGGAAGAAGGCCAGCCCCAGGATCCCGGCCGCCGCAAAGCCGTGGGCCGCCAGCACGCTGGCCCGGTAGCCCACCCGGTCGATCAGGCGGGCCGAGGCGAGGTCGACACAGATCTGGATGGCGAAGTTGACGGTGGAGAGCAGGGCGATCTGCTCCAGCGCGAGGCCGTAGCTGTCCGAAAAGGTCAAAAACAGCAGCGGGGCCAGGTTGTTGACAATGGCCTGCACGATACATCCCAGGTAGCAGGCATAGAGGGTGTGGTTGTAGTTTGTGCGAATGGAGGACATGCTGAAAGCACCTCGTTGTATCGCCCCGCGGCCGTGGCCCGCGCTCAGAGCTCGGCCGTCGTCTGCTTGAGGGCGCTTTTGCGGTATTGGGAGGGGCTTTGCCCGGTCATGGCGGCAAAGCGGGTGGAAAAGTTGCTCTCGCTGTTGAAGCCCACCCGGCGGGACACCTCCCCCACCGGCAGGTCGGTGAGGACCAGCAGCTCCTTGGCCTGGGTGATGCGGTGGCAGAGAAGAAAATTGTATGGGGTGGTGCCCATCACCCGCTGAAACAGCCGCAGAAAATAGGTCTTGCTGATCGGCAGCATCGCCACCAGCTCGTCCAGCGAGAGGTCCTCACTGTAGTGCTCGCGCAGATACTCCACCATGCGCTGCACCAGCATCTGGTTGCTGCTGGCGGTCAGCTGCCGCCCCGCGCACTGCGCCGTGAGCATCCCGGCCAGCAGCTGGTGGATCTGCAGGCCGGTTTCCACCACGCTCCCGGTGGTCTCCTGCGGCAGCTGGGCCAGGATGCCGCGCAGAGCGTCGAGGGCCTTTTCCGGCGGCAGCTCCACCGGCTGCAGCCGCCCGGCCGGGATCAGCAGCGGCTCCATCGCCTGTACGCCGGGGCCGTCAAAATGCACCCAATAGTGGTGCCACTGCCCGGCCCTCGGCGCGGTGCAGTAGCTTTGGGGGGTGCGGCAGTTGAGCAGCAACGCCTGCCGGGGCCCCAGCTCGATGCGGCTTTGGCCCTGCTCAATCAGCCCCGCGCCGGAGAGGGTGTAAAAAAAGAGGTAGCTGTCCTTGTTGGAGCGGGCGGTGGCAAACCGCTGCCGCCCGTAAAACAGCCCCGCCTCGGTGCAGTAATAGGGCTGGGCCAGCGCGACGGTGTTTGGCGTTGTGCGCAGCCAGACACTGCGCTCCTCAATGTCCAGATTGTAGGTGAGCATGGCGTTTCCCCCGCTCTGTGCAGCGTTGTGCAATTTTTCAAAAAAGATGGGCAACTATCCGTATGGAAATCCGCAATAGCAGGCATTATACTAACCTTAGCGGCAAAAGAAAAAGCAAAGAAAAGTGTTTTTGCGCCGCCGGGCCCCATCCTTTTTGAAAAACGCTTTTCCTATTGTAGCAAAAAGGGGGATGCTATGCAACCGTATACCCTCGCCATCGACATTGGCGCTTCCTCGGGGCGGCACATCTTGGGCAGCCTGCAGCAGGGCAGGCTGGTTTTGGAGGAGGTTTACCGCTTTGAAAACCGGCAGCTGCGCAAAAACGGCCACGACTGCTGGGATCTCGACGCCCTCTGGCAGGGCATTTTAGAGGGGCTCAGGGCCTGCAAGGCATTAGGCAAGGTGCCCGCCACGGTGGGCATCGACACCTGGGCGGTCGATTTTGTGCTGCTGGATGCCGCGGGCGGCCTGATCGGGGACCCGGTGGCCTACCGGGACGCCCGCACCGAGGGGATGGACAAGCTGGTGAGCGAGCTGGTCCCGCCCGAAGAGCTCTACCGCCGCACCGGCATCCAGAAGCAGCCCTTCAACACCATCTACCAGCTGATGGCCCTGAAAACGGACCACCCCGAGCAGCTGCAGGCCGCCGGACGTCTTTTGATGATTCCGGACTATTTCAACTACCGGCTCACCGGCATTGCAAGGCAGGAGTACACCAACGCCACCTCCACCGGGCTGGTAAGCGCCGCGGGCAAAGCCTGGGATTACGAGCTCATTCGGCAGCTGGGCTACCCGGAGCGGCTGTTTGGGCCCCTCTCGATGCCGGGCACGGCGGTGGGGCCGCTGACCGAGGCCATCGCCGCCGAGGTCGGCTTCCAGACCACCGTGCTGCTGCCCGCCACCCACGACACCGGCTCGGCCTTTCTGGCGGTGCCCGCGCGGGACGAGAACGCGGTGTATCTCTCGAGCGGCACCTGGAGCCTTTTGGGGGTCGAGAACCCGACGGCCATCACAAGTGAGGCTTCCCAGCAGCAAAACTTTACCAACGAGGGCGGCGCGTGGTACCGCTACCGCTACCTCAAAAACATCATGGGGCTGTGGATGATCCAATCGATCCGGCGGGAGCTGAACGGGGTGGCCTATGTGGCGGGCAAGGAGCAGCGCACCGCCGCCGATAAGACCTGGAGCTTTGGCGAGCTGGCCGAGGCCGCGAAAGAGGCCGAGGGGTTTGCCTCGGTGGTGGATGTCAACGATGAAAGCTTCCTCGCGCCGGAGAGCATGATCGAGGCGGTCAAGGCCTTCTGCGCCTGCACCGGCCAGCCGGTGCCGGGCACGGTGGGTGAGGTGATGCAGTGCGTCTACCGCAGCCTGGCCCGCTGCTACAAGGAGGCCATCGAGGGCCTCTCGCAGCTGACCGGCAGGCAGTACACCAGCATCAACATCGTGGGCGGCGGCTGCCAGGACAGCTATCTCAACCAGATGACCGCGAACGCCACTGGTCTGCCGGTGTACGCGGGCCCGGTGGAGGGCACTGCCATCGGCAATATCATTTTGCAGATGACCGCGGGCGGCGGGTTTGACAGCCTGCAGCAGGCGCGGGAGGTCATCCGAAACAGCTTTGCCATCAAGGAGGTTTTGCCATGTTAGTCAACACCAAAGCGCGCATCGGCGTATTTTCCATCGCGTTGGGCGCCTATCTGCCCCAGTTCCCCAGCCTTGTGCCGGAGTTTGAGGGCCAGTACGAGGCCTTCAAAAAGACCCTGCCGGATACAGTCGAGCTGATCGACGGCGGCCTTGTCACCACCAAGGAGCTGGCCCAGGCCGCCGGGGACAAGTTCCGCGCCGCGGACGTGGACCTCGTCATTTTGCAGCTGCTGACCTACGCCACCTCGTACAACATGCTGCCCGCCGTGCGGGATCTGGACGTGCCGGTGGTGCTGGTAAACCTGCAAAAAAAGCTGGCCCCGGATTACGAAAACACCGACACCGCCACCTGGCTGGGCCAGCTGTACGCCTGCGGCGCGGTGGGCGAGATGGTGGCCGACCTCGAGCGCGCGGGCAAGCGCCACGCGGTGATCACCGGGGTGGTGGAAGGGGGCGATGCCGCGGTACAGGCCGAGCTGGAGGACTGGTGCCGCGCCGCCCAGGTGCGCCGGCGGTTCCGGGATACCAACCTGGCTCAGATCGGCCGGCCCTACCCCGGCATGATGGACCTGTACATCGACGAGACCAATCTCTACCACCGGATGTTCCTCTACACCAAGCAGTTTGACTGGGAGAAGATGTGGGCCATCGCGGACGATATCACCGACGAGGCGGCCATCCGGGCCAAGGCCGAAGAGATCCTCGACACCTTTGAGATCGAGGGCGGCGGCACGGTGGAAAAGGTCTGGGAGATGGCCAAGTATGTGGTGGCTTTTGAGCAGTGGGTCAAGGACGAGCAGATCGCCCTGATCGCCTCCCACTACGACGGCTTCGCCCAGGGCAAGGCGGGGGTGCTGGACAGCATGCTCATCCCGGCCTTTTCGATGCTGATCAAGCAGGGGGTGGCCTGCGCGGTCGAGGGGGACATCAAGGTGGCGATGGCCATGAGTATCCTCAAGACCATCGCCGGGATGGGCCAGCTCTCCGAGATGTACTCGATCGACTTCAAGGAGGATCTCTGCATCATCGGGCATTCCGGCTCGGGGGACGCGGACATCTCGGCCCAAAAGCCCACCATGAAGATCGTCCCGGTCTTCCATGGCAAAACCGGCGGCGGCTACCTCACCCAGTTCTACCCGCACCTTGGCCCGGTCACCTATCTGGGCATCACCCAGGACCGGGACGGCCATTTCAAGTTTGTGGTGGCCGAGGGGATCAACGAGGAGGGCCCCATCTTCACCTTTGGCGACACCAACATGCGCACCCGCTTTGCCTGCGGGGCGCGGGAGTTCTGCAACCGCTGGAGCGAGGCGGGCCCCACCCACCACATGGCGGCGGCCAGCGGGCGGCACATCGACACCATTTTGAAGGTGGCGAAGATCTTCAATGTCCCGGTGGATATCGTGACCCGCTGAGGGGGCTGCGGCGGGCCGCGGGCTGGCGGCTCCCCTGCCCTTTTCCCTGTTCCGGCATTGGTTTCATTCCATTTTCCATTCAACATAAAGGAGAGTTTTGTGATGAAAGAGATTTTGAACGCACCCTTTGTCGTCGAGATGGTCCGCATGGCCACCAACATGTACGCCCACGGATGGGACGAGCGCAACGGCGGAAACATCAGCTATATGCTCAGCGAGGCCCAGGTGGCGGAATACCTGGACACAAGCGCAGTGCTGCGCACCATCCCCACCGGCTTTGAGGCCCCGGTGCTGGAGGGGAAGTATTTTCTGGTCACCGGCACCGGCAAGTACTTTAAAAACGTGCAGTACGCGCCTGAGGTAAATCTGGGGCTCATCCGCATCATCGAGGGCGGCAAAACGGCCGAGCTGCTCTGGGGCTTTGCGGACGGTGGAAGGTTCACCAGCGAGTTCCCCGCCCACATGATGAGCCACGCCGCCCGGCTGGCGGTCGACCCGGACAACCGGGTGGTGATGCACTGCCACCCGGCCAACCTGCTGGCCATGAGCTATGTGCACAGCCTGGACGAGCGCGCCTTTACCCGCACCCTGTGGCAGATGAGCACCGAGTGCATCGTCGTCTTCCCCGAGGGGGTCAACGTGCTGCCCTGGATGCTCTGCGGCACCAACGAGATCGGCGAGGCGACCGCCGAAAAGATGGCCACCGCCCGGCTGGTGGTCTGGTCTCAGCACGGCATCTACGGCGTGGGCAGGAGCCTCGACGAGACCTTTGGCCTGATCGAGACGGCCGAAAAGGCGGCTGAGATCTACATGAAAACCGCCCATCTGCCCATCCTGAACACCATCACCGACGAGGCCCTGTGGCAGCTGGCGGACTTTTTCAAGGTGACCCCGCGCGATGGCTTTTTGAGCGCGCGGTGAGCGGCCCGCCTCGGAGATCATAAGCAAAAGCGCACCCCTGACCCGCTCAAGACGCGGTGCCGGGGGTGCGCTTTGTTTTGTATCAAAGGAGGCCCGTGTTACTCCACCGGCACCTTGACCACGATCTTGTTGACCGCCATCGGCTCGCCCGCGGCGCAGCGTGGCTTGTGAGCGTCCGCCGGGGCCAGCACGACATAGTCGCCGTCGCGCAGCAAGACGCCGCCCGTCAGCTTCGGCGTCTGGAAAAACTGGATATCCTCTTTGGGGTCATACTCGGTCATGGCGGCAAGGTCCCCAGCCTCCACGACGCCCACCAGCTCCACACCGCTGACCATGTACTGCACATCAAAGTATTTGACATGGGTCTCAAAATTCAGCTGCTCGGCCGGGCTCGTGGTGTACCGCTGCACGCTGGCCCGCACGCCGTGCTCCAGCTCGTACCAGCCCTCGGCCAGGCTGGCAAGATCCTCCCGCCGCAAAAACGCAAAGGCGGTTTGGAATTTGGGGGCGGTGAGGTCGTAGCGGTTCTCCTGGCCCAATACGGAATTCAGCATATGGATCACTCCTGTCCTTTTTTTCGCCTGTTGGGGCCGGGGCGGCGCGGCCGGGGCCCCAAAATCAGGCGTTTGAAACGAGGCCGGGGCGGCCTGTTTTGCAGCCGCCCCGGCCCTTTGCGCAAACCCTGTGGCTGCTCTCAGCGGATCCGCCGGAGCTGGATACACTGATGATCTTCGGTGGCGGTGGTCGGGAAGAGGAAGAGATCGCCCTTCGAGTTGACCGCCATGCCGTGCGCGCGCAACTCGCTGTTGAAGTAGCCGATCTGCGCCACGACCTCAAACTCCGGGGTGAAGACGGTCAGATAACCGCCGCGGCCCACCACGTAGATATACTCCTTGTCCGACGCGATGCCGGAGGGCTGGCCCAGATTGCCCTTGCAGTAAGCCAGAACGTTTCCCTCCTCGTCAAACACATGGACGGCGTTCTGATCACGGTCCAGCACCCAGACCTGATCCTTGGCGTCCACGGTGATCGCATGAACCATCAGGAACTTGCCCGGCTCATCGCCCACGCCGCCCCAGGTCTTGAGCAGCTTGCCCTCGCGGCTGAAGCGGTGCACGGCGCAGTTGCCGTAGCCGTCCGACACAAAGATATCGCCTTTGGAATTCATCGCCACATCGGTGGGGCGGTTGAAGGGCTCGGCGCAGCGCACGATGGTGTTCCGCTCGGCCTCGGTCAGGGCGGTGAGCATCGGGATGCGCATATAGGGCTCAGGCGGATAGATGTTGCCCTGGCGGCGCTGCTTGTTGTAGTAGTTGCCGTCAAATCCGCTGTCGCTGCCCTTGCCGTAGTTGCCCAGGTCCCGGATGACCTTGCCTGCGGCCGGGTCAATCTCCCGCACAACATGCACGGGGATATCGGTCATCAGAACGGTGTTTTCGGGGGTGACGGTGCCAAAATGGCAGGCTTTGATCAGGCCGGCGCCAAACTCGCCGATGTAATTGCCGTTGGGGTCCAGCTTGACAAAGGGGTTGGGGGTGCCGCGGAAGCAGAGGATCACATTATCCTCATTGTCCACATACCCGCCGCCGACGCTGGCCGAATCGGACCAGTGCAAATACGGGGGCAGATTTTTGGCAAAATCGGCCACGAATTCATACTTGAGCCCGCCGCCCTCGTAGGTGATGGAGCAGTGCTTTTCACGGTCGTAATCACATTTCATCAGCTTCATGAATCATACCTCCTAAAAAATCGGTTTCGTATTTCGTCGGTTGGGATTCAGGCCAGCCGGACGCGCTTGCAGCAGAAGAAATTGCCCGCCCCAATGTGGGCTTCGTCATAATAGAAGACACCCAGCTCATCAAAGCGCAGGGTCTTGCCGCTGATCAGGCTCCGGTCAAAACCCTTGACATAGCTCTCATAGGCCGCGAAGGGGGCCTTGCCAAAGCCAAGGGTGATGCCGCGGCTGCCGGTAACGCCGTCCTTTTCGGGCACGTCCAGCCCCAGCGTCTGCCGCAGGGCGTGCACCGTTGCAAGGCGCAGAGCGTCCAGATCCAGCGGGGTATCAAAGATCAGGCTGTAATTGCCGGTGACATCGCCGATCGGCGCGCAGCCGATCTCCTTGAGGGTGACCGTGACCGGATGCAGCGTTTTGGCGAAATCCTCCGCAAAGCGCAGGTAAGCGTCGTAGTCGGTCACCTCATAGGGCAGGCCCAGCGAGATGTGCCGCGGCAGCCCGGCCGCCGCCACCCCCAGGCCGCCGTCCATCGCACCCTTGCGCATGATCTCACGGCAGAAGTTTTCGGCGTCAAAATCCGCCAGAAGGCACAGGGTTCCCTTTTTCATAATAATCACCCTTCCTGATTGCTCACATGACAAAACTGGGATAGAAGGTAACGATCTGCGGGAAGAAGACCATCAGCACACACAGCAGCAACAGCCCCGCGATAAAGGGCATGCTCTCCTTGGCTACCTTGAGCGGGTCGGTCTCGGCGATGCGGGCGGTCAGATAGAGCAGCCCGCCCACCGGAGGCGTGTTCAGCCCGATGGCGGTGATGATCGAACCGGCCACCGCGAACACATAGGGATCGATGCCGACCGAGGTCAGGGTGACCGCAAGCACCGGCATAAACACCAGGGTGATGACGGTGGTTTCCAGCACCATGCCGAGGATGAAGATGATGCCCAGCACCAGGATGAAGAGCAGCTGGGGCGAGAGCCCGGCCGCGGCCAGCGATGCCGCCAGCTTGCCCGAAAAGTTCATGGTGCCGATGATCCACACAAAGACGGTGGCGCCGGCCAGCATGGCCAGAGTGGTACAGATCTGCCGCGCGGTGCTGTAAAGCGCCTTGCCAAAGGCCTTGAGATCCATCTCCTTATAGATGAACACCGCGATAAACAGCGCGAAGATGCAGGAGACCGCACCGATCTCGGTTACGGTGCCGATGCCCTCGGTGAGGCAGATGATGATGCCGACCGGCAGCACCAACGCCCAGAAGTTCTCCTTGAACTCGACCCAGATGTTCTTCCAGCCGCCAAAGGGGATGGAGGGATAGTTGCGCTTGTGCGAGATGTACATGGAGTAGATCAGCTCGACAACGCACATCCCGATACCGGGCACAAAGCCGCACAAAAACAGCTTGCGCACCGAGAGGTTCATCATGCTGGCCAGCAGCACGAAGGTGGTGGAAGGCGGGATGATCGGCCCGATGATCGAGCTCATCTGGGTGACAGCGGCGGAATACGGCGCGTCATACCCCTGCTTTTTCATCATGGGAATCATCAGGTTGCCGATCGAGGCGGTATCCGCCACGGCAGAACCCGAAACACCCGCAAAAATGGTGGAGGCCGCGATATTGATGTGGCTCAGCCCACCCTTGAGATGCCCAATGCAGGCGTTGCCGAAGCGAACCATCCGGTCGCCCAGGCCGCCGCAGTTGAGCACCGAGCCGAGGAAAAAGTAGAAGATGACCGCCGCGAAGGTCTGGTTGCTCAGGCCATTGACAAAGGTCTGGGCAAACACAAAGGCGGGCATCGAGCCAGGGAAGATTACGGCATAGGCCCCGGCCGCCGCGAAGCAGGCGAGAAAAAATGGGAACCGCAGAAACATGGTCAAAAACAGTACGCCAAAAATCACAACCAGCTTCAGGATGATCGCGCTTGTCACGTGTTTTTGCCCCCTTTCCACTCAAGGATCTGGGTTACAATGCAGACGATGCAGGCCATCACCAGCAGCCCGCCGCCAACGATCACTGGCCAGTAGCGGAAGCTCTCGTCAAAGCCAATGACCGATTGGGTCAGACCGGTGTTAATCTTTTGGGTGATGCGGCCAAGATAAACCATGCCTGCGCCGGTTGCCACACCGACAAAGTCCAGCGCGAAGAGCAGCCGCTCCTTGCCCTTGGGGGACAGGACATTGTCGATGATGTTGATCAGCAGATGCTCACGGTTCATCCAGCCCACGCTGACGCCCAGGCCCATGATCCAGAGCATGCTGATAACCGTGATGTCCTCGGTATAGATGAACGCACCGTTGGTCACATACCGCATGATCACATTGACAAAGTTGAGCAGCAGGATCCCCAAACAGAGCGCGGCACAGATCCAGACAATGACATCCGTGTAGATTTTTTTGAACTTTTGCAGTGCGGGCAGCATTCAGGCACCCCCTCCTTGCAGTTTTCTTTCTTCTTTCGCTCCTTAAAAAGAGTGTGCCCCGCATTATTTGGGTCACGCAGGGCACACCTTTCTTTTACTGGTTCATGGCCTGAATCTCATCGTACAGGCCCGCACGGAATGCCTTGCCATCGAACTCGTTTTTGACGATATCGGTAAAGAAGTTTTTCCACTCATCATAATCAAACTCGACGATGGTGCCGCCATTGTCAACAATCTCCTGCTTGCTGCTCTCGTAGCGGGCAGCGTAGGCAGAGGTGCCAGCCTCGGTAGCGGCGGCGCAGGCTTCGGCCCACCACTCCTTCTCCTGATCGCTCATCTTATTCCAAGTGATTTCGGAGGTGTAGCAGAACTGCGCCTGACGGATGTAATCGATCTCGGTAAAGTAGGGAGCGACCTCGTACATCTTCAATGCAGAGGAGGAAACGATGTCGTTTTCCTGCCCATCCGCCACACCGGTATCAATTGAGGAGTACAGTTCGCTGCCTGGGATCTGGGCGGGCGAGGTACCGGCAGCGGTCCAGACGCGGATCTGAACATCAGACTCCGGCACACGGAGCTTAACGCCCTGCAGTTCGCTGGGATGCGCAATGGGGACGCGGGTGTTCAGGATTCGCGGCGGCTGATGCATAAACAGGCCAGTGATCAGGATGCCATTGTTGGCACGCATAGACTCGACCATCTCGGCCCAAAGATCGGAGGCCAGGAACTTATCCATATGCTCATCACTGTCAAACACAAAAGGCATCGCAGCTGCATAGAAATCCTCGGTACCTTCCAGGTTGGTGGCCACATCAAAGCCGGTGATCATGCCGTCGAGGGTGCCGGCCTTGACCTGCGCCAGATGCTGCGCAGTCGAGCCATAGACGCCGCCGAACACGATCTCGAAGCCAAGAGTCCCGCCGGAAAGCTCCATCAGCTTATCGTTCATCGCTTTCATGGCCAGCTGGTAGCTGTCCTGCGGGTTGGTGCTTGCATTGGCGGTGTTGCCAAAGGTGATGATATAGGGCGCATCAACCGTACCGGCGAGGCCGGGCGCGGCATCCGGCTGGGAGTCCCCGGCATCCGCCGACTGAGACTGCGCGGGCTGGGACTGGGCCGGCTGAGAAGCCGGTGTGGATGAAGACGAACCGCCACAGGCGGCCAGGCTGACCAGCATCAGGACGGCCAGCATCATTGCTGCGAACTTTTTCATGGTTTGTCCTCCTTGTGATTTGGATTGAGATATTCGTTCCGGGCACCCGGCTTTGGCCCCATCCATCCCGCGGGCCGCACAACGGGTGTCCCATGCAAGGGGTCTCCCAAGACCCTTGTCAACAGGTTGGGGCGGGCTCAGCCAAACTCGCTGAGCCCCTCGATGGCGTAGGTGCGCACCGGGCAGGAATCCAGGCCCTTGATGTACATTGGTGCGTAGGAGATGAAGAAGGTGTCCTTCTTCAGCTTGTCCAGGTTGCAGAGCACTTCGAGGAAAACGATGTTCTCTGCCATGCAGATGTCGTGGAATGGCTTGACATCTTCGTTGCAGTTCTCGATCGAGACACCGTCGCCGAAGCCCACCCCTTTGATCTTATGATCCACCATCCACTGGGCGGTCTCGCCGTTGACGAAGAGGCGCTTGTCTTCGGCGGTGTTGGTCTTGGGGGTAAAGGGGGTCAGCGGATAATGCGAGTCCAGAATCAGCACGTCCCCCTCCCTGACCTTACCGGCGCAGGCGGCGTCCAGCATGGCCGCGGTGATGTGGGCGTTGGGCCCGGCCTCCAGCATCATATAGACGCCGCGGCCCATAAAGGTGGTCAGCGGCAGGGCGGACACGTCCGGCCAGTTGTCGTCGTGATGGTAGGGGCACTCGCAGTGGGTGCCGAGGTGGCTCATCAGGTCCATATGGGTGTGGAAATCCGGGATGGGGCCGCCGGTGTTGAACCGGAACAGATGGCAGCGGCGGGTCTCGGTGGCGGGGTCAAGATATTTGGAGAGATCGACCACCCGCAGGCCGTTCAATTCATACACGCTCATAGTATTTCCTCACACTCTCTTTCAGATACTCTGCTTGTCCGAGGCTCTGTTTTTGGGCAGAACCGCGCCCTGCATCGCTGCCGGACAGAGCGGGACGGCGGAGTTGGGGCGGTGTTCCAGCGCGTGGATCATATGCACAATGAACTCGTGGCTGGGAACCGGCACCCCGCAGCGGCGGCTGACTGCCACCACGTTTCCGCTGATGCTGTCCACCTCGCTGCGGCGATGGTCGCGCAGGTCGGCGTAGATGCTGGTCAGCCCCTGCGGGCTGTTCTCGCAGACCCGGCGCACCTCGGAAATCTTTTCCTCGGCGTCAAAGGCCAGGCCGTCCGCATTTGCCACCGCCACCGCCTCGCGGATCAGCGTCTCGCACATGGCCCAGGCGTCCGGATCCTGCGCGATATATCCCAGCGGCATCTGCAGCGCGCCGGTCAGCACGCTGGCTGACACGTTGGTAAACAGCTTTTCCCAGATCTGCTCCCTGACATTCTGGCTGCAGAATGTGACCAGCCCGCACCGGGTAAAATTGTCCGCCAGGGGCTGCAGCCGGGCGCTGTCGCCTTCCAGCAGGCCGATGCAGGTATTTCCGCTGCCGCCGTGCCGCACCGCGCCCAGCGCCCTGACCGCGCTGTTGTGCTGGGTGCTGCCGATGATCACATGCGCTTCGTCCGCAAACTGCAGCAGGGTCTGTTCGTGTCCGCCGCCGTTCTGCAGGGTCATCAGGCAGGTGTCGGGGCCGATCAGCCCGCGGTTGTGCTCCAGGGCGCTTTTGCTGTACATGGCCTTGACGAAGACGATCACAAGATCCGCCGGCTGCCAGCTCTCCGGCGCTTTCAGCGCCGCATCCGGGTGATACATCTGCACGGCGCCGTCCGGCTCGGTGACCTCGACCCCATCCCGCCGGATCGTGCGCACCAGTTCCTCGTTCACGTCGATCAGGCAGACCTGGTTTTGACGGCTCAGATAGCTGCCAAACAGCGCGCCCATTGCGCCAGCGCCCAAAATTGCGATCTTGATAAGCTTTCCCTCCTTCTCCGCCTGGCCCAGGGCCAATGGCTTGATGTGCAATTTATTGCAATTCCATTATGTCACGTCGTCAACAAGATTGCAACATAAATTTCACTAAATAGATCATTTTCAATGATATACGCAGGTATATCTTCACTTTTTTATCCATTTTGCACATCAAATCCTTGTGTGTCATCTGTTTGCTTGTGAAAGAAGATGAAAACTGCATTCCTAATTTTCACTTAATTTCATTCATATTTCATGTGCTTTCAATTTCTCTCAATTTTTTTCACTTTGCTTGTTGAGGCTTTCCCGGCCTGCAGGGCCGCAAGATGGCTGCCGAAAAAAAGCACGGCAAGCCGATGGCCTGTCGTGCTTTTTTTCGGCAGCAGAAATCCGCCCGCATGGCATTTCAGCTGCGGGCTCCGTCAGCGGCGGCCTGCGCCTTCTCATACCGGCGCAAAAGGAACCTCACAGGTGCTCCCAGTCAATCCTGCGATCCTTGTAGTAATACACCCGGTCCTGCTCGTTGACCTCGCGCAGCACCCGGCAGGGGTTGCCGACCGCGATCACGTTGGAGGGCAGGTCTTTGGTCACCACACTGCCCGCGCCGACCACCACATTGTCCCCGATCGTGATGCCAGGCACGATAATGGCCCCCGCCCCGATCCAGCAGTTTCGGCCGATACGCACCGGCATGTTGTACTGGTAGACCTGCTCCCGCAGCTCGGGCAGGATGGGATGCCCCGCGGTGGCGATGATGACGTTGGGGCCGAACATAGTGAAATCGCCCACATAGATATGCGTATCGTCCACGCAGGTCAGGTTGAAGTTTGCGTAGACATTGCTGCCAAAGTGGAGGTGCGCGCCGCCGAAATTGGCGTGCAGGGGCGGCTCGATGTAGCAGCCCTCGCCGATCTCGGCAAACATCTCCTTCAGCAGGGCCTGGCGCTTTTCCGACTCGCTGGGGCGGGTCTGGTTGAACTCGTAGAGGCGTTCGAGGCACTGGGTCTGCCGCGCCATGATCTCCTCGTCGCCGGGCAGGTAGAGCTCGTCAGTGTGCATTCTATCCTTCATTGCGCGCATCTTGCATTCTCCTTTGCAGCGGTTTTCCATCGCCAGCCGCGGTGGGCGGTGGGTATATGAAAAAAGAAACACCCTGTTTGCGCAAGGTGTTTCTTTTTTGTGGCGGAAAGAGAGGGATTCGAACCCTCGGAGGGTTTATGGCCCTCACACGATTTCCAGTCGTGCGCCTTAGACCAGCTCAGCCATCTTTCCACGGGAGCGTCTGTTTATTATCATAGCCAAAAGCGGCCGGTTTGTCAAGTGCAAACCGGCCGCTTTTTCCTGTTTTCTCTTCCGAGATGCGGGGGGTGGCACGGGGCCTTCCTCAGCAATCGGTGCGGGACGGATAGTAGAGGTTGTTCGAGATGAACTCCAGCTTATCCTTGAGGATGACCTCAAGGTCGCTGACCGCCGCGATGACCCCGGACACCGACTCGTTCGCCTCGATCAGCTTGCAGAAGTCGGCGTCCTCCATCCCGATCACACGCTGCAGGTGCTCGCCCTCGGCGTTGAGGATGTGGCTCAGGGCGGTCTCCTCCAGCGCGATGCTCTCGATCAGGTCGGTGACGGCCTGGCACATCGGCACGGGGTTGTTCTGGACACAGATGGTCGGCATAGACATAAGACATTCCCTCCAGCAATCGTTTTTTCGGGCAATCCCGCGCAGGGCCGCCGGGGCGGCTTTGCGCAGGTCGCCTTAGGGTAACAGCACCCTTACTATATGCCGGGTCGTCTGAAATGTGCCGGAATGTCAGCCGCTGCCGAACTGCCTTCCGTCCGTGTGCTCTCCCCTGCCCTTTTTTCCGCTCAGTACCGGTTGTGGACCTTTTCGGCAAAGCAGACAAGATCTTTGATCGTGAGCGTTCTGCCGTCGTCCAGCACCGCTCTGCCGCTCATCCGGCCAAAGACCTGGTGCTGATCTGTGCAGATCAGCTTGACGTCGATCTTGGCGCAGCGGTCGAGAATGGGCACAAAGTCCATCTCAAACCGCCCGTCCGACGAAGTAAACTGCCAGGGCTTGGTGTAGCTGTCGAGCGGGATGTGGAAGGTGATGTCGTCCAGCTTGTGCGCCTTGCCATCGTAAAAGAGGATGTTCTCGGTGGCGCTGCTGCGGTCGGAAAATCCATACCCGATGTTGAAGCCGAAGGGCTTGCCCTCCACCACCCCGTTGCCGCTGCCCCAGTACCAGGTGTTGTCATAGGTCCAGACGCCGCGGCCCCAGTCGAGGGTGCCAAAGTCGGTAGCGGGGTCGAAGGTGTAGGTTTTGCCGCCGTAGACCACCGTGCCGCTGGCCCGCATGCAGTTGATCTTCTGGTTGTAGTAAAAGCGGGTGGGCTGTTCGGCCCAGGGGGTGGCGATGACCATCGTGTCCATCGGGGGCTGGCGCAGGGTGATGTCGCAGACGAGGTCCTTGTCCCCGTCAAACCGCTTGAAATCGCAGAAAAGATGCCGCGTTCCCCCGCCCGCGGTGAACTCCATCTTGAGCCGCCCCGGTTTTTCGTAGGCGGTGCGGCCGGAGGAGGAATCGGCGGGCAGGCCGAGCTTGCCCATCGGGAAGGGGTCGAGGATGGTCTCGGTGTGCTCGCGCGGGGCGGTAAAATCGAGGAAGGAGGCGCTTTGCAGGCCGATGTAGCCGTCGTCCGAGATGGTAAAGGCCACGGCGAAGGTCTCGCTCAGCACAAGATAGTAGTCCCACTCCTTGATGCGAAAGCGGGGGGCGCGAATTTTGGCGCGGTCGTACTGCCAGAGCAGCCCTTTGGCCCAGCCCGGCTCGATGAGCAGGCCGCGCTCGTCCAGCAGCGGGTGGGATGTGGTGACCTCGTGGTTGCGCATGACACTGCCCTCCTTAGCCGCCCAGGTACGCCTTGCGCACCTCGTCCCGCGCCATCAGGTCGGCGGCGGGGCCCTCCATCGTGATCCGGCCGGTCTCGAGCACATAGGCGCGGTCGGCGATCTCGAGGGCCATCTTGGCGTTCTGCTCGACCAAAAGTACCGTGACGCCGTCCTTTTTTACGTTCTCAATGATGTGGAAGATCTCCTTGACCAGCAGCGGGGACAGGCCCATCGAGGGCTCGTCCAGCAGCAGCATCCGGGGCTTGCACATCAGCGCGCGGCCGATGGCCAACATCTGCTGCTCGCCGCCCGAGAGGGTGCCCGCCTGCTGGCGGCGGCGCTCCTTGAGGCGGGGCAGCAGCTCGAACACCATCTCGTAATCCCGCGCGATGGCCTCCTTGCCGTCCTTGCGGATGTAGGCGCCCATCTCGAGGTTTTCCTGCACGGTCAGCTGGCTGAACACCCGCCGTCCCTCCGGCACCTGGGCAAGGCCCAGCCGGATGATCTTGTGGGCCTCCATCGTGTGGATGGGCTGGCCCATAAAGGTGATCTCGCCGGTTTTGGGCCGCATCAGGCCCGAGATGGCGTGCATAGTGGTGGTTTTGCCCGCGCCGTTGGCCCCGATGAGGGTGACGATCTCGCCCTCGTTGACCTGGAAGGTGACCTCCTTGATGGCGTGGATCGAGCCGTAAAAGACATTGATCCCCTTGACCGAAAGCATTTCTCCCATATCAGTCCCCTCCCAGATAGGCCGCGATGACCTTGGGGTCGTTGCGGATCTCCTCGCCGGTGCCCGCGGCGATCACCCGGCCGTAGTCCAGCACGGTGATCTGCTCGCAGATGCCCATGACAAAGCCCATATCGTGCTCGATGAGCAGGATGGCAATGCCGAATTTTTCCCGCACCGCCTTGATGGTGTTCATCAGCTCGGCGGTCTCGTTCGGGTTCATGCCGGCGGCGGGCTCGTCCAGCAGCAGCAGCTTGGGGTCGGTGGCGAGGGCGCGGGCGATCTCGAGCTTGCGCTGCTTGCCGTAGGGCAGGCTGGAGGCCTTGAGGGCGGCCTCGCCGTCCAGGTCAAAAATTTTGAGCAGCTCCATCGCCCGCTCGTTCATCCTCCGCTCGGCCGCGCGGTAGCTGGGCAGCCGCAAAACGCCGCTCCACATCGGGTAGCGGATCTGGTTGTGCAGCCCCACCTTGACATTGTCCAGCACCGTGAGATCCTGAAACAGGCGAATGTTCTGGAAGGTGCGGGCGATGCCCTCCTGGCAGATGTGGGCGGGGCGCTGGCCGGTGATGTTTTTGCCGTCGAGGGTGATCGAGCCCTCGGTGGGTCGGTAGACGCCGGTGAGCATATTGAACACGGTGGTCTTGCCCGCGCCGTTGGGGCCGATGAGGCCGTAGAGATGCCCTTTTTCGATCGTGAGGTTCAGCTTGGACACCGCCTGCAGGCCGCCGAACACGATGCCGAGGTCCTTGACTTCCAGCAATGCCATCGCTCACACCTCCCCCTGTTTGGCGCTTTGCCCCCTGCTGCCGCGGTGCAGCGGCGCAAGCAGCCGCTGGCGCAGCCCGGCCATCTGGGGGCTTTGGGTAAAGATCATCATCAGGATCAGCAGCACCGCGTAGACCAGCATGCGGTAGTCCGCCACCGAGCGCAGCAGCTCGGGCAGGACGGTGAGCACCGCCGCCGCGATGATCGAGCCGCGGATGTTGCCCATGCCGCCCAACACCACAAAAACCAGCACCAGGATCGACATGTTATAATCGAACTTTTTGGCCACCACGGTGGACATATTGAGCGCGTAGAGCACCCCGGCCATGCCCGCGAAGACCGCTGAGGTGATAAAGGCCATCAGCTTGTACTTGGTGACATTGAGGCCGGTGGCCTCGGCCGCGATGCGGTTGTCCCGGATGGCCATGATGGCCCGCCCGGCGCGGGAGTTGATGAGGTTGAGCACCACAAACAGGGTGACCAGCACCAGCAGCACCCCGGCGGTAAAGCTGGAGACCTTGGTGATGCCGGTGATGCCGATGGCCCCGTTGATCAGCACCTTGCCGTCCTCCGCGAGGCCCATCGAGCTGGCGTCCTTCATGGAAAAATGCAGGCCGCTGGAATCCACCCCGAGGTAGATGGCGTTGAAGATATTCTTGATGATCTCGCCAAAGGCGAGGGTGACGATGGCGAGGTAGTCGCCCTGCAGGCGCAGCACCGGGATGCCGATCAGCAGCCCGAAGACGCCCGCCATCACGCCGCCCACCAGCATGCAGATGATAAGGCCCAGCCAGCCGGGCACCGACCCGCTGAGGCCCAGCCAGAGCACGCTGCCGAAAAAGGCCCCGACGCTCATAAACCCGGCGTGGCCGAGGCTGAGCTCACCCGAGACGCCCACCGTGAGGTTGAGCGAGATGGCCAGCACCACATAGGTGCAGATGGGCACCAGCTGGCCCTGCAGCGAGTTGGAGATCAGCCCGGCCCCCATGGCCAGCTCGACCAGCAGGTAGGCCACAACCACCATGCCGTAGGTGATGAGGTTGGACCGGAAGGACCGATCCATCTTGTTCAAACGTTGCATCCCGGCCACCTCACACTTTCTCATTGGTCTTTTTGCCCAAGAGACCGGTGGGCCGCACCAGCAGCACCACGATCAGCACGGCAAAGACGATGGCGTCGGCCAGCTGGGTGGAGATGTAGGCCTTGCTGAGGATCTCGATGATGCCCAGCAGCACCCCGCCCACCATGGCCCCGGGGATCGACCCGATGCCGCCGAACACCGCCGCGGTAAAGGCCTTGATGCCGGGCATCGCGCCGGTGGTGGGCTGCAGCGAGGGATAGGCCGAGCAGAGCAGCACCCCGGCCACCGCCGCCAGCCCCGAGCCGATGGCGAAGGTGAGGGTGATGGTGCCGTTGACGTTGATGCCCATCAGCTGGGCCGCGCCCCGGTCCTCCGAGACGGCCTGCATGGCGTGGCCCACCCTGGTTTTGGTGACAAACAGGTTGAGCACCACCATGATGACCGCCGAGACCAGGATGCTGACCACCGTCTCGCCGCTGATGACCAGCTGGCCGCCAAACAGGCGCAGCGGCTCGAGGGTGACCACCGAGGTAAACGCCTTGGGAGCCGAGCCCCAGATGAGCAGCGCCAGGTTCTGCAACAGATAGCTGACCCCGATGGCGGTGATGAGCACCGCCAGGCTGGGCGCGGCGCGCAGCGGCCGGTAGGCCAGCCGCTCGATGGTGATGCCCAGAATGGTGCAGACCAGCATGGCCAGCAGCACCGAGAGCATGGCGGGCAGGCCAAGCTCGGTGAGCGCGATAAAGGCCACATAGCCGCCCACCATGATGATGTCGCCGTGCGCAAAGTTGAGCATACGGGCAATGCCGTATACCATCGTATAGCCCAGCGCAATGACCGCATAAATGCTGCCGAGGCTGACCCCATTGAACAGATAGGATAAAAACTGCATGCAACAACGCCCCTTACGGGCGGCCCTTTGCCGCTGGCATTGCCCGGACATTTTGCCCGGGCAATGCCGACAGCCGCCGCCTTGTCATTTCCCCTTTTGAGCCTGTTTTCGGCTCACTGACTCTCCTCACTGCCATGCAGGCAGGACAATTTAATTATTGTATCACAGTTCCTGGGTTCTCACAATCGCCCCTGGGCAGAAATTGGCCCAAAAACGGTAAAAAGGCCTGTTTTTGCCCCTCAGAGGGCAGAATTTGGAAAAGAAGGCTGCCGGAAAACACCGACAGCCTTCTCCTCAAACCTGCTTTACAGGGTCAGGCGGCCACGTAGACGCCGTCCTTGATGACATAGACAGCAGGGGTCTTGGTGGGCGCGCCGGAGGCGTCCCAGGTGATGCCGCTGCCGGTGAGGCCGTCCACCTTGATCTGGGTGAACGCGCCCTTGAGCGCGTCGCAGATGGCGGAAGCGTCCATCTCAGCGGTGACGCCAGCTTGCTCGCAGGCGGCCTTGATGGCGTAGATGGCGTCGTAGGCGTCGGCGGCAAACTGGTTGGGATCCTCGCCGTAGGCCTCCTTGAAGCTGTTGACAAAGGCAACCGTCTTCTCATCGGTACCCGCGGCGGTGAAGGGGGTCATCAGCATGACGCCCTCGGCCAGGCTGGTGTCGAAGTTTTCCACGGCCACCAGACCGTCCAGACCGTCGCAGCCGAAGAAGATGGGCGAATAGTCCTGGCTCTTGGCGGTGGTGAGGATCAGCGCGGCCTCGTTGTAGTAGATGGGCAGGAAGACCAGCTCGGCGCCGGCGTCCTTCGCCTTCTGCACCTGCACGCTGAAGTCGGTCTTGCTGTCGGCGGTGAAGGCCTCGTCCGAGACGACCTCGAGGCCCTTGGCCCCGGCCTCAGCGACAAAGGCGTCGCGGATACCGGAGGAGTAGGCGTCCGAGCTGTCATAGATGATGGCGATCTTGGAGGCCAGGGCGTTGTCGGCGATATAGTCGGCCGAGAGGGTGCCCTGCTCGGGATCCGAGAAGCAGACGCGGAAGGCGTTGTCCGGAACGATGCAGTCCTCTGCCGAGCCGGACGGGGTCAGCTGGAAGATGTTGTCGGCCGAGCTCTCGGCCACGACCGCGATGCAGGGGGTGCTGGTCACGGTGCCCATCAGCACCTGCATACCCCAGTCCTTCAGGGTGTTGTAGGCATTGATGGCCTTCTCGGCATCATGCTCGTCGTCCTGGAAGTTGAACTCGAACTGGATGCCGCCCTGGGCGTTGATCTCCTTGACCGCCAGCTCGGCACCGTGCTGCACGGCAAGGCCGTAAACAGCCGCGCCGCCGGTGATGGGGCCGATGCCGCCGATCTTGATCGCGGCGCCGGAAGCGGCGCCGTCACCCGCGTTTTCCGCG
>DKVN01000060.1:24457-38644 GCA_002491225.1 Faecalibacterium sp. UBA7177
GAAGCCGAGCCGCCGCAGGCCGCGAGGCTCAAAGCCAAAGCCAGAGCCAGCACAAGGCACAGAAACTTTTTCATACTTTTCCCTCCTATTACTCGTGCCGCGCACCCCGCCCTGTGACGGGATATGTCTGCCCCAAAAACAGACAACAGCACGTTGCTAAAAATTATAGTATTTTATGTGCTGTGATGCAATGTACTAAATTCACATAGTTTGTCCGCAGGCAAACCGCCCGTTTTAGGCGTTCCGCACAAGAAACGACTGTTTTTTCGCTGCAATATGCCAAGGAACGGCTGCAAGGCGGGAACAGCTGTCCCAGTTTGCCGGACAGCGCGCTCCAAAGAGCCCGGAGAAATGCGCTGTACAGGAAAGCGCGGGCCCCGCCAGACGGCAGAGCCCGCGCATAAAATAACAGGTTTTTTGCATATTCCGGTTCTGCATGCGCAAAAGCGGCAGCAAAAGCGGCAAAGGGTGAGGGGCACCCCCGCGCCGCTTACTCCCCGGCTTTGGCCGCGATGCGCCCGAGCACCCGCTCGTAGCCGCCCGCGCCGTACTGGATGCAGCGGTTGATCCGGCTGATGGTGGCGGTGCTGATCTCGACGCTTTTGACGATCTGCTCGTAGGTGTTACCCTGCAGCAGCATGCGGGCGGCGGTGAGCCGCTGGGCCATGTCGGCCAGCTCCTTCATGGTGCAGAGGTCCTCAAAAAAGGCGTAGCAGTCGTCCATCGTTTCCAGCGCGAGAACCGCGCGGAACAGTTCATCGGTGGCGGGGGTCTTGATCCCGTGTTTTTCTGGCATCCTCTTCCCTCCTGCGGCGGGGGCCTGCTGTCGCTTACCCGGCCCTTTTCTCCTTTACCACTTTAGCATATTGCCGTGCAAAGCGCAAGAGGGCGCGGCCGCCGCTCACCCATCCAGCGCGCCGGGGCTGAATACCGGCTGGATGCTGCCGTCCGACCGCAGGTGGCTGATATCCAGCCGGCCTTTGTCGGTTTCAAGCAGGCCCTCGCCGTTTTCGTTTTTCAGCAGGCGGGAGGCCCATTCGAGCTTGTACTCCAGGTTGTTGGCCGTGCCCAGAAGCACCCGCACCCGGCCCTGATAGACAAAGGAGATCTCGGTCAGCCCGCCCAGTTCAAGGCTGGTGACCTCCCCCGAGAGGCCGCAGGCCTCGAGGCTGTTCAACACCTCGGTCACCGCCTCAAGCCAGGGCTGTTCGGCCTCTTCGCCCTCGCCGCTCTCGGAGGAGGGGGCGGAACTGGAACCAGCCGAACCGGCCGTGCCCGCTGTGGCGGCGTCCACGGCGGCATCCCCCACGGCGGCATCCATTGTGTCCTCCAAAATCGCCAGCGGGAACCCGGCCACCGGGTCGAGCGCCTCGGCCCCGGTGATCTGCACCAGGCCCTCCGGCGCGTTTGGCGCGACCTGCAGCACCTTGAAGCGGCCGCTGAGCACCGCCCAGCCCCCCGCGCAGCCGATCGCGTACCGCTCGACGGCGGGGGTCACCCGCACCACCACCGTGCCGGGCAGGCTGCGCCGCACCTGGATCGTCTCAAGGTAGGGCAGGGCGGCGGCCATTGCCTGCTCCTTTTCGGCAAGGGAAAACTGGAAGATGTTCTCCCCCAGCGGCACATTGAGGGCCGCGAGGATGGCATCCTCGGTGTAGATGCCGGTATCCGGCTCGGTGCCCTTTTCCGGGCCCTCGAGCCGGAAGCCCTCCACCTTAAACAGCACAGTCACCGAGAGGGCCACCCCCAGCGCCACCAGCGCCAGCAGCAGCGCAAAGGCGATGATCCGCCTGCGGCGGCGACGGCGGCGCATCTCGCCGCGGGTCATCCGGCGGCGCAGACCGCGGCTGTCCTGCGGCGGGGCGGGCTGATGTTGGGTGGGCTGGTGCGGTGCGGGCGGCGGGCCCGCGCGGCGGGGTTGACCGGTGCGGGACTGCTGCGCGGGGCGGCCGCGCTGGGATGAGCGCGGAGCTTGTCCCGCGGGGCGCGGCCCGCCCGCCTGCCGGGTGAGCGGGTCCCCCACCGGCAGGACCACCGGCTGCGAGCGGTCGCCCCGCCGCTGAGAGGGGCGCGGGATGGGCTGAAGCGTCTGGTCAAACAGTTCAGGGCTCTCCGGCCGGGGGGCGCGGCTGCCGCGCTCCCGGGTGGTGGGGGTCTGCCCCCTGACACGGCGGTCTGCCATACTCGCCCCCCTTTCTCCTCAATATTCGCAGTCGGCCCAAATCAGCCGACGCTCCGCGGCCCGGCGGCCCCGGTCAAGCCTCTTTGCGGCCGGTCTGGCCGGTCAGTTCCAACAACCGATCGGTGATCTTCTCAAGGCTTTTGGGCTCGGCCAGCGCGCGGGCCAGCTTGCCCATCGAGGCAAGGCTTGCCCGGTCGGCCGTCAGCCGCTCGACCGTCCCGATCAGCCGCTCGGCGGTGAGCTCCTTTTCCTCGATCACCACCGCGGCCCCGGCCTTTTGCAGCTCGAGCGCGTTGTAGTACTGGTGGTTTTCGGCCACATTGGGGCTCGGGATCAGGATCGCGGCCCGGCCCGCCGCCTCCAGCTCGGCCAGGGTCAGCGCACCGGCCCGGCTGATCACGAGATCCGCCGCGGCCAGCATCTGAGGCATATCCTCGATGTACTCCCGCACCACAAGGCTCTGCCCCACCGTGACCCCCTTTTCGGCGGCCAGCTTTTCAAACAAGGGCACCCCGCGGCTGCCGGTGGCGTGGATGTGCAGGATGTTTTTCTCCTGCTTCTGCTCCCAGGCGGCGAGGTCGGCCACCAATTCGTTGATCCGCCGCGCGCCGAGGCTGCCGCCGAAGCTGAGCAGCACGGTGCGCTCCCCGGCGTCGAGCGCCGCGCGGGCGGCGGCCCGGTCCTGCGCAAAGATCTCGGGCCGCACCGGGTTGCCCACCACGAGGGTTTTGTCCGGCGCGCCGAGCTTTTCCACCGCGGCGGGCACGGCGGCAAACACGACATCCACATCCGGGGCCAGCAGCTTGTTGGTCACGCCGGGGAAGGCGTTCTGCTCGTGGATGGCCGTTTTGATGCCCATTTTGGCCGCACAGCGCACCACCGGCCCGCTGACATATCCGCCGCAGCCGATCACCAGATCCGGCTGCAGCTGGCGCAGCATGGCTCGGGCCCGCGGGCCGGAGAGGGCCAGATGCCAGAGGGCCTCGATGTCCCGCAGGATGTTTTTGGGGGTCAGTTTGCGCTGGATGCCGTTGACCTCGATGTGATGGAAGGGATAGCCCGCTTTGGTCACCAGGCCGTATTCCATCCCCTTCTGCCGGCCCGCAAAATGAATTTCGGCCTCGGGGCAGGCGCTCTTGAGCGCCCCGGCAATGGCCAGCGCCGGGTTGATGTGGCCGGCGGTCCCGCCCGCCGCGATGAGTACGCGCATGCTCATTTCTCCTTTTGCCCGATTTTGTACGCCGGGTTGCTGATTTTGCCCTTTGCCGTTACGGCTGCCGCGGCGCTTCTTCCTGCCGCTGCTGGGCGGCCTGGGCGGCCTGCTCCGCCCTGTTCTGCCGCTCGGCATTGCCCGCCCGGCCCACGCTGAACAGCACCCCCATCTGGGCCAGCAGCATCAGCAAACTGGTGCCGCCCGAGGAAAAGAAGGGCAGGCTGATGCCGGTGTTGGGCACCGTGTTGGTGACCACCGCGATGTTGAACAGCACCTGCCAGCCGATTTGGGCGGTGATGCCGATGGCCAGCAGCATGCCGAACCGGTCGGGCGCGCGCAGGGCGATGAACACCCCCTGCACGATCAGGGCGGCAAACAGCCCGATGCAGATCACCGCTCCCACAAAGCCGAGCTCCTCGCAGAGGATCGAGAAGATAAAGTCGTTGGTGGCCTCGGGCAGCCAGAGGTGCTTTTGCAGCCCCTGCCCGATGCCCAGCCCGAACCAGCCGCCGCTGCCCACCGCGTAGAGGCTTTGAGCGGTCTGCATGGTGCTGCCCAGCACATCGGCAAAGGGGTCGCTGAGGATGGCGAAGCGGTCCTCGATATAGCTGCGGCCGGTGGTCAGCAGCAGCCAGACCCCCGCGCCCATTGCGCCGACCCCGATGCCGAACCAGCCGATGCCAGTGCCCCCCGCCCACATCATGGTAACGAGGATGAAGCCCATCAGGATGATGGCGGAGTAGTGGGTCTCGGGCAGGATGATCGCCCAAAAGGGCACCGCCGCCAGCACCGGCATCAGCACCCCGTACCGGAAGGTGCCCAGGCGGGTGCGGTGACGGTCCATCAGATGGGCCTCGGTGAGGATCATGCTGAACTTGGCGATCTCGGACACCTGCACGGTGGGCAGGCCCTTGATGTTGATCCAGCGCCGGTGGTTATGGATGGGCGGCATAAACAGCACCACCACCAGCAGCACCAGGGTGACGACATACAGCGCCAGATACCACCTGCGCATCCAGTGATAATCCACGCAGGAGACGAAAAACATCACCGCGATGCCGACGCAGGCGTAGAGCGCCTGCGGGCGGATGAAGTGGTAGCTGTCGTCAAAGCGGTAGTAGCCGGTGGCGTAGCTGGCGCTGAAGAGCATCACCAGCCCGAACACCTGCAGGATGATCAGAGTGATCACCGCGCCGGTGTTCAGCCGCCCCATCTTATGGTAAAAAAAGGAGGGGCGGCTGGGCAGCAGCGGCGCGGTTTGCTGGGCCGGGCGGGCGGGGGCATGCCGCGGCGCGGCGTGGGGTGCAGAGGCCATGCGGCAGGCCCTCCTTTCTCGCAGACATTATTTTTACAGATACGCCCGGCGCGGCGGAAAAGCTGCCGCGCCGGGCCGCTTACGATCGTTTTGAGGGGGTTGTGCGGGCAGGGGCCTCAGTTGACATAGACAAAGAGGATGCCCAGCAGCACAAACACCAGCGCCACAAAGGCAAAGGTAAAGTCGATGCGCACCTCGCTCCAGCCCGAGAGCTCGAAGGAGTGGTGGATGGGGGTCATCTTGAAGATGCGCTTGCCGTGGGTGACCTTATAGTAAATGCGCTGGATCACCACGCTGCCCGCCTCGCAGATATAGACAAAGCCCATAAAGAGCAGCAGCTCCGGCCGGCCCATGCAGAAGGCCATCGCGGTGACCGCCCCGCCCAAAAACATACTGCCGGTGTCCCCCATAAAGGTTTTGGCCGGGTAGAAGTTCCAGATCAAAAAGCCCGCGCAGGCCGCGGCGAGGGCGCTGGCGTAGAGGCTGAGGTGGTAAAAGCCCAAAAAGCTGGTCAGGATCATATACCCCAGCATGACCACAAAGGTGACGCTGGTGGCAAGGCCGTCGATGCCGTCGGTGAGGTTGACCGCGTTGACCATAAAAATGATGAGCAGGATAGCCAGCGGGTAGTAGAGGGGGCCAAAATCCACCGCGCCGAAAAAGGGCAGGATGATGAGGGTGGTAAAGCTGCCGGTGACCTTGAGCCCCACCAGAAAGCAGGTGGCGATCAGCAGCTGCATCACCAGCTTTTGCCAGGCCCGCAGCCCGAGGTTGCGCTTGAGGGCCACCTTGACAAAATCGTCCAGAAAGCCCACCAGCCCAAAGGCAAAGGCGGTAGCCATGCAGAGCAGCATGTTCAGCCCCGAGCTGCCCTCGAGCACCTCGGGCAGGTTGAACATCAGCGAGAACCAGGCAAAGCCCACCCCCAGCGTGCTGCCCAGGATAAAGCAGAACCCGCCCATCGTGGGGGTACCCTGCTTTTTCTTGTGCCAGGTGGGGCCGGACTCCCGGATGGTCTGGCCAAAGTGCAGCCGTCGCAAAAAGGGCACGATAAAGCACCCGGAGGCCGCGGAGATGGCAAAGGCGGCAATCGCCGCGAGGATGAGGGCGTAACTTGCCATGATGGGACCATTCCTCTCTCGTGTGGTGGTGTCAGGATCTGCGCAAACCGCTTCAAAAACGCGGGGTGCGGGGGCCGTTTGTGGGTTGCTGTGTGCTCAGGCTTTGCCCGCCTCTCCATCATAATACAATTTGAGGATATTTTCCAGTGCCATATCGCGGCTGCCCTTGGCCAGCAGCGCGTCGCCGGGGGCCAGCCGGGTGCTCAGAGCCTCGGCGGCATCCTCGGGGGTCTCAAAGTGCATGGCCTTGATGCCCTTGGCCGCCGCGGTCACCGCTGCGCGCCGGGCGGCCGGGCCGTAGGCGATGAGGTAATCCACCCCGCAGCGGGCGGCCAGCGCGCCGGCCTCCTCGTGGGCCTGCTCGGTGATGGGGCCCAGCGAGAGCATATCTCCCATCAGCACAAAGCGGCGCTTGGCCGGGAACGCGGCAAACATCTCCAGCGCGGCCCGCATGCTGTCCGGGTTGGCGTTATAGCAGTCCTCGATCACGGTGACCCCGTTGTGGTGCACGATGTGCTGGCGCAGGCCGGTGGTCCGGTAGTCGGCAAGGGCCGCGGCGGCGCGGGCGGGGTCGAGCCCCAGCCGGGTGACGGCGGTGTAGGCGGCGAGGGCGTCGTAGATGTTGTGCCGCCCGATGGCCGGGATATACGCCTTGAAGCTGCCATACGCCTCATCCTCGATCGTAAAGGCCTGGCCCGCCTCGTCCGGCCGGATGTCCGCCGCCCGCACCTGGGACAGGGGGCTGTCGATGCCAAACCAGACCGGCCGCAGGCGGCTGGGCAGGCTGGCGCAGGGCAGGTACTCGTCGTCCGCCTTGAGCACCAGCGGCGCGCCGTCCGGCAGGCCGGCGCAGATCTCTAACTTTGCTTTGAGGATATTCTCGCGGCTGCCCAGCTGCTCAAGGTGGGCCACCCCGATGCCGGTGATGATGCCCGCCGCGGGCCGCGCCGCGCGGGAGAGCCGCTCGATCTCGCCCAGAGCGCTCATGCCCATCTCCACCACCCCGTACTCGGTGGTGTCGGCAAGCCGGAAGAGGGTGTTGGGCAGGCCGATCTCGTTGTTCTGGTTGCCCTCGGTTTTTATCGTCTCGCCAAAGGCCGAGAGGGCGGCGTAGCAGAACTCCTTGGTGGTGGTTTTGCCGACGCTGCCGGTCACACCAATCAGCTTGGCCGAAAAGAGGGTGCGGTAGTTGGAGGCCATGCGCACCATTGCCCGGTGGCTGCTTTGGCAGAGCACGGTGCGCTCCGCGGGCAGCCCCTCGACCGGATGCTCGACCACCACATAGGCGGCCCCCTGCCGCAGCGCCTCGGCCGCAAAGTCGTGGCCGTCAAAATGCTGGCCTGCAAAGCAGACAAAGACACAGCCGGGGGTGAGCCTGCGGCTGTCGGTGGTGACCTTGGAGATCAGCTCCCGCCCGGCCGGGAAGAGCCCGGCCAAAAGCTGGTTTGCGGGGATCGGCTGCATGGAAAACGCCTCCTTTTGGTCTTTTGAAAATCGCCCGTCGGGCTGCGGCGGACCCTGCCCGCGCGCTGCCCTCTGTTAGGATGAATATGCGCGAAAACCGCCGTTTATCCAGCCGGCGCGGGGCCGCCGCGGGGTTTTGGCGCGGGGGTGGGTGCGCGGCTGGCGCGGGAGCGGCCGCGAAAATGGCTGCGCGCGGCCTCACTCCGGCGTGTTCTCGTCCACGACGGTCAGGGTCACGATGCTGCCCAAGGGACGCTCCTCCCCTTCGGCGATGCTCTGGGCGGTGACCGTGCCGGTCTGCGGGCCGGTGTACTGGACATTGAGGCTGGCCGATTCCAGCATCTGGGCCGCGAAGCTCGCGTCCTTGCCCACCACGCCGGGCACGATGGTCATGGTGTCCTCCTCCGCCTCGGTGTACAGGTAGACGGTGCATCCGGCGGGGACGCTCTCGCCCGCGGCGGGGTACTGGTGCAGGACGCTGCCGTCCCCGCCCACCAGCCGGTGGCTGAGGCCGTTCTTGTTCAGGTCGACCTGGGCCATGCTCCACTCGGCCTCGACCACATTGGGCACCCTGACGCTGCCGGTGACCTGGGTGGCGGGGTCGGTCTCGATGCCGAGGATCGGCGCGATCTCGCTGATGATGTTGCCCACCACCGGGGCCGAGACCAGCGAGCCGTAGTTTTCGCCGCTGTGCGGCTCGTCCAGGATGACCAGGATGGCGATCTGCGGGTCGTTGATCGGCAGCACCCCCAAAAAGCTGGAGGCCACCTGGTAGCCGCCCTCTTCAAGCTTCGGCTCGTCCAGCTTTTCGCTTGTGCCGGATTTTCCGCCGATGCTGTAGCCCGCCACATAGGCGTTGCGGCCGGGCGCGCCGTCCGCGCCGTTGTCCACGATGCCCTGCATCATGCCCCGGATCGTGGCGCTGACCTCCTCGCTGATCACCTGCCGTTTGACGGTAGGGGCGATCTCCTCGATGACATTGCCGTCGGCGTCCTCGATGTGGTCCACCACATGGGGCTGCACGAGGTAGCCGCCGTTGACCACGGCGCAGGCCGCGGTGAGCATCTGCAGTGGAGTGACCTTTTGCGCCTGACCAAAGCTGGAGCTGGCCAGCTCGACCGGGCGCAGGTTTTCGGCATCATAGTAAAGGGTGCTGCGCTGCTCGCTGGGCAGGTCGATGCCGGTGGGCTCGGTAAAGCCGAAGGCATTGAAATAGTCGTAGAACTTCTGGGCCCCCAGCGCCTGGCCCACCTGGATATAGTAGCTGTTGCAGCTGTTGCGCAGGCCGGTGGCCATATCCTGCCAGCCGTGGGCGGTGGTGGTGCGGGTGAGGGTTCCGGCGCAGCTGTACTCCCGGTCCAGCACCTGAAACCTGCCGGAGCAGTTGAAATGGGTGTCGGCGGCGCAGACGCCCGAGTCGAGCGCCGCGGCGGTGGTGATGAGCTTAAAGACCGAGCCGGGAAAGTACAGGTCGGTGATGGCCTTGTTCTTCCACTGGGTCTCGCGCAGCTGGCCCTGCAGCTGGGTGTACTCCTCGTCGCTCTCGACCTCCTCCAGCTGGGCGGCGAGGGTGGGGTCGTAGATGGTGTAGGGGTCGTTGGGGTCAAAATCCGGCTTGATGGCCATGGCCAGGATCGCCCCGGTGTTGACATCCATCACCATCGCGAGGCCGCGCTGGCCGACATTGTGGGTCTTGACGGCGGCCTCAAGGTACTTTTCGGCCACCGACTGGATGTCCACATTGAGGGTGAGCACCAGATTGCCGCCGTCGATTGCGGGGTAGGTCTGGTCGTTCTCTCCGGCCACCTCGTTGCCCAGGGCGTTGCGCAGGGTCAGGGTGCGGCCCGGCGTGCCGGACAGCACCTCATCGTAGGATTTTTCCAGCCCGTAAAAGCCGTCCCCATCCGCGTTGCAAAAGCCCAGCACGCTGGCCATAAACGCACCGTAGGGGTACTCGCGTTTGGTGCTCTGCACCACCGAGATCGGGGCGTCCACCTCGGCGGCGTACTCCCGCACCGCGTCGGCCACCGGCTTGTCCACCTGGCGGGCCAGCTCCTTATACTGGCTGTCGGTGTCCGAGAGTTTGGCGTAGACCTCCTCGTAATCCAGATTCAGCAGCTCGGCCAGCTCGCCGCTGACCGCCTGGATCTTGTACAGCAGCCGCTGCTGCTGCACGGCCGAGTTGGCCTCAGCCTCCTCGCCCTCCCCTGTCACCGGGTCGGGGGTGAACTGGCTGGGGTCGGCGGTGACGGTCCAGACGATGGTGCTCTTGGCCAGCACCCGGCCCTCCTCGTCGTAGATCTCGCCGCGGGCGGGCTGCAAAACCGTGTCCTTCATCTGCTGGGCGGCCGCGCGGGAACGGTAGGTCTCAAAATCCCGCACCTGCAGGCCGTACAGCTGGTAGATCAGGTACCCGAACCCGCCCGCCAGAAAGACGACCAGCATGAAAACGCTGCGCCACCACAGCCCCTTCGGCACCGCCTCGGCGCTGTGGGCCGGGCGGCGGGCGGGCTGCGGTTTTGCCTTGGGGTTCGCCATGGGGCAGCGCTCCTTTCGGGTGGGATGGGGGTTCGATGGGCCGGACGGGCGGCGGGCCGGATGAGACTGGGCCGGGCCGGCGGCGGACAGCCCCGCGGATATTGGAGAACCTCTGATCCACAGGGCGGGTCAGAGGCTCTGCATCGGGATGTTCAGGACTGGGCAGATGGGGCCTTGCGGCAGGCGGCAGTGCGCGGCAAGCAGCTCACCGGGCGGCTGCCTTACGGGTTGAGATAATCCGCCGCGCTGAGCAGCCCGGCCCCGATCGCATCCAGCCAGCGGCGGAAGCCGGACTCGGGCCGGGTGATCACGCTCTCCTGCTCAAGGCTGACATAGGTGATCTGGCTCTTGTCCATCTTCATCAGGCCAAGCTGGCTGGTGGCGATCTCGGCCACGTTTTTCAGGCTGGTCTTGCTGTCCATCTGGCTGGAGAGGTAGTCGTACTCGCTCTGGGCCGCGACAAGCTGGCGCTGGGTGCGCTGCAGGTCGGTGGTCAGCTCGGTGATGACCGCCTGGCTGTACAGGTAGCAGACCACCAGCATCAGCAGCAGGGTGACCCCCGCAAAGAGGCGCAGGTTCTTCATGAGCTGCGCAGTGCGCAGCGCGCCGCCCTGGGCCACCCGCACCCGCGGCTTTTTGGGCTCGCCTTTGCTCTCGAACAGCGAGAGATCATATGCGGTCGTCTGCACAGCCTGTCACCTGCCTTTTCCTGCGTTTTTATAAAATAAAGCGTGATATCATCTATTCTTGCTTCATTTTGCGGAAAGATTTTTCGTTCTCTTTTTAATTTAACTTATGTAAAGTTCATTGACTTTACAATTTTTCCGCCACCCGAAGCATCGCGCTGCGGCTGCGGCGGTTGGCCTGCTGCTCGGCCTCGGTGGCCTTGATCGGCTTGCGGTTGACCAGCTTCGCCTTCGCCTTGCCCCCGCAGACACAAACCGGGTATTCCGGCGGGCAGGTGCAGGCGGTGGCCCAGGCCGCGAACCGCTGCTTGACCAGCCGGTCCTCAAGCGAATGGAAGGTGATCACCGCCAACCGGCCGCCCGGCACAAGGCAATCAAAGATGGCGTCCAGCCCCTCGCTGAGGGCGTCCAGCTCGCCGTTCACCGCGATGCGCAGCGCCTGAAAGGCCCGGCGGCTGGGGTTTTTGTGCTTGCGCCGCACCGCGGGGGGCAGCGCGCCCGCGATCACGTCGGCCAATTGCAGGGTGGTGGTGATGGGCTGGGCCTCCCGCCGCGCCGTGATCCGCCCCGCGATGTTCCAAGCATAGGGCTCCTCGCCGTAGTCCCGCAGGATGCGGCAGAGCTCCTCCCGCGAGGCGGTGTTGACCAGGTCGGCCGCGGTGGGGCCGCTCTGGCTCATCCGCATATCGAGCGGCGCGTCCTCCAGATAGGAGAAGCCCCGCGCGGCGTCGTCCAGCTGGTGGCTGGAGACGCCCAGGTCGAGCAGCGCGCCATTCAGGCCGGGGATGCCCAGCCGTTCGAGCACGGCCTTCGTCTCCCGGAAGTTCGCCTGAACCAGCTGAGCCGGCAGCCCCTGCAGCCGCTCCCCCGCCGCCGCGATCGCGTCCGGGTCCTGATCCAGCGCGATCAGGCGGCCGGTGGTCAGGCGGGCGGCAATCGCGGAGGAGTGCCCGCCCCCGCCCGCCGTGCCGTCGAGATAGATGCCGTCCGGGCGGATGGCCAGCGCCTCGATGCACTCGTCCAGCAGCACCGGGAGATGATGAAATTCCATGGCGGATCGTCCTTTCCTGCGGTGCAGCGGTGTGGGAGGTGGCAGTGTAAAGGCGGAGGCGGGCTTGTCCGGTCAAGATGTGCGGCCGGTCGCGGCCAATCGCAGCCTGTGGGGCCCGCAGGGCCTTTGCAGTTCTTACAGCTCCAGCTCCTCCATCGTGGCGGCCAGGGCGGCGCTGTCGGTCTCGAGCCGCTCGTTGTAGGCCCGCCAGGCGGCGGTGTCCCAGATCTCGGCGTGGTTGCGGTTGCCGATGATGGTCACGTCCTTATCCAGCCCCGCGTGCTTGCGCAGCACCGCGGGCAGCAGGATGCGGCCCTGCTTGTCCGGCGAGACCTCCTCGGCCGCCGCGAACAAAAACCGCTGGATATCGCGGCTTTTGGCCATGCCCTTTTGGGCAAAGGCCTCGGCCACCTGCTCAAACTCCTGCATGGGGAAGGCTACTAAACAGCCGTCCAGCCAGCGGGTAACCACGAACCGCTCGCCCATCTCCTCGCGGAACCGGGCCGGAAAGTTTAAGCGGCCCTTGGCGTCGATGGCGTAGTCGTACTCGCCCATCAGCATCCCGGCCGCCCCCTTCCCTGCCTGCCCGCCGCTTTTTGCGGCACCGGCGGAGTTTTCCACCGGGAGGGCAGGTTTTTCCTTGTTGAATGTGGAAAACTCGGTGGAAAAGGTGGAAAACTACCCACTTTTACCCACTTTTACCCACTTCAATGGAAATATTATACTGCACACCCGCGCAGAAAGCAAGGTCTCGGGGCAAATTTGTAACCCCTTTCTCATTTCTTCAAAGGCCGCACGCAAAAGAGCCGGCGGCCCGCCGCGGGGCACCGGCTCTTATATAAAAAGGCAATGTATTGGATTTGCGTCATCTGCGCCCTCGGGCGGCAATCCCCCATTTTGCGCAAAAAATGGCCAGGGCCGCGCTCCCCTTTTGCGGGGGCGCGGCCCTGGCCGTTTTATTTCAGTATTCCGTTTTGACGCGGCTGCCGCCTTCCGGCTCAGACCGGATGGGACTTGCCCGCGTAGTCGACATGGTCGCCGTCGACCCCGGCCAGCTTCTCGCTGCGTTTCTCAAAGAACTTGGGGGCCACCTGCGGGAACATCGCGTAGGTGAGCGCGTCCTCCTCCTGGATCATATACTTGGCGGCCTCGGCCTTCATCTTCTCGACCTCCGGCTCGAGCAGGTCGGCCGGGCGGCAGGTGATGGGCTGCTCGTCGCCGAGGATCCGCTTGGTGAACTCGGGGCTGATCGGCGCGGGGGTCTTGCCGTAATCGCCGTGCACCAGGCCCTTGAACTCCTTGGTGACCATCTTGTACCGCTCGCCCAAAATCACGTTGAACACCGCCTGGGTGCCCACGATCTGGCTGGTGGGGGTGACCAGCGGCGGATAGCCGGAATCCTCGCGCACGCGGGGGATCTCCTGCAGCACGGCGTCGAGCTGATCCTCCTTGCCCGCGTCCTTGAGCTGCTTGAGCAGGTTGGAGAGCATGCCGCCCGGCACCTGATACAGCAGGGTGTTGGCGTCCACGCCCAGCATCTTGGGGCTGATCTGGCCGTTGGCGATGTACTTTTCGCGCAGCTTGGCAAAGTGCTCGCGCACCACGTTCAGCTTTTTCAGGTCCAGCCCGGTGTCGTACTCGGTGCCCTGCAGCGCGGCCACAAGGCTCTCGGTGGGCATGTGGCTGGTGCCCAGCGCCAGCGGGCTGATGGCGGTGTCGATGATGTCCGCCCCGGCCTCGATGCCCTTGAGGATGGACATGGAGGCAAGGCCGGAGGTGTAGTGGCTGTGCACGTCCACCGGGATCGAGATGGTCTCCTTGAGCGCCTTGACCAGCTCGTAGGTGCTGTAGGGGGTGAGCAGGCCTGCCATATCCTTGATGCAGATCGAGTTCGCGCCCATCTCCTCAAGGGTCTTGGCGTACTTGGCAAAGTAGGCGTTGTCGTGCACCGGGCTTAAGGTATAGCTGATGCAGCCCTGCACATGGGCTTTTTCCTTGATGGCGGCCTTGATGGCGGTTTCAAGGTTGCGGGGGTCGTTCAGCGCGTCGAAGATGCGCAGGATGTCGATGCCGTTGGCAACGCTCTTTTGCACAAAATACTCGACCGCGTCGTCGGCATAGTGGCGGTAGCCCAGCATGTTCTGGCCGCGGAAGAGCATCTGCAGTTTGGTATCGGGCATCTCCCTGCGCAGGATGCGCAGGCGGTCCCACGGGTCCTCATCCAGAAAACGAATGCAGGAATCAAAGGTCGCGCCGCCCCAGCACTCGACCGAGAAATACCCGACCTCGTTGATGGCGGGCAGGATGGGGCGCATCTCGTCCATCGTCATGCGGGTGGCCAGCAAAGACTGGTGCGCGTCGCGCAGGACGACCTCTGTGATCTTTACGGGTTTAGCCAATCTCATTCACCTCGTCTTTTTCTTTCAGGCAGCGGCCGGGCGCAAAGCGGGGCGGGCAAAGGCCCTGCCGCCCCCGGCGCAAACAGTCGAAGCACAAGCGCTCAGTTCAGGGTCACCAGCACATCGCCGGAGTTGACCGTGTCACCCTTGTTGACATTGACGCTGGCAACCGTGCCGTCCTGCGGGGCGACGATCTCGTTTTCCATCTTCATGGCCTC
>DKVN01000060.1:38980-39180 GCA_002491225.1 Faecalibacterium sp. UBA7177
TTGACCGAGGCGCCCGCGGCAACCTTTGTGTCCAGAATGTTGCCGGGCATCGGGGCGGTGACCGTGACGGCACCGGCGGCAGCCGGGGCGGCAGCGGGCGCGGCAGGCGCGGCGGCGGGGGCCGCGGCAGGGGCAGGCGCGGCGGCGGCAGGGGCCGCGGGCGCGGCAGGGGACGCTACGCTGGGGGCGTAGGGCTCGTA
>DKVN01000044.1:0-6756 GCA_002491225.1 Faecalibacterium sp. UBA7177
CCGCCGCCGAGGCCGGGACCGACGCGGTGATCGTGCAGGACCTCGCCGCCGCCGCGCTGGTGCGGCGGATCGCGCCCTCCCTCGCGCTGCACGGCTCCACCCAGATGAGCATCCACACCGCCGCCGGGGCCCGCCAGCTGGAGAAGATGGGCTTTGCCAGGGCCATCCTCGCGCGGGAGCTCAGCCTCGATGAGATCAAAGATATCCGGCAGCAGACCGGCATTGAATTGGAAGTTTTTGTGCACGGGGCGCTCTGCGTCTCGGTGTCCGGCCAGTGCATGATGAGCGCCTTTTTGGGCGGGCGCAGCGGCAACCGGGGCAGCTGCGCCGGCAGCTGCCGCCTGCCCTTTTCGGCCGCGGGCGCGCCGGAGGGGGATTATCACCTCTCCCTCAAAGACCTCTCGGTCATCGACCGCCTGCCCGACCTCGCCGCGGCGGGGGTCTGCAGCGCCAAGATCGAGGGGCGGCTGCGCGGGCCGGAGTATGTGGCCGGAGCGGTCAGCGCCTGCCTCGCCGCCCGCGGCGGCCAGCCGTATGACGCGCAGCTGCTGCAGGACGCCTTTTCCCGCTCCGGCTTTACCTCCGCGTATCTGGACGGTACCCCCGGCCGGGCCATGTTCGGGGTGCGCACCGGGCAGGACGCCGCCGCCAGCCGCGCCGCGCTGCCCCGGCTGCGGGGGCTCTACCGGCGCGAGCGCCCCGCCGTGCCGGTGCGGTTTGCGGTGGAATTTGCGCCCGGCGGGGCGGGGCTGGTCCGTCTCACCGCGCGGGACGCTGAGGGCCGCACCGCCGCCGCCCAGACGGCCGAGCCGCCCCAGCCGCCCAACAGCGACCCGCTGCCCGCCATCCAGCGCGCGCTGGAAAAAACCGGCGGCACCCCCTTTTTTGCAGAAACGGTCGAAGTTTCCGGCCCGCCCGGCTACCTGCCGGGTTCTGTCTGGAACGAGCTGCGCCGCGATTCGCTCGCCCAGCTGCTGGCGCTGCGGGAGGCCCCCGCGCCCCACCCGCTGGCGCTGCGGCCCGCCGAGGCCCTGCCCGCGGTGGGGCATAAGGCCGCGCCGTCCGCCGCCCGGCCGCTGTCGCTCTGGGCGCGGTTTGCCGCGGCGGCCCAGCTGCCGCAAAACGAGGCCCTGCTGGCGGGGCTCGAGCGGATCATCCTACCCATCGCCGAGGCCGAGGCGGTGCCGGAAGCCCTGCGCCCCCGCACGATTCTCGAATTGCCGCGGGCCATGTTCGGCCCGGTCGAGCCGGACACCGCCCGCCGCATCGCGGCCTGCCGGGGCATGGGCTTTGCGGGGCTGGAGGCGAACAACCTGGCCCACATCTCCCTGGCAAGGGAGCAGGCCCCCGGCCTTGCCCTCTACGGCGGCTTCGGCCTCAATGTCACCAACCAGCTGGCCGCCGCTGAGTACGAGCGGCTCGGCCTCGCGGGGCTCACCCTGCAGCCCGAGCTGCCCGCCGCCGGCATGCCCGCCATCGGCCCGCCCGCGGTGCGGCTGCCCACCGGGGCGTTCATCTACGGGCACATGCCGCTGATGCTCACCCGCGCCTGCCCGCTGCAAAACGCCACCGACTGCGCCCATTGCGGCGGCACTGGCGAGCTGACCGACCGCAAGGGCATGCGCCTGCCGGTGCGGTGCGGCCTCGGGGTGCGCAGCATCTACAACCCCATCCCACTCTACCTCGGCGATAAGTCCGCCGCCCTCGCGGTGGACTACGCCCTCGCTTACTTTACCATCGAAACCGCCCCCCGCGCGGCCGAGGTGCTGCGGCTGCTAACCGCCCACGCGCCGTTTGACGGCAGCTTCACCCGCGGGCTTGCCTTCAAAACCCCCGGCTGAGCCGCGCGGCCCGGCCCGGATCATCTGAGAGGAGATACCCGCCATGCAGCTCATCTTCAAGCGCGTCCGCCCCGGCACAAAAACGCCGGTTTACGCCACCCCCGGCGCGGCGGCGGCCGACCTCTGCGCGGTGCTGGACGCGCCGCTCACCCTCGCGCCGGGCGGCCGGGCGCTGGTGCCCACCGGCATCGCCATCCAGCTGCCGGGGCCGCAGGCCGTGGCGCTCGTCTGCGCCCGCAGCGGCCTCGCGGTGCGGCAGGGAATCACCCTCTCGAACGGGGTGGGGGTCATCGATTCGGACTATCGGGGCGAGATCCAGGTCGGGCTGGTCAACCTGGGCGAAACCGCCTGTACCCTCCAGCCCGGCGAGCGGATCGCCCAGCTGATGATCCTGCCGGTGACCCAGGCCGCATTCACCGAGGCCGAAACCCTCGACGAAACCGCCCGCGGCGCGGGAGGGTTTGGCTCGACCGGGCGGGTTTAATACGCGCGCCGGAAGGCGGCAGATACGTCTGTTGGTTTCGGATGGAGGGGTTTTCGCCGGATGCGGCTGCCAGCCGGGGGGTCCTACTTTTCTTGACGTCAAGAAAAGTAGCAAAAGAACGCCGGGGGTTCCCCACCCCAAATATGCCACTGGCATATTTGGGGATGCGATGTTTCTGGATTTTTTGCTTCGCAAAAAATGCGAAACATCGGACGGACCCCTAAACGGAGGTAAGGTCACTCCGCGGAGCGCCATGGTTCGCACCCCCCTTGCGGGGGGATGCTTACGCTTCACAGCTGATGAATCGTCACGCGGGCTCTTTGGCTCCGCTCCGTAATCTCCGGTACTTTCATGCTCGCTTTTCGCTCGCGCTCGCGCAACGCCGCCACCGGTCTCGGTCGGCAAGGCAGGGCAAATGCGGGCACCCGCTTGCTGCGCTCGCGTCCGTAGCCGCAAAAGCGCACGTCCGGCAAGGCCGGACAGTTGCGGGCCACCCCCGTGCCCCCTTGGCTCTCCCTCTGGGAGAGCTGTCGGCGCAGCCGACTGAGAGGGCAAGCCCTCGCGCCCGCAACCACCTGCGCCCGGCAAACCTACCAACCAGAAAGGAACTATGATCCATGAAACGCACCTTCCTCCTCTGCTTCTACCTCCTCTCCGGCATCGTCCTCGGCGGCATGCTCGCCAACCTCTGCGCGGGCATCGGCGCGCTCAGCTGGCTTGCCTACTCGAGCGGCATCACCCTGCACCCCATCGTCGACATCGGCGTCCTGCGCCTTGACCTCGATTGTTACATGGGCATCAGCGTGGCCCAAATTTTCACCATCGGCCTGGCCATCTTCCTCTATAACCGCACCCCCCTGCGCTGAGCCAACCTTTGTGCGCCCTTAAAAAGTCACATCCAAGCCCCAAAAACTGAAATTTTTCCGCCGCCCCGCTCGTATGCTAAAAGGAGGGGGCGGCGGCAGCCGGGCCCTGCCGCAGATGTGTCCACATCACGCGCCCCGCCCGGCCCCCGAAAGGAGTTTTCCCGCCCATGTCCCTGATCCTCGCCTCGGGCAGCCCCCGCCGCAGAGAGCTGCTGGCCCGCATCACCCCCGATTTTACCGTCCTCACCAGCACGTTTGACGAATCCGCCGTCACCGCCCCCACCCCGCGGGACACCGCCCTCGCCCTCGCGCGCGGCAAGTGCCTCGCGGTGGCCGCGCAGCATCCGGCAGACGTGGTGGTCGGCTGCGACACGGTGGTCGAGTTCGCGGGTCAGGTGTTCGGCAAGCCCCACAGCAGGGAGGACGCCCGCCGGATGCTCACCGCCCTCTCGGGGGCCGATCACTATGTCCACACCGGGGTGGCTATCGCCCAAAACGGCGATTGCCAGACCTTTGCCGTCACCACCCGGGTGCGCTTTTTTGCTTTGAGCGAGGCCGAGATCGAGGCCTACATCGCCACCGACGAGCCCTACGACAAGGCCGGGGGCTATGGCATCCAGGGGGCCGCGGCCCTCTTTTGCGAGGAGATCGAGGGCGACTACTACAACATCATGGGCCTGCCGGTCAGCCGCTTGGCCCGCGCCCTGCGCCCGCTGCTCTAAGGCGGCGGGCCCCCTCGGCTCTCCCTTTGGAAGAGCTGTCGGTGAAGCCGACTGAGAGGGCAGGTCCCCGCCCTGCCCCCCTCCGCAGCGCCCCATTCTGCCCCGCCGCCGCCAAATCCCGGCCGTCCAGGGAGCGGAAAATTGTAAAAAATTGAAAAATCCTCCGCCGGGTCATTGAGAAACCGGCCCGGTGCGGTTATAATAGAGAGGATAGGCGCAGCGCCGGGGCAGATCAAACCGCAAAAGCCCCCCAAAAACCGCCCCGCGCCGCCCCTGTCCCGCACGCTGATAGAATAAGGCGGGCCGGGCCAAAAACAGCGCCCCGCCCCCGCTGGATACGAAGGATCGAAGAGGAGAGTACACGGATATGAGTTTGAGCAAAGCCATCGGCATTGATCTTGGCACCGCCAACACCCTTGTCTACGTCAAGGGCAAGGGCATCGTCATGCGCGAGCCCAGCGTGGTCGCGGTGGACACCCGCAGCAAAACCCCCGAGGTGCGCAGCGTCGGCCACGAGGCCAAGGCGGTTATCGGGCGCACCCCCGGCAGCATCGTCGCGGTGCGCCCGCTGAAGGACGGGGTCATCGCCGACTTCGACATCACCTCCAACATGCTCAGCCACTTTATCAAAAAGGTCTGCGGCAACAGCCGCTTCTTCGGGCCACGGGTGGTCATCTGCATCCCCTCCGGGGTCACCGAGGTCGAGAGCCGCGCCGTGCGCGAGGCCGCGGTCAACGCCGGGGCCCGCGAGGTGCGGGTCATCGAGGAGCCGATGGCCGCCGCCATCGGGGCGGGGCTGCCCATCAGCGAGCCGTCCGGCAGCATGGTGGTCGACATCGGCGGCGGCACCAGCGAGGTGGCGGTCATCAGCCTCGGGGGCATCGTGGCCAGCCGCAGCGTGCGGGTGGGCGGCGACGAGTTCGACCAGGCCATCATCGCCTACATCAAGCGCAAGTATAACCTGCTGGTCGGCGAGCGCACCGCCGAGCAGATCAAGATCGAGATCGGCTCGGCCTATGTCATGGACGAGGAGTCCAGCCTCGAGATCAAGGGCCGCAACCTGGTGGACGGCCTGCCCAAAAACATCACCGTCCGCTCGGAGGAGATCCGGGACGCCCTGGCCGAGAGCCTCGACAAGGTGGTCGAGGCGGTCAAGGAGACGCTGGAGCGCACCCCGCCCGAGCTCTCGGCCGACATCATCGACCACGGCATCATGCTCACCGGCGGCGGCGCGCTGCTGCGCGGGCTGGATCAGCTGATCCAGAGCGAGACCGGCATCGACGTGCATGTGGCCGAAAACCCGCTGGACTGTGTGGCGATGGGCACCGGCATGGTGCTGGATCACTACGACCTGCTCGGCGACGTGCTGGACAGCGACCCCAACCATATGTGACCGGCCTGCCGGTTTTCCCGGCGGTATCCTGACAAAAAAACGCAAACGCGGGCAGCCCTTTGGTCGGCCGCCCGCGTTTCGCACATTTTTGCGCCGCATCCCTGCCCGCCCGCCGCGGGCGATCCCACCCAAGAGGGGAGGCTTTTGCCGTGAAAGACTTTTTTTCCACCATCAAGTTCAAGCTCCTGGCGGGCCTGGTGGTGGTGCTGGCCGGCATGATGGCCTATGCCGGCGCCAACAACCGGCTCACCGCTGCCCCTCAGGAGCTGCTCGGCGCGGTGATGGTGCCCCTCCAGCGCATCAGCGCGGCGCTCAGCGGCGGGGTCAGCCAGCTGGTGGACAAATACGCCCGGCTGGACGCGATCATCGCCGAAAACGAGGCCCTCAAGGAGGAGAACGCCGCCCTGCGCAACCAGCTGGTCGATTACGACCGGGTGCGCCAGGAGAACGAGTCCTTCCAGAGCCGGTACAACATCGAGCAGAGCCACCCCGAGTACACCTACGCCTCCGGCTTTGTCATCGGGCGGGATCCGCTCGAGCAGTTCTTCGGCTTCACCATCGACAAGGGCACCCGCGACGAGGTCGAGCGCGGGGACATCGTTGTCTCGGATCAGGGCTACCTCGTGGGCCGGGTCATCGAGGCCAACTTCAGCTCGGCCAAGGTGCTCACCATCCTCAGCCCCAGCCTCAACGCGGCGGGGGTGGTCAGCCGCACCCGGGACAACGGCATCCTCACCGGCGATTCGGCCTACGCGCCCGAGGGGGTCTGCCTCTTTACCAACCTCTCGCGGGACACCCTCGCCACGGTGGGGGATCAGGTCATCACCACCGGCCTGGGCGGGGTCTTCCCGCCGGATATTCTGGTCGGCACCATCCGGGAGCTGGTGCCCGAGTCGAGCGGCAAATCCACCATGGCGGTCATCCAGCCCGGCGTCGAGATCGAGACCCTCACCCACGTCTTTGTCATCACCAGCTATGACGGCGAGGCCGCGCCCGAGCCGGACGCCGCTGCGGATGCGCAGCCCGAAAGCGCCGCTCCGGATGCCGCCTCCCAGCCCGGGAGCGGCGCCCAGGACACGGACGCCGCCGGGCAGGACGCCGCCCAGCCCGCGGGCTGAGCCTGCCCGGAAGATACACTGTGAAACCCGCGCACCCACGCCGAAAGGAGGCCCGCGCCCATGGAGACCCGGCAAAAACGCCGCCGCAGGCTGATCGGCAAATGGGCCTGCTATGCCCTCGCGCTGCTGCTGGCCGGGGTGCTGCAGGCCACCCCCGGCTTTCTGGCTATCGGGGCGGTCAAGCCGGTCTTTATCCTGCCGGTCTGCCTGGCGGTGGCGGTGGCCGAGGGCCCCTGGGCCGGTGCGGTGTTCGGCGCGGTCGGGGGCCTTTTGTGGGATCTCACGGCCGGGCGCACCGCCGGCCTGCTCTCGATCGGGGTGCTGCTGGTCTG
>DKVN01000044.1:7073-10056 GCA_002491225.1 Faecalibacterium sp. UBA7177
ATGCTGCTGGCCGGGGTGGGCTGCCTTGTGCTGCTCTCGGCCGATTTTCTCTTTATCTACCTTATGCCCGGCTATGCCGAGCCCGCCGCCCGCTTTTTGGGGGTGGTGCTGCCCACCAGCGTTTTTACCGCGGCCATCTCGCCGCTGGCCTACTGGCTCATCGGCCGCATCGCCGCCCGCTTTTCGCCCAAGGAATAGCCCGGCCCCGCGGGAGTGCCCAACCAGCTTAGTCCGTGCGGTGGATGTTTCCCTGAGAATGGTTTAAGAGCCCCCGAGGGGGGCGTTTTCGAAGGGGAATATCCCCCGTGCGAACGGATGGAAGCTGCGGCTTGGACACTCCCCGCTCCAACCCCATCCCGAGCCCATAAGGAGGTGTGCACACGATGGAAGAAAAAACCACCCGCAGGCGTGTGTACGCCCTGATGGCCTGCTCGGCCGTGGTGCTGGCCCTCTTTGTGCTGCGCCTGGTCTACCTGCAGCTGGTGCGCGGGCAGGAGCTGCTCGACCAGGCCGAGAGCACCACCTCCTACCTCTTCAACATCACCGCCGCCCGCGGCGAGATCGTCGACCGCTACGGCCGTAGCCTCGCCTCCAACACCACCGGCTACAACGTGGTGCTCAACAAGCTGATGCTCGGCGACGCCGACCTCAACGAGACCGCCCGCCAGCTGGTGGACATCCTGCAGGCCTCGAGCGAGAGCTGGAACGACACCCTGCTCATCAGCTACCCGGACGCAAACGGCAGCTACAGCTTTACCGCCGATGGCAGCGACACCGCCCAAAGCCGCCTTTCTACCCTCAAAACGGCCATGAAGCTGCAGCAGTACGCCACCGCCGACGAGGTCATGGCGGCCATCGTGCGGGAGTTCGGCCTTGAGGACTATGCCCCTATCTGGCAGCGGGTGCTGGGCGGCATCCGCTATCAGATGAAGTTAGAGGAGTTCTCCTCCTCCAACAACTTCACCTTCGCCACCGACGTCTCGGCCAAAACGGTGGCCACCATCCGGGAGCGCAGCCTCACCCTCGAGGGGGTGCAGATCGTCGAGACCGCCCAGCGCAGCTACCCGGACGGCACGGTCCTGCCCCATGTGCTGGGCAGCGTCGGCAGCATCCTGCGCGAGCAGTGGCGTCTCACCGACGAGGACGGCACGGTCAGCTACCCGCTGCGGGATCAGGGCTATAAGATGAGCGACCTCATCGGCCAGGCCGGGCTCGAAAAAGCCTACGAGGACCGGCTGCGCGGCACCGACGGCCGGATGGAGATCGTGCGGGATTCCAGCGGGGTCATCCGCTCCAACTCGGTCATCGTCGAGCCCAAACCCGGCGACACCCTGATGCTCACCACCAACCTCGATTTCCAAAAGCGGGTGGACGAGGCGCTCGAAGCCCGCATCCTGCAGATGCAGCAGACCCTCGCCCCCGGCAAGGGCAAGGAGACCAGCGCCGGGGCGGTGGTGGTGCTGGACGTCAAGGACAACAGCATCCTCGCCATGAGCAACTATCCCAGCTATGACCTCAACCTCTACAGCGAGCTGTACAGCAGCTACAGCCAGGACGAGAGCCTGCCCCTCTTTAACCGCGCTTTGCAGGGGCAGTACACCCCCGGCTCCACCTTCAAGCCCGCAGTGGCGCTGGCCGCCCTGCAGCACGGCACGGTCACCCCCACCGACACGGTCGAGTGCACCGGCACTTATATGTACTACGCCCCCACCTACACCCCCGGCTGTCTGCAGTACCACCGGGGCATCCGCAATGTCAACCTCAATGTGGCCCTGCAGCACAGCTGCAACATCTACTTTTACGATGTCGGCCGCCGGGTGGGCATCGACAACTACGACGCCATGGCCGAGCAGCTCGGCCTCGGGGTGCGCACCGGGGTCGAGGTCAACGAGGCGCTCGGCCACCTCACCCGCAAGGAGGACGACAACTACACGGTCGGCCTCGAGATCCAGGCCGCCATCGGCCAGGGCAACACGATGGTCACCCCGGTGCAGCTGGCCACCTACGCCAGCACCATCGCCAACAACGGCACCCGCTGGCGCACCCATCTGGTGGCCGGCTTCTGCGACACCAACACCGGCGAGATCATCGAGCGGGTCGAGCCTGAGGTCGAGGCCCGGATCGAGGACCCCGGCGGCATCTTTGACGCGGTGCAAAAGGGCATGGCCTCGGCGGCGGCCACCAACAGCACCCTCGCGGGCTACGCCTATCCCCTCGCGGTCAAAACCGGCAGCCCGCAGCGCAGCGAGTCCTACCAGACCGGCAGCACCCGCACCTACTACACCAACACGGTCATGATCGCCTACGGCCCGGTGGACGATCCCGAGATCGCGGTGGCCATCGTGCTCGAGTACGGCGGCGGCGGCGCCAACGCCGCCCCGCTGCTGGTGGACATCTTCAACGCCTATTATTTCGACAAAACCAGCAGCCTCCAGCCCACCCAGGAGGGCACCCTGCTGCCGTAACGGGCAAAAAGCGGCAAAGTTTCACAAAACCGGCACAAAAACGCCTTATCGTGAAAATGACCAAGGAAACGGTTCGTTTTTGTACAGAAAATCGAAGAATTTTCTCGCAAAAGCCTTGCCCATCCCCGCCCGGTTGTGGTAACATGATAATAGAGGCAAAATACCCCTTTGGGCGTTTGGCCGCTCATAAGGAGGCAGCTTTCATTGGAGACACAGACCGCACAGACCGCACAGAGCATCATGGTCACCTCCGGCAAGGGCGGCACCGGCAAAAGCACCGTCGCGGTGCTGCTGGGGGCCCGTCTGGCCGCCCGCGGCCACAAGACCCTGCTCATCGAGCTGGACTCCGGCCTGCGCAGCGTCGACATCATCGCCGGGGTCTGCGGCAAGACGGTCTACGACATCGAGGACGTGCTCTGCGGCCGCTGCGAGGGGGCCAAGGCGGTGGTCGAAAGCCCGCTGTACAAAGGCCTCTCGGTCATCTCGGCCCCCTACGAGGGCGGGGTGGTGCGCACCGA
>DKVN01000093.1 GCA_002491225.1 Faecalibacterium sp. UBA7177
CAAGGTCCTGGCCGACTGCGGCGTCGAGATCCCCGGCCCGGACTATACATGGGATCAGTTTCTGGCCGACTGCGAGACCATCAAGGGCAAGGGCTACACCCCCATCGCCTGCTCGCTGTTTGAGGTGCCCCACTACTGGTTCGAGTTTGCGGTGATGAACAACGGTACCCTCGACAACCAGCTGGACATCCCCGCCTCGGCCGACGACGCTGCCGGGCAGAAGTGGGTGGCCGCCCTCAACGACATCAAGGACCTGTACGAGAAGGGCTATTTCCCGGCCAATACCCTCACCGCCACCGACCCTGAGACGGTGCAGCTGTTCGCGGACGGCGAGGCGGCGTTCCTGATCGACGGCTCTTGGAAGGTCGGCCACTTTGTGGACAACTACGGCGACCAGCTCAGCGATTACGCGGTCGCTTATGTGCCCGCCAAGGGCCAGCGCACCGCCAGCCAGGCCATCGGCGGCATCTCGATGGGCTATTTCATCACCGAGAAGGCCTGGAACGACCCTGCCAAGCAGGCCGCCGCGGTCGCCTTTGTCGAGCATATGACCTCTGACGAGGTGCTGAGCACCTTCGTCACCACCGAGGTCACCGCCCTGAAGAACGGCGCTTCGCCCGCCGGGCTCAACGAGCTGCAGCAGTCCGCCGCCGACGCCAACGCCAACATCACCGGCGTGGTGGGCGCGGTGCAGGACACCCTGACCAGCGAGGCCAAGACCGACCTGTTCGCCAATGTGCAGAACGTGGTTACCGGCGCGATGAGCGCTGAGGACGCGGTCAACTCCGCGATCGCCCTCAACTGACGAAAGCATCGCTTGACAAGGGCACGCATGGTTTCGAGGGCAAAGCCCCCGAAACTCCGAAGGACTGGCAGAGCGGCAGCAGTGGTGCGATGGCAAGGCAGCGCACCGCAGGAATCCTTGGTGGATTCCAAGGTGCGCTAACGCAGCCAGCGTGCCGCTGATGTCGGCCTGCCAGCGTGTGTGCCCTTGTTAAGGGATGCTAAGCTTCTGACAGCGATTCCTCAGCTTCCCAAATCTGCAGGGATGCCCCGCCCCACACCGCCCGGTTGTGGGCGGGGCATTTCCCGCTTTCTTGCCATGAATCCTCAACAAAAAGGGGGAACTTGCCTATGGGCCCCACGCTCTACCGCAAAAAAGGGCCGCTGGTCGTGTTTTTGCTGCCGGCGTTCCTGTTTCTGATCCTGTTTTTGTACTATCCCTTTTTGCAGAACATCCTCAACAGCTTTTTGGACATCACCGGCCTGGGCTCGGCCTCGCAGGGGGTCAACCAACCCTGGTATGTCAACTATGCCACCCTGTTTACCGACCCCAAGCTGCGCACCGCGCTGGGCAATACGGTCATCCTCACCATCTGCACCGTGGTGTTTCAGGTGGGCATCGCGCTGATCCTGGCCCTGCTGGTCGATTCGATCCGGGTGGGGGCGCAGGTCTTTCGCACCTTGTACTTTTTCCCCATCGTCATCTCGGCCACCGCGCTGGGGCTGATGTTCAACCTCATCTTTCTCTATAACGGCGGCATGCTCAACCAGCTGCTGGCAAACCTTGGCCTCGCGGCCGAAAACATCGACTGGAAGGACGCCGACCACTTCCTCTTTACCATGTTTGCCCCGGTGATGTGGCAGTATGTGGGCTTTTACTTCGTCATTCTGGTCACCGGGCTCAACAACATCCCGCAGGACCTGTACGAGGCCGCCGCGCTGGACGGCTGCACCGGCATCAAGCGGGTGCGGTACATCACCCTGCCCTTGCTGCGCAACGTGCTCTGCACCTGCCTGGTGCTGGCCATCACCGGCGCGCTCAAGGTGTTCGACCTGCCCTGGGTGATGTTTGGCGCGGGGATGCCGCAGGACAAGGGCTGGCTGACCGGCACCTATATGTACGACCAGACCTTCAACCGGGGCAATGTGGACTACGGCTCCACCATCGCGATGCTGATCGTGGTGCTGGGCGTGGTGCTCTCGAACCTGGCAAACCGGGTGTTCAAGCCCCGGGATGATCTTTGAGAGGGGGAGGCAGAACAATGAAAAAGCTGACCCCGGCCAAGGTCCTCACCTACGTGGTGCTGATCTTCTGGGCATTGACTACCCTGTACCCCTTTGTTTGGGTCATCCTCAACTCCTTCCGGGAAAAGGGGCTCATCCGCAAGGACTCCTTCTCAATCCCCACCCCCAGCCGCGGGTTTACCCTCGACAACTACGCCAAGGCGATGGAGCGGTTTGATTTTGGCAACGCCTACTGCAACAGCCTCATCGTCTCGGCGGCGGTTACGGTTGCGGTGGTGCTGATCGCGGGGCTCGCGGCCTACGGCCTGGTGCGGTTCCGCTTTGGGCTGCGGGGGGCCTGCTACAGCCTGATCATGGCGGGCATGATGTTCCCGGTGTTCTCCACCATCATCCCGGTCTTCCGCATGGAGGCCAGCTGGGGCATCGCCAGCAGCGGCAACCGCTGGCTCAGCCTGCTGGCGGTGATCCTGCCGCAGATCGCGGGCAACCTCTGCTTTGCCATCATCGTGCTGATGGGCTTTATCGAGTCGGTGCCGATGGAGCTGGAGGAGAGCGCCTATATGGATGGCTGCAACGTCTTTCAGGTCTACTTCCACATCATCATGCCGGCGGCAAAGTCCTCCTTTGCCACGGTGGCTATCTTCTCCTTTTTGTGGAGCTACAACGATCTGTTTACCCAGAACTTTTTCCTGCGGGTGCCCCGCGAAAAGACCATCACCCTGCTGCTCAACGAGATCAGCTCGCAGGCCGGGGTGGACTACGGCCTGATGGCCTCCTCGGTGGTGCTGATCGTGGTGCCGGTGCTGATCGTCTATATTATGCTGCAAAAGCACATCATCAAGGGCCTGACGGCGGGCGCAATCAAGGGCTGAAGGAACCAAAAGCGTGGCTGTACTGCCCGCGATGGACAGCCGGAGGCTGCTTTGCCCGGATGCGGGCGGCCCAGCCTCTGGCCTTTTGCGCGGGGATCTGATATAATTTTTTAAGGTGCCGCCGCACAAAGATCATGCACGAACCGCGCGGCCGGGCGAAGCTTGTGCGGGGGCGCTTTGGCAAGAAAAAAGCGCCGCGCACAGCCTTTGTGCGGCGCTCGGCAAGGGAGGCGGCAGCGATGTACAAGGTCGTTCTGGTGGACGATGAGGCCATCATCACCCAGGGGCTGCGCCGGGTGGTGGACTGGCAGGCCTACGGCTGCGAGGTGGCGGCGGTGGCGCAGGACGCCGCCTCGGGGGCTTTGGCGATTCGCGAGCATCGGCCGGACATCCTCTTTACCGACATCAAGATGCCCGGAGAGGACGGCCTGACCATGCTGGCCGGGCTGCGGGTGGAGTTTCCGCGGATGCAGATCGCGGTACTCACCGGATACCGGGATTTTGAGTATGCCCAGCGGGCCATCCGGATGGGGGTCAGCCGTTTTTTGCTCAAGCCCTCCAAAATGGACGAGCTGAACGAGGCGCTCGAATACATGACCGGGGTGCTGAGCCGCCTGCCCCCGGAGCCTGTGGCCGCAGAGGGCGCGGAAGCCGCCGAAACGCCCGGGGCCGCGGAGCAGGAGAGCCCGGAGCAGGAGGGCCCGAGCAGCTTTCTGGTGCGGCAGGCGCAGAGCTACATCGCCGAGCACTACGCCCAGCAGCTCTCCTTGCAGGATGTGGCAGACCACTGCTATGTCAGCCAGTGGCACCTCAGCAAGCTGCTCAACCGGCAGCTGGGGCAGACCTTTTACGGCCTGCTCAACGCGGTGCGGGTGGAGCATGCCAAGCAGCTGATGGACGACCCCGCCCTGCGCATCAGCGAGATCGCCGAGCGGGTGGGTTATGCCGACACGGCGCATTTTTCCAAGGTGTTCAAAAAGCAGGAGGGGGTCTCGGCCGGGGAGTGGCGCAACCTGCATTGCGGCAGGGATTGAGCGGCCCCGGAGCAACAAAACCCCAGAAAAACAGCTTCGGCCGCCCGAATGGGCGGCCGAATGTGTTTGTGATCGTTTTGCAATGAGGTTTGCGGCGGCAGGGTTCCCCAAACCCGCCCTCGCAAAAAGCAGCCAATGCCCGGTGATAAAAGGGTAACACAATACGATGCGGTTGTACGCCATAAAGGACAGTCACGATCCATCTTTTACCGGTCCTTCGGCAGTACCTGCGCGGCTCTGCGCTGCCGCCGCGTGGCATTCGCTCTGCTTTTGGCTACCAAACCATGCCGCCCGCAAACCGCGGCAAAACTGCCGCCAGGAGGCGGGGTGTTTACTCGATTAAATCGGTGGCCCAGTTGGTCTGCTGCAGGGTGTTGTCCAGCAGGCGCAGCGCGCGGGCCATCTGGTCGATCTCGGCCTGCCAGGCGGCCACCGGGATGGCGGGCAGGATGCGGATCTCCGCGCCCCGGGCCCGCCGGGCCGTCTGGCTGGCGGTTTCCGCAATGGTTTTGTACGCGCCGATCTTGAGGATGAGGGCATCCTTTTCCGCGATCATGGCGGTCAGGGTGCGGCCGTTCACCTGCACGGCGCTGTTGGTCTGGTTGATCTGCGCGGTCAGCTGTGCCAGCCGGTTGATGCAGCCGTCCAGCTCCCGCTTGAGCGGCTCCGGGGCTTCGGCGGGCTGCTCGCCCTCCTGCACCAGCACGTTGTTGTTCAGCCGGTTTTTCAGCTGCTCGATCTTGCGGTTGAGGTCGGCCCGCTCCTGCAGGGCCTCTGCCAGTTTCATACGATCATCCTCCCTTGTCCTTGCGAATGAATATATCATACCACACTTTGTGCGCTATGGATAATTTTTTTGCTCTTTTCAAAGAGATTTGAGGCGAAGCAATCGACAAGAGACTGGCTTTCTGGTATAATATGTTTATTAGCGAGGATGGGCCCGAAGGTCACATGCCGTGGGCCCGGCCGACAAGGAGGAAACAAGGATGAAACTGGGCGCACTGGAAGCCGGCGGCACCAAGATGGTCTGCGCGGTCGGCGATGAGACGGGCAGGATCTTTGACCGCAAGGTCATCCCCACCGCAGATCCCGAGACCACCATCCCGGCCATCGTCAACTACTTTATGGACAAGGATCTGGACGCGCTGGGCATTGCCTGCTTCGGCCCCATCCAGCTGGACCATCACGCGCCCGACTACGGGCACATCACCACCACCCCCAAGCTGGCCTGGCGGAACTTTGACATGGTGGGGGCCTTTGCCCACACCCTCGGCTGCCCCATCGGCTTTGACACCGACGTCAACGGCGCGGTGCTCGGCGAGGTGACCTTTGGCCAGGCCAGGGGCAAAAAGAGCGTTGTCTACCTCACGGTGGGCACCGGCATCGGCGGCGGGGTCTGCATCGAGGGCAAGCTGCTGCACGGCATGCTGCACCCCGAGATGGGCCATGTGCTGCTGCGCCGCAATCCGGGCGACACCTACGCCGGGCACTGCCCCTATCATCAGGACTGCCTCGAAGGCCTCGCCTGCGGCCCCGCCATTGAGGAACGCTGGGGCGCAAAGGGCGACGCGCTGGCAAACCGCCCCGAGGTGTGGGAGCTGGAGGCCGACTATCTGGCCCAGGCGCTCACCAGCTATATCCTCACCCTCTCGCCGGACATGATCATCCTGGGCGGCGGGGTGATGCACCAGACCCAGCTCTTCCCGCTGGTGCGCAAAAAGGTGGCCGAGCTGTTGGCCGGGTACATCCAGACCCCGCAGCTGGAGGATCTCGACCACTACATCGTGCCCGCCAGCCTCAACGAGGATCAGGGCATCCTGGGTTGCCTGGAGCTTGCCTGCCGCGCGCTGGTGGAGCAGTAAGGCCCGGAGTTTTGTTGAAGAGAGCACCGCGCCGCCGCAAAGCGCGCGGCACAGGACGTTGAAAGGGGAGGGAGCAGGGCCCAATGCCGGTGCTGACCAGCTATTACCAGCATCTCTATGACTGCCCGGTGGTCGAGCTGCGGGGCTATGCCGCCCGGCACAAGCTGCCGGGGCAGGTCCTCGCGTATCTCGATTTTGGCGGGGCCACCGGCAGCGCCAAGGACGGCCTGGCCGAGGGGATGCTGGCCCTCGCCGCCGAGCGGGGGCAGCTGAAGGCGGGCCAGATGGTGGTGGAGGCCAGCGGGGGCACCTTTGCCAGCGCCCTGACCATCGCCGCCCGGGCCAGCGGCCACCCGGTGACCCTTGCGGTGCCCGACACCCTGCCCGAGGCGCGGCAGGAGGTGCTGCGGCGGCTGGGGGCAAAGCTGGTCTTTTCGGGCGGGCTGTACGGCCGCCGCGCCGCCGAGCAGCTGGCCGCCCGCACCGCCGAGGAGTGCGGCGGCTACTATGTCAACTACTTTGCCAACGACGACAACCCCGAGTACCACCGCCGGGTCACCGGCCCGGCCATCCTGCGGCAGACCGACGCCGACATCGACGCCATCGTGGCGGGGGTGGGCAGCGGCGGCACCATCACCGGGGTGGGCGAGCATGTCAAGGCCTGGCAGAACCAGATCAGCATGGTGGCGGTGGAGCCCTACGAGAGCCAGGCCATCGGCGGCGGCTTCATCGGCCGCCACGCCATCCCCGGCCTCGGCGCGGGCTTTGTGCCGGAAAATTACAACCCCTACATCGTTGATCTGCTGATGGCGGTGCCCAGCGGCGAGGCCCAGCGGGCCGCCCGCGAGGTGCTGCGCACCGACGGCGTGCCCGCCTGCGTCAGCGCCGGGGCGACCCTCTACGCCGCCCGCCAGCTGCTCGAAAAGGGCAAGGCCAAGCGTGCCTTGTGTATTTTCAGCGGGCGGATGGTGTATGAGTGAGGCGTGCCGCTTTGGCACCGCGCTTTTGAAAGAAATGCGTCTCAACAGATAAAAAAACACAAGCGCCGCCCCGCATCACAAGCGATACGGGGCGGCGCTGCTTCATGCCATCTGATGAGATTTTGGCGCGGAAAAGGCGCAAAGAGAGGGGAGAGCGGCCCGCAAAGCCCGCCCGGTGCCCGGCGTGCAACACCCGGCGCTCAGTACCCAAAGGTCTCCTTCGCCGCCTTCATGTTCTCGATGATCGGCACCTCAAAGGGGCAGCGGCTCTCGCAGGCGCCGCAGGCGATGCATTCCCCCGCGTGGGCCGAGAGGGCGGCGTAGTGCTCCCGCACCGTCTCGGGCAGCTGGCCCTGGGCCCTGCAGAGGTTGAGGAACTTGGTCACCGAGGCCACCTCGATGCCCTTGGGGCAGGGGGCGCAGTGGCCGCAGTACATGCAGTGCCCCCGCCAGCTGATCCTGGGGAAGGTGGTGAACACCCCGGCGTAGTCCCGCTCGGCCTCGTCCGCCTCCTCGTAGTGCAGCGCCTCCCGCAGCTGGTCGGCCGAGCGCGCGCCGCACATCACCGCGCCCACCGCGGGCCTCGTCAGCGCGTAGTGCAGGCACTGGCAGACGGTCATGGCCTTGCCGGCGGGGGAGTCCTGCTCGCTCAGCAGATCGCCGCCGCCAAAGGCCTTCATCACCGTGATGCCCACCCCCAGCCGCTGGCAGGTCTCGTACAGCGCCTCCCGCTGGGGGTCCAGGTTAAACAGCGGCTTTTCGTAGCTCTCGTCCGCCCACAGCTTTTCGATGTCCTCGTTGCCGGGCTGCAGGTCGTAGCAGGGGTTGATGCTGAACATCAGCACCTCGATGCCGCCCTCCTGCACCGCCTTGAGGGCCACGTCCGGGTTGTGGCTGCTCATGCCGAT
>DKVN01000128.1:0-136 GCA_002491225.1 Faecalibacterium sp. UBA7177
CGGCATCATCACGGTCAACACCGAGACCGCCGCCGCCCTTGGGGCTGACTACAGCGCATTTTCCGGCATGGCGGGCAGCGTGGTCGAGGTGACCACCACCGGCGACTGAGCTGCCGCCAGGAGTGTCCAACGCGCG
>DKVN01000128.1:509-1608 GCA_002491225.1 Faecalibacterium sp. UBA7177
GGGGGCGTTTTCGAAGGGGAATATCCCCCGTGCGGGCGGATGGGGTTTGCGCTTTGGCCACTCCCCAGCCGCCCCGCCCACCCAAAACCCTTTTTCGAAATCCTTTTCAAGGAGGAGTGACCCGCCGCCATGAACTCGTTTTTCACCCTGGCCATCCTGCAAAGCGCGCTGGAGCTCGGCTTCATCTACGCGCTGGTGGCCCTCGCGCTCTTTTTGAGCTACAGCATCCTCGGCATTGCCGACCTCTCCACCGACGGCTGCTTTGTGCTGGGCTGCGCGGTGGGGGCCAGCGTGACCCTTGCCGGGCACCCGGTGCTGGCCCTGCCCGCCGCGATGGCGGCGGGGGTCTGCTCCGGCTTTGTCACCGCCTTTTTGCAGACCCGGCTCGGGGTCGAGAGCATCCTGGCCGGCATCATCGTCAACACCGGGCTGTACACGGTCAACATCGCGGCGATGGGCTTTTCCAGCAACCTCAACCTCTTTAAGACCCCCAGCATCTTCACCATGATGCAGGAAGCCCTGGGCGGGCTGCTGGGCAGCTGGTACAAGCTGGCGCTGGCGATGCTCCTCACCCTGCTGGCCGCCGCGGCGCTGCGGCTCTTCCTCTCCACCCGGCTGGGCCTCTCGATCCGGGCCACCGGCGACAACGCCGACATGGTGCGGGCCTCCTCGATCAACCCGGCCTTTACCATCACGGTGGGGCTGTGTGTCTCCGGCGCGCTCACCGCCCTCTCGGGCGCGGTGCTGGCCCAGTACCAGAAATCCTGCGACATCAACCTCGGCACCGGCATGGTCACCATCGCGCTGGCCAGCCTCATCATCGGCGAGAGCCTGCTGGGCAGGCAAAAGCTGGGGCGGCGGCTCTTTGCCGCCATCTTAGGCAGCGTGATCTACCGGTTCGTGGTGGCCATCGCGCTGCGGCTCAGCCTGCCGGCCGAGTGCCTCAAGCTGGTCAGCGCGCTGATCGTGGCGGTGGCCATCGCCGCGCCGCAGGCCAAAAAGCTGGCCGCCATGGGCCGCCGCCGGGCCGCGGCCCGCGCTGCGGGCAGGGAAGGGGGCGATGCGTGATGCTGCGGCTGGAAAACATCTCGATGACCTT
>DKVN01000128.1:1928-2791 GCA_002491225.1 Faecalibacterium sp. UBA7177
GGCTCGAACGGGGCGGGCAAATCCACCCTCTTCGGGGCCATCGCGGGCAGCTTTGTGCCGGACGAGGGCCGGGTACTTCTCGATGGGCGGGACATCACCTTTTTGCCCGAGTACAAGCGCAGCCGCCAGATCGGCCGACTCTTTCAGGATCCCATGCGCGGCACCGCCCCCCACATGACCATCGAGGAGAACATGGCCCTGGCCTACCTGCGCACCGCCAAGGCCCAACACGCCGTCTTCAGCCGCATCTCGGCGGCCGACCGCAGGCTCTTCCGCGAGCAGCTGGCCCGCTTGGGCATGGGCCTGGAGGACCGAATGAGCCAGCCGGTGGGGCTGCTCTCGGGCGGGCAGCGCCAGGCGCTCACCCTGCTGATGGCCACCCTCGTCACCCCGAAGCTGCTGCTGCTGGACGAGCACACCGCCGCCCTCGACCCCGCCACCGCCGAAAAGGTGCTGAGCTTGACCCGCCAGATCGTGGCCGAGCGCAGCATCACCTGTTTGATGATCACCCACAACCTGCACTCGGCGCTCGAGCTGGGCAGCCGCACCCTGATGATGAGCGACGGCCGCATCCTGCTGGACATCGCGGGCGAGGAGCGCAAAGGGATGACGGTAGAGACGCTGCTGGAAAAATTCCGCGCCGGTGCGGGCAAGGCGCTGGACAATGACCGCATCCTTTTCAGCGAGGCGGGCCGGGCGAACTAAAGGCGGCTTTGCCCCTCTTTTGCTGTATCCGCACATCAAAAAGCGCGTTCTGGCGTAACACCCAGAGCGCGCTTTTTCCTGCCTGTGATTTCCCGGCCTGCCAAAGGCCCCTACTGCATCAGTTCATCGGTCAGCCGCAAAATCTCGGGCGAAAGCTT
>DKVN01000176.1 GCA_002491225.1 Faecalibacterium sp. UBA7177
GTGTCGGCAGCGGACGGCGAGCGGAACCCCCGCCAAACTGCGAACGTCTGTCCCTTTGTCCAGCACAAAAGAACCGTCCCCCCGTCCCACCCTGTCCCAAAAAAATATCGATACAACGCCAAAAGGAGGGCGAGCCCATCCCGGGCCCGCCCTCCTTGTGTTCTCCTGCTGCTTCTCGTTTACCCTTCCTCATCCCACCCCAGCAGCTTGCGCAGGCGGTAGTAGAGGTTCGCGCTGCCGTCGGCCGCGCCCTGGCTCAGGGTCAGCAGGGCCGGGGTGTTGCTCGCCATCTGCTTGGCCAGCTGGGTGGTGTAGGCGTTCAGCGCCGCCTGCGCGCCGCCCAGCCGCTCGGCGCTCAGCTGCGCGAGGTTATTTTGGTAGCTGTTCAGCAGCTTGGCCAGCTGGGTCTGCCGCCCGGCCTCGAGCTCATTGCGCGCCTTGCCGTACTGGTTGTGCAGGCTGCCGATCGTGCTCTCGGCCGCGCCGCCGCCAAGCCCCTGCGCCGCCATGTCCTGCGGCAGACGCAGCAGGCTCAGCATCTTGTTCAGGTAGGCCTCCTGCAGCGCCTTGTCGGTCTGGGCGTTCAGCTCGCCGCGGGCCGCCTCGTACTCCCGCTGCTGCTGCGCCTGCGCCAGCCGGTAGGCCTCGTCCCGCGCCTGCTGCTGCGCCGCCAGAAAGGCCGCCAGCAGCGCGGCTCCGGCATCCGCCCCGCCGCCCGTCTGGGCCTGCGCCGGGGCGGCGGCCGCGCTGGCCCCGCCGCTGCCCGTGCCCCGGCTGCCGCCGCCCGTGGATGCGGGCTTCTGCACCGCCGGGCGGTAGACGTTCACCGTGTGGTCGTTTGGGTTGCGGGTGCTCGGCTTGCCGGTCTCCTCCTTGTGCAGGTCGTAGTGCTTGGGGTCGATCGGCTGGGTCGTATACGGGCCGTGTACCGCCATCCCTCAGCCCTCCTCTTCCGCCGTCTCACCGGCAAGCTCGGGCAGCCCGGCGAGGCTGGTGAGCAGGCTCGCCACCCCCGCCAGCGCCGCCGTGCCCAGCACGGTCAGCCAGTCCACCGCCGCGATGCTCGCCGCCGCGGGCAGCATCGCCACCGCCGTCTGGGCCATCGTTTTGGCCGCCCGCACCCCCGCGGCTTTCAGCCAGTGCAGGGTTTTGTTGCAGTTCTTCATCCCTTCGCCCTCCTTTTGTTGATCGCGGCCCCGCGCAAACAGCCTCGCGCGGGGCTTTCTTATGCTGTGATGCAGTTTTTGATCTCCTCTTCGAGGTCGCCGATCCGGTGGTTGGCCACCTTGAGCTTCTCCTCCTGCAGCTCGGTGCGCTCCTCAAGGCGGTAGGTCCGCTCGATCAGGTTGTTGTGCGCCTGCACCCGCCGCTCCAGCTGCTCCATCCGGTAGGCCAGCAGCGCCGCGTTTTTGCGGTTGGAGCAGTAGCTGCCGCAAAAGCTGCCCAAGAGGCCCAGCCCCGCCGTGATCAGCGCCGCCAGCACCGCGCTGTCCATCACACCGCCTCCCGGCAGGTAAGCCCCAGCTCGGCCGCCAGCGCCCGCAGCGCCGCGTCGTCCCCGGCCGTGGCCGGGCCGATGGTCACTTCGCCCAGCGTGTACAGCCCCCGCTCGCTTGCCTCGGCCAGCATCCGGGCGAGGTCGCCGCGGGTCATCGGGCCGTACCGCCGGGTGACGGTGCCCGGCATCGGCTGCGGCTCGCCCGGCCGCGGCGCGCTGCCCGCATCTGCGCCGGGGCCTGCGCCGGTGCCGCTGCCCGCGCCGGTGTCAGTATTCGCGCCGGTGCCTGCATCGGTTCCGCCGCCGTTTCCCGCGCCGGTCTCGCCGCCGCCCGCCGCCGCGCCCTTGCCGGTGGCCAGCGTGCCGGTGATGATGGCGGGGTAGTCCTTGTAAGCGCGGTCGCAGTCCACCCGGCCAACAATGCCATCAACGCTGCCGCTGCTCGTGTACTGCCACAGGCCAAACGGCAGCTTGCCGGTGCAGCGCGGCCCGTACTGGGCGCACCAGAGATCGTACCCGCGCAGCCGCTCAAACTCCAGCCGGTTGTTCACCATGTCGGCGCTGGCGTAAAGGCCCACATACCGCCCGCTGGCGGCGAGGGCATCCAGCGCGGCCAGCACCCCATCGGTGCGGGCCGTTTTGCTCAAGGCCAGAATGCCCGGCTCGTATTCGACATCGTACCAGATGCCATACGCAAGCCGTTTGCCGCCGATCGCCCGCAAAAAGCCCTCGGCCTCCTGCTGCGGCGTGTAATTGCCCCAGTAGGCGTACCAGTAGGCCCCCACCGGGATGCCCGCAGCCGTGGCCGCGGCGTAGTACTCCTCAAAGCGGGGGTCAACCGTGCCCCCGCCGTACCCGGCCCGGAGGATGATAAAATCAAGACGCCCGGCGGTATGCTGCGCGGCCAGCCTGTCCCAATCCACCCTGCCCTGCCATTTTGAGATGTCAATTCCGTTTTTCATGCTGCGCCCTCCTATTCACAGTAATAGCAAACAACGCTGCGGGTGTTTCCCCAGTAGAAGGCATGTGCAGCAGAAGCCGTTTCCTGTCTGTCTGTGGTTCCTGAAATCGTAAGGATGCCGGTGCTCTGGTCATATGCCAAGGATGTTGACGCAGTAAAGGTTCGCCGTTCAAATTGCCCGGAGCCAAGCTCTGTTCTTGTATAGGAGCTGCACACGCTGTATGCGAAATTTTCAATGGTAAGCTGCTGCCATGCGTCCGGCAAAATTGTTTTCATGTCCACATTGCCATTCGCGCTCGGGATATTGATCCGTTTGACCTTCAGGCTGCCGGTCACGCTCTGCACCGGTTTGCTGCCCTGTTTCACAGATACGGTTACCCCGCTTTTGATGTTGTTCGCGGTCAGGTTCTCGGTGCTCACCCTGCCCCCGCCCGCGCGCATCAGTACCTTGCCCATCAACCCACCGCCTTTCCATCGGTCGAGCCTGCTTGTGCCGCCTGCTCAGCGGCTGCTTCCGGCAGCCCCCTCCGCTGCCGGTTTTTGCCAACAGCATCCTGTACAGCCTCCTGCCATTTCGAGAGGTCGATGCCATGCAGCATCCTGCGTCGCCTACTTTACGCGGTCATGTACCACACATAACAAACTGCAGATGTCGAAATATGCAGCGGAAGCGAGTTGTAAATGGTATTGAGGTTTACATCGCCGTTAAACACGTTGACCTGAAGAATCCCGGTTTCCGGGTTGTAGGTTCTTGTCGCATAGCTGACAGGCTGCTCGCCCCAGTACCACAAGGAAACGTTGCTCTCGTTGATCCACCCCGATACATTGATATCGCCGAACAAAAAATTGGCAGCAGTCAGCTGCTGGTAGACATCCGGCAGCAGTTGCTTGATGTTGTAGCTGCCCGCGCCGCCAATCTGCAGCTGCAGCAGGTGCAGCGTCCCGGTCACCTCCTGCACTACCTTGCTGCCCTGCCGGACCGTGACGGTCGTCCCGCTCCGCAAATCCCCGGCGGCAAGGCCCTCCACCGTCACCCTGCCGCCGCCCGCGCGCAGCTGTACCTTACCCATTCTCCGGCGCCTCCTCCGTGCCCTCCTCGCCGCCCGGCTCGCCGCCGCCCGCCGGGGCCTGGGGCAGAACCGCCCGGCGCAGCCGCAGCGGCAGATCGGCCGTGGGGTGGCTGCCGTAGCAGGTCCACTTGAGCTGCCCATCCAGCGTCTCGCCGCTGTTGCCCGCCTCACAGAGTGCGTCCAGCGCCTCCTTGCGGGCGAGGTCGGTCTCCCGCTCGCCGGTGCTGGCTGCCTGCGGGGCCTCCAGATCATACGCCGCCAGCAGCCCGGCGCAGGGCACCGTTTGGGTGTAGACGGCAAGCGCGGGGGCGGCGGGCGGCTCTTCGCCCTCCCCGGTCGTGTCGGTCCCGTCCCCCTCGGCCGCGGGCTCGGTTTCGCTGCCGCTCTCCCCGCCGCCCTCTTCGCCGCCCTCCGGCGTCTGGGGCTCCTCCACCCAACCATCCGCCAAAAGGGTGGCCGCAAACACCTGCACCTCGGCGGCCAGCGCCGCGGCCTGCGCGGTCAGCTGCCCGGCCAGCGCGTCGGTCACCGCAAAGATGTCGGTGGCCCGCCCGCCCGGGTCGTACACCGCCTGGGCCATATCGGCCGAGCTGATTTCCACCACCTTCCGGTTGATCGCCGCGTCGGTCTCGGCCTTCGAGTAGGCCCCGGCCTCGGCCGCCGTCACCGCGTGGGGGTTGCCGGTGTCCGCCTCGTGCGCCTGCTGCAGCGCCAGCAGCGCCTCCAGCACCCCCTGCACGCTGCCGGGGGTGTCCTCGGGCAGCGCGCCCTCGCCCGGCACCGCCGCGCCCAGCTGGGCCGCGGCCTCCGGGGCCTCCAGCTGCTCCGCCAGCTCGTTCATCGCCGGGGCCAGCACCTCCCGGGGCAATTCGTCCATAATCCGCTGCATTTCTGTCGCCGAAACCCCCGGCGTGTCCGGCCTGCCGAGGTTGCCTTTTCCGCTCATCTCGGCCTCGCTCACCCGCCGAAAACCCATCCGCCTCTCCTCCTTTTTCGCCTTGTTGAAATTCCAAAAAGGGGCCGCGCCGTGACCCCCCCATGCGGGGGCCCGGCGCGGCCCGGTTCAGCCCTTAAAGTTTCCCCGCTCCACAAACTCCACCGCCAGCGCCATCAGGCCAAACGGCTCGTTCAGCGCGTCGTTCTCGAGCCGAAAGCGGGCCTTGTCCAGCTTTTTCAGCCGCAGCCTGACCGCGAGGGTCTTGGCCGTGCGGTCGCCCGAGTAGGTGAACTTGCCGTAGTCCAGCTGGCTGTACTGGAAAAACCGCAGCCGGCTGTTTTCCTGCCGCAGGGTCTGCCAGCTGCCCCGGCGCTGGGCGGCGAGGCGCACGCTGGTGGCCACCGCGCTGGCCAGCTGCACCGCGAGGGTGCAAAAGCGCTTGTTCTTGTAAAAGTAGCGCCCGGCTAAGTCCGGCGTCTCCCACACCGCGTGGATCGCCGCGCCGTCGTCGTTGTAGCTCTCCTGCGCGGCGGGGTCGGTGTAAAAGGCCATCACGTCACCCTGCGGCGTGCCAAAGCAGAGCGCGCCGTCCTGCTCCCAGAGACACCGGGCGGGCAGATTGGTGCGCACAAAGCAGGCGTACTGCCGGGTGGAATACGGCTCGCCGCTGCTCTGGCCCAGGCTCTGCAGGCCGTCTAAAATATACGCCTTCTCGTTGAGACAAAGCCAGTAAAGGTCCTTATACACAAAGGCGAAGGCCTCCTCCCGGCCCGGCTCGGCGGCGAGGCTGCCGTTGATATAATAGCTGCGGTTCTGGCTGTACCGCTCGCCGTTGAGGTCGCTCGGGGTGATGGCGTAGACCCCGAGCGGGGTGAGGAAGACCGGCTCGTTGCCTAAGTAGCAGAAGCTGTGCGGGGCCATCGCGCCCGGCCCCTGCAGGGTGTTCACCACCGGGAAGGCGGGCTTCGAGTCGATCAGGTCCCCCTTGCGCAGGATGACGCTGCGGTCCTGCTCGCGGGCGTCCTTGTGGGCGGCGAGGTAGTTGTTGACGATCGAGTAGCCCACCACCGCGCTCTCGCCCGCGCCCAGCTGGCTGTAGCCGGTGTCCGGCCAGTAGGTGGGGTCGTACTGGCCGCTGTACCAGTCCCGGTTGGGGTAGTCGGGGTTGCCGGACACAAACAGCCGGTCGGTGGCGCCGTTGACCCCGAACAGCACCCCGATCCGGCAGCCGTCGATCCGCGCGGCGTAGCCGGACACGGTGCGGTACGCGGTGATGCGGATGTTGTCCTCACCGGTCACCGGGCTGAGGCCCGGCGCGGCGGTAAAAGTCACCCTGCCCGCCGCCCGGTCGACCGTGAAGTCGGTGCCCTCGGTGAGGGCCTGCCAGCTGCCCGAGGCCGTCAGCTTTTCGGCCTGCACCGGCGTCTCGTCGAGGCCGGAAAAGGTCAGGCAGTAGGTTTTGTCGGCCGCGGTGCCCGCGAACAGCTCCCGGAAGCCGGGCTGCAGCAGGTTGAGCGGCTCGTAGTCGGTGCCGCCGCCCGCCGGGGCCCGCCCGATGCACACGGTGGGCAGATAGGCGGCCTCGCGGGCCGGGCGCACCGTCTCGCCGTCGTAGACCAGCATGGCCTTGCCGTCCAGGATGAAGAGCCGCTCGCCCAGCTGCCAGCCGACGCTCCGCGCGTCGGCCATGCCCTCGTAGAGGGGGGTCGGCGCGGTTTCGGCCGCGCCGGGTTCGGTCTCGGTCTCCGCGGCGTTTTCCGCGGCCTGCCCGGCAGGCGGTGCGGCGGCGTTTTCCGCGGCCTGTGCGGCCTCTCCGGCCTCTCCGGCCTCCCCGGCCTCGTCCGGCTCCTCCGCCTCCGCTCCCTCCAGATAGAGGGCGCTGCCCGCGTGGATCAGCGCCTTCTGCGCCCCGCCCTTTACGAGCAGATGCCGCCCGTTGATCCGCCCGGGGTAGCTCGCCAGCCGGTGGTAGCCCATGCACTTGCGCACCTTGCCGGGCACATCCCGGATCATGTTCTGCCCGTTGGGGCTCATGGTGTTGGCCACCGCCCCGGGGTTGCTGGTGAGGTCGACCCCCAAAAACCGGTCCACCGACAGCACGCTGCGCCCCACCGCCGCCGGCGGCTTAAACTGCACCATCCGCGCTCCCTCCTTGCTGTGTTGATCATATCAAAACGCCGCCCGCCGCGACGCAGCGAACGACCCCGCCCAC
>DKVN01000116.1:0-497 GCA_002491225.1 Faecalibacterium sp. UBA7177
TGTCACCGGCCGGGCCGCCGCGGGGGCGGGGGTCGGGTTCGGCAGCGGCTTTGCGCCTGCCGCGGGCAGGGGAGCCTTGGGCAGCGGGCTGGCCTTTGGCGCGGCGGGTTTGGCCGGGGCAAAGGGCTTGGCCGCCGGGGCTGCCGGGGCCGCCGGGCTGGCGGGCCGGGCGGGGCTCTGCGCGGCGCGGCTGACGGTCGTTCTGCCGGTGCGGGCCGCGGAGGCGGATCGTACAGGGGCGGTGGCCGGTTTGGCGGCGGGGGCCGCCGGGGCACTGGCCGGTTTGGCCGCGGAGGCCGCCGGGGTCAGTGCAGGTGCCGGGGCTGCCGCGGGGCGGCTGGCCGGGGCGGGCTGGAAATGCGCGGACGGCTTTGTGGCCGGGGCGCTGGGCTGTGAAGCTGCCGCTGCGCTGCCGCTGCGGCTTGCCTTGAGGGCGCTGAAGGCGGCGTCAAAGCTCTCCTGACGGCGCTCCCGCGCGGCGGCCTCCTCCTGCGGGG
>DKVN01000116.1:776-949 GCA_002491225.1 Faecalibacterium sp. UBA7177
GCGCGGCGGCCTCCTCCTGCGGGGTGAGCGGCGCGGCAGCGCGGGCAGCCGGTTCGCTCTTTTTCCGCGCGGGCGTTTTGGTGGGCGCGGGGGCGGGCTGGCGCTTGGGCGCAGTGGGCTCTTCCGGCTGAGGGGCGGGGGCCGCGGGCGGCTCCGGCGCGGGTTTGGGCTGG
>DKVN01000116.1:1222-1627 GCA_002491225.1 Faecalibacterium sp. UBA7177
GGCTCCGGCGCGGGTTTGGGCTGGGGCTGGGGCTCCGGCGCGGGTTTGGGCTGGGGCTGGGGCTCCGGGGTGAGCGCGGGCTCCGGGGCGGCTTCCGGCTCTGCGATGGGCTGCGGTTCCAGCGCAGGTTCCGGCTCCGGTTCCGGCACAGGTTCCGGCTCCGGGATGCTTTCCAGCTTCAGGATAGGCTCCGACTGTGGGATCGGCTCGGACTCCGGCTGGGGTTCCGGCTCCAGCCTGAGTTCCGGTTTGGGCTCCGGCTCCGGCTGCGGCGCGGGCCGGTGCGGGGCGAATGAGAGGAGGATCGGCTCCTCCTCGTCCAATTCCTCGGCGGCAGGGGACGCGGCGGCCTCGATGGGCTGCGGCGGCGCGGCTGCTTTTACCGGCTCAGGCACCGGTTCGGGC
>DKVN01000116.1:1943-8408 GCA_002491225.1 Faecalibacterium sp. UBA7177
TCGGGCTGGGCCTGCACCGGCGGCTGGGGCGCAAAAGGGATGAGATCCTCCGCGGGTTCCGGCTCGGTCGGGGCCGCTGCTGGCGGCTCCTGCGGGGCGGGCATCGGCGGCTCCTTGGCGGGCGCGGCAGTCAAATCGGGCAGGGGGGTCTCGATGGCCGGGGCGGCCTCGGGGGGCTGTTCACGCTCGGGGGCCGGGGCGGTTTCGGGAGACGGATTGGCCTCGGCAGGCTCGAATCGCTCCGCTGCCGTTACAGTCTCGGCGGGCTGTCCGGCCTCAGCAGACTGTCCGGCCTCGGCGGCCTCGGCAGCCTGCGCACTCCCGGCGACCTCCTCCTCTGCGGCGGCCCGGCGTTTTGCGCCGCGCCACCACTTTTTCTTCGGCTTCGCTTTGACGGGCGGCTCGGGCTGGGCGGCGCTTGCCTCCTCCGGCTCCGGTTCAGTCGACGCGGGCTCTCCGGGCGTGCCCACGATGCCGCTCTCGGCCTCGATGGCGGCCGCGGCGATGGCGGCCTCGATCAGCGGATGGCTCTCCTGCCCGGCGTCCGCGGCCTCTTTGGGCGTGCCCACAATGCCGCTCTCGGCCTCGATGGCGGCCGCGGCGATGGCCGCCTCGATCAGCGGGTGGCTCTCCTGCTCGGCGTCCGCGGGCTCGGCGGCCCTGGCCGCTTTGCGCCCGGCCCGCCGCTTGCGGGGCGGGGGCTCCTCCTCCGGGGGCTGGGCCGAGGCGCGGCGGCGGCGATAGTCCAGAAAGATGTCCACCCACTCGGCAAGGCAGGCCAGCCAGAGGGCGATCAGCAGCAGCACGTCGCAGCCCACCACCAGGGTCTGCACCCGGCCGGTCAAAAAGCTGTACCGCAGCAGCACATAAAGTCCGCCGCCCAAAACGCCGGTGAGCAAAAGACTGATGGCCAAAGGCCGCAGGGGATTACGCTTCAAACGCGGTCACTTCCTTTTTGCATGGCGCGGGGCGGCAGGGTCGGGATGCAGGCCCGCACAGAAAATCTGAAAAAAGCGGTGGTGAGATGAGAAAACAAAGAGTTCGAAGAACCTGCGAAGCAGCGAGCAGTAGGCCGTAGCCGCGCGCAGCACATGCTGACGCATGTACTGTTTGCGGGCGGCCCTTGCATGGCCGTCGTTTCCAAATCGAAGATTTGGACTCCGGCGCAAAATTCGCTGTGCAGCCGCAGCTGCAAGGCGGAAAAGCGCAGCGGCCCTTGGCCGACTTTAGGTCGGCCATTTCGCCTTCGGCGAAACCGGGCATCTGGTTGCAGGCCCCACTGGGGCCTGCATTTTACCGCTGTCGCGGTAAAACCCCAGACCTTGGTGGAATGCAAGCTTTGACAACGCAGCAGATGCGGCTGCACAGGTAGAATTCGCGGCTTCGTTTTCTTATCGAACCACCGCTAAGGGCGGCGGAAGGTTTGGGATATCCGCCGCCCCGAGCGCGCAAGGGTTATAAAAAATTACTTGGTGCCGAAGATGCGGTCGCCCGCGTCGCCGAGGCCGGGCACGATGTAGCCAACCTCGTTCAGCTTTTCGTCCAGCGCGGCCACATAGATATCCACGTCCGGGTGCACCTCGTGCAGTTTGGCAAGGCCCTCCGGCGCGGCGATGATGCCGATGAACTTGATGGTGCGGGCGCCCCGCTTTTTGATCTGGGTGATCGCGTCCACCGCGCTGCCGCCGGTGGCCAGCATCGGGTCCAGCACCAGCACGTCCCGCTCGGCAATGTCGCTGGGCAGCTTGCAGTAGTACTCGACCGGTTCCAGCGTCTCCTCGTTGCGGTAGAGGCCGATGTGCCCCACCTTAGCGGCGGGCAGCAGGGTCAGCATCCCATCCACCATGCCCAGGCCAGCCCGCAAAATGGGCACCAGCGCCAGCTTGCGGCCGGTCAGCACACGGGTCTTGGCCATCGCGATGGGGGTTTCCACCTCCACCTCCTTGGTGGGCAGGTCGCGGGTGGCCTCGTAGCAGAGCAGGGTGGCGATCTCGCTCACCAGCTCCTTAAACTCCTTGGTGCCGGTGTTCTTGTCGCGCAGAAGGCTGACCTTGTGCTGTACCAGGGGATGGTCGAGGATCATGGGCTGCTTGCTCATACGTTACCGCTCCTTTTTATTCATCTGGTATGTTCGGCGCTTCCGGCAAAGCGGAAGCGGGCGTTCCGTTGGCAATGCGCCCTGCGGCGGGCGCGCGCGAGAATTGCGCGGGGGCCAGCGCGGGGGTCAGCCCTGTGCGGCGCGGGCAGCGTCCAGGGCGGTGAGCTTGTCCACCCGGCGCTGATGCCGCCCGCCCTCGAAGGGGGTGTCGAGGAAGAGGTCCACCAGTACCTCAGCCAGCCCGGGCCCCAGCACCCGCCCGCCCAGGCAGAGGGCGTTGGCGTCGTTGTGGCGGCGGGTGAACTCGGCGCTGTAGCTGTCGGTGCAGCAGCAGGCCCGGATGCCCGGCACCTTATTGGCGGCCATCGAGATGCCCACCCCGGTGCCGCAGAAGAGCAGCGCGCAGCGGCACTCGCCCGATGTCACCGCCTGGCAGGCGGGCAGGGCCATATCGGGATAGTCGCAGCTTGCGCCGTCATGGCTGCCAAAATCGTGGTAGGGCAGCCCGCGTGCCTCGAGATGGGCGCGGATCGCCTCCTTGAGGGCGAACCCGCCGTGATCCGCCGCGAGGGCGATGGGGAGGGTGGTGTCCATGGGATCAAACGCTCCTTTATTGCAAGAGTGGCCCGGCGGGCTGTGGCCGCGCCGGGGAAGGGAAGGATGTGCTTATTGGGCCGCCTTTGCCTCTGCGGCGCTTTGCAGCCGGGCGGCGCGCTCCCGCTCGGCCTGGCTCAGCCGCAGGTAGTGGGGCATCAGGGCGGCGGGGGGCACCGCAAGGCCCTCCCGCTGCAGCTGCTGCCCGGCGAGGCAGAGGCCGGTTGCCCGGCTAAGCCGCAGGGCGGGCGGGCAGGGCAGCACCCCGGCGAACTGACCAAATTTATTATAGCACAGCTCGGCCCCATCACCAACAAAAAACACCGGTTTTTTACAAGTTTTCAAAAATTCCGCGATCTCCTCTGCCGGCCCGGCCCGGTCGGGGGTCAGCCGTTCGGCGCCGGGCAGGGAAAAGGCGGCCCAGTACACCTCGCCCCGGCGGGCGTCAAGGGCGCTGATGACCACCCCCTCGCCGGTGTGGCAGGCGGCCAGCGCCTGCAGGGTGGAGACCGGCGCGCAGGGGGTATCCCCCGCAAAGGCCAGCCCCTTGACCGTCGCCAGCCCGATCCGCAGCCCGGTAAAGCTGCCCGGCCCGGCGCAAACCGCCCAGAGGCCGACCTCCGCGGCCGAGAGGCCCGCCGCCCGCAGCGCCCCGTCCACCAGGGGCAGGGCGGTTTGGCTGTGGGTGAGGCCGAGGTTTAAGGTGCACTCAAACAGCAGGGTGTCCCCCCGCATCAGGGCGGCTGCGGCGGTGCGGCCCGCACAGTCCAGCCCGAGACAGTATTCGCTCATAGCGTCGCCCCCGTGATCGTGATGCTGCGGCTACTCTCCCCGCAGGGCTGGATGTCCACCCGGATGGGGGACTCGGCGGCGAGCAGGCCGGCGAGGTTCTCGCTCCACTCCACCGCCACCACGGCACCCTCGTCTAAATAGTCGTAGAAGCCGGCGGCGCAGAGGTCCTCCTCGCGGTGGATGCGGTAGAGGTCAAAGTGGGCCAGCGGGCGGGGGCCCCGGTAGTAGTTGACGATCGCGAAGGTGGGGCTGCTGACCGGGTCGGTGCAGCCCAGGCCCTCGGCCAGCCCGCGGCAAAAGGCCGTCTTGCCCGCGCCGAGGCCCCCGGTAAACACCACCAGCGCGCCCGGCGGCAGGGTGCCTGCCAGCCTGCGGCCCAGGGAGGCCGTCTCCTCGGGGCTGTTGGTCGTATAGCTTGCCATCTTATCCATCGTCCCTCTCTTCTGGCTGGGGCTGCGCTGGCGCGGCGGGGCCCTCGGGCGCGAAGATCTCGCTTAAGGAGACCCGGCGCAGCGCCTCGTCCAGCACCCGCTGGATGCGGCCGAACTCGGCGCACATGCCGCAGCCGCATTCGGTGCTGTTCTCGCACTGGTAGCCGCCCTGCTGGCAGCGGTTGACCAGAATGCGCTCGCCCACCGCCTCGAACAGGTCGTAGAGGGTCAGCTCGCCGGGCGCGCGGGCCAGCAGGTAGCCGCCCGCCGCCCCGCGGCGGCTCTCCACCAGCCCGGCGGCCGCCAGCTGCTTGAGCAGCTTGAGGGTGATCGCCTTGGGCATGTGCTCCTGCTTTGCCACCGCCGCGGCGCTCAGCTGGCCGCTGCGGCAGAGCGCGCGCAGGATGCGCAGGGTGTAGTCCATCTCGCGTGTGACCAGCATGGGCGTCCCTCCCGGTGATGGGGCCGCGCCGCACATGGGGCCGCCGGGCGGCGGGCAGGCGGAGCGGCCATAGAGCACCTTTTTCGTTACCATTTATTATACCGGCTTTGGCCGGGCCGGTCAATGAAAACCTGTCCCTTTTTCGCTTTTTTCGCCCGGTACCCTTGACAAGCACCGGCCAAAATACCATACTTAGTTCAAACAGCTTGCAAAAGCGTTCCCGTACACGCGGCCCGGATGGCCGGAAAGGAGAAAAACCATGAACTACAGCGAGATCCAGACCGGCGAAAACGACCTTCTGGTCGTGGTGGACATGCAGGAGGATTTTGTCCGCGGCGCGCTCGGCACCCCGGAGGCGCAGGCCATGCTGGCCGATGCCGCCGGGTTCATCCGGGGGTTTCGGGGCAAAAAGGTCTTTACGATGGACACCCACGGGGAGGACTATCTGGCCACCCAGGAGGGCAAAAACCTGCCGGTGCCCCACACCGTCAAGGGCAGCGGCGGCTGGCAGCTGATGCCGGAGATCAAAGCGTTGGTGGCCGAGGGGGACACGGTGCTGGAAAAGGGCAGCTTTGGCAGCCTGGCGCTGGCCGAAACCGTGCGGCGGCGGCACTATGACAACATCTACTTCCTCGGCGTCTGCACCGGCATCTGCGTCATCAGCAACGCGGTGATCGCCAAGGCGGCGGACCCGGAGGCGGTGATCCACATCCTGGCCGGGCTCTGCGCCTGCGTGAGCCCCGAGAGCCACCGCACCGCCCTTGAGGCCATGCGGCTGCTGCAGATGAAGATCGAGGAATAAGAAAAGAGAGGGGCACACCGACCATGAAGCTTGCACCGATCATCACCTCCCTGCTGGAGACCGACCTGTATAAGTTCAGCATGGGGCAGGCCATCTACCACCAGTTCCCCGGCTACAAAACGACCTGGAGCTTTAAGTGCCGCAACGAGGACGTGCATTTTACCGCCGAGATGGTCGAGGAAATCCGCCAACAGGTGCGGGCCTACTGCGACCTGCGCTTTACCGAGGAGGAGCTGGCCTATATCGACGGCATCCAGTGGCTCAAGGGCAGCTATCTGGATTTTCTGCGGCTGTGGCGGCCGAACTTTGCGGACTTTACCATCACGGACGAGGCCGACTGCGGCCTTGCCATCGAGACCCGCGGCACCTGGCTGAACACCAGCATGTACGAGATCCCCACCCTCGCCATCGTCAACGAGGTCTACTTCCGCATGCGGTACGACTATGACGCCCTGCTGGCCGATTTCAAGGCACGGCTGGAGGCCAAGACTGAAATGCTGCGCACGGGCCGCTGGGTCATCGGCGCGTTTTCCGAGTTCGGGATGCGCCGCCGCCTCTCGGCCGAGGCGCAGGCGCTGGCGGTCGAGACCCTCGCGCATCTGAGGGACACGCCGGGCCTCGAATCCAAATTTGTCGGCACCTCCAACGTGTATCTGGCCTGGAAGTACGGCCTGACCCCGGTGGGAACCATGGCCCACGAGTGGATCATGTGCGTGGGGCAGGGCAACCACAAGCACAACCCGGCCTACTCCAACTGGTACGCGCTGGACGCCTGGGTCAAGGAGTACGGGGTGCTCAACGGCACCGCTCTGACCGACACCATCACCACTGATTGCTTTTTGCGGGATTTCCAGTTGACCTATGCCACCCTCTTCAGCGGGGTGCGGCACGACTCGGGCGACCCGCTGGCCTGGGGCGACAAGATGATCGCCCACTACGAGTCCCTTGGCATCGACGCGCACACCAAGACCCTGCTCTTCTCGGACAGCCTCGATTTTGAGCGGGCCGACCGCATCTACCATTACTTCGCGGGCCGGGCCAGGGTGGCCTTTGGTATCGGGACCTACCTCTCGAACGACACCTCGGAGCCCGCGCTCAACATCGTGATGAAAACCACCCGCTGCAATGGGCAGGATGTGGCCAAGATCTCGGACGTGGAGGGCAAGGGCATGTGCAAAAATGATGCCTATGTCGAGTACCTCACCCGCAGTATTGATTGGCGGATGGAGAACGAGAAGAAGCCGGAGTAAGGCAGAAAATGGAATAGAGGAGCGCCCCGCGCCGTGTGCAGGTAGGCACACGGCGC
>DKVN01000127.1 GCA_002491225.1 Faecalibacterium sp. UBA7177
CCAAACCGGGCGGGGCGCCTTTTCAGATTTCTGCAACAAAAACAGGACAGCACCGCGCACCGGCCGCCGCACGGCTCTGCGCCCGCCTTGCCCGGCGGGGCAGCTGCGCGGCCAAAAAATCAGCGCGGCCAGAGCGCACCCTTTGTGCGGTGCTGCCATAAGGAGAAGCAAGAGAATGGTGAACGAATTGCGCGAGCCCCTGTTCCACGGCTATGTGAACCGGTGGCTGGTCAGCAGTGTGACCGAAACGCCGGTCATCACAAAACCCATGGCACTGTACGGCGCCGAAAACGAAAAGCTGAACGCCGTTCCAAAGGACAAACCCGGCGAGGAGCAGTTTAAGGCCGAACGCCGCGCCAAGACGATCGGATGGCCCGCCGCCATGGATCCCCGGCCGGGCGGGCTGGTGGGCAGCGGCGAAAGCGCCGCCCCCTTCCAGGTGTACTGGCCTTTTGACGACATCGGCATCACCTATGCGTGGGATTGTGAGACCCCCGCCTGCCTGAGCGCGTGGGCCTATACCGAACTGGACCTGCCCGAGGCCGCCGACCTGCCTTTTGAGCTGCTCACCTGCGGGGGAGCGGTCCTCTGGCTGAACGGCAAAAAGGCAGCCGAGGTAACCCCCTATAACCACAACACGCCGGTGGCCAGCCCCGTGACGCTGCCCATGCGGCAGGGCCGCAATCAGATTCTGGCCTTTTTTGACAATTACGCCGAGCGCGACGGCACCATTATCCTGCGGCTGCGCTGGTGCGGCGGGGAAGCCGCGCCCATGCAGGTGGTCCCGGTGGGGAATGCCAGCGTGGACCATCTGCGCGAGGCCGAACGGCTGATGCGCAGCCTGGCCTTTTGCCGCAACCACTTTACCGAAGGCCCGGTGCTGCTGGACTATGAGGGAGAGACGATCAGCCGCAGCTATCATCTGTCCTTTGTGGGCGGCACCGAGGAAAACGTGAAGGGCGGGGTTTATTTTCACCGCGAAGCCGATACGCTTCCCCATGCCGGGCAGATCAGCCTGGGGGACTGCAGCACCTTCCCGCTGGCCTTTTTGCTGCTGCAGGTCACGACCGAGGCCGAGGGCATCCGGCTGAGCCGGCCCATCAGCGTGGAGATCCACACCAAAAGCGTTCTGCCCCGCGCGCTGCCCACCGTGGCGGAGCGCAAGCGCCAGGCCCTGGAGCTGCTTGCCCGCTGGGGCGAGCAAAACACAAACCGCGCGCTGGCCATCCTTGCCACCGGCGGTGAGACGGCCGAGGCCGAAAAGCTGCTGGCCGTACAGTCGGACTATATCCGCCGCCGGTTTGACTGCAGCGATTTTTACCTGGTCTACTACCCCTATATCCTGCGCACCTTTGGCAAACGGGGCAGCGGCGTCCTCTCGGAAAAAACCGAAAGCGAGCTGACCGACTGCCTGCTGGGCTTCCGTTACTGGATCGACGAGCCGGGCAATGACGCCATGTGGTTCTGGAGCGAAAACCACGCCCTGATGTTCCACACCTGCCAGCTGCTGGCGGGCGAGCTGTTCCCGGACGCTGTTTTTACCAACAGCGGGCTCACCGGCCGCCAGATGCAGCAAAAGGCAAAGGATATGCTGTATGACTGGTTCGTCACCTTCCGCAGGGAGGGCTTTACCGAGTGGAACTCCAGCCCCTACCTGCCCATCGACACGCTGGGCTTTGGCAGCCTGTACGCGTTTGCCGGCGATCCCGCCATGCGGGAGCTGGGCCGGCAGGGCCTGGATTACGCATACTATCTTCTGGCCGTCCACAGCCAGAAGGGCATCTTTGCCGCATCGTCCGGCCGGACCTACATCAAGGAGCAGTTCGGCAACTGGTCCAACTGCCCCTCCGGCCTCAGCTGGATCGGCTATGGCTATGGCGTGCCGGGCCACGCGGGCAAGGGCATTACATCCCTGTGCCTGTCTGACTATCTGCCGCCAAAGGAGTTTGCCCAGTGGTTCGACATTCCCTCCGGCAAGGAGATGATCTGCCAGACCACCCAGGGCGACCATTATGTGGACCTGTACACCTACAAAACCGCCGGCTACCTGATGACCAGCGCCAATGACTTCTGCCCCGGCGAGGCCGGGCGGCAGGAAAATCCCTTCCAGCTGACCTTCAGCGCGGTGGCACAGCTCTGGATCACCCATCCCGGCGAGCGGGTGCTCTTCGGCGCGGCGCGCCCTTCCTATTGGGCGGGCAACGGCACGCTGCCAAAGGTCAACCAATACAAGGGGTTTGCGGGCCTGATCTATGACATCGACCCCGGCCACCCGGTGGACTTCACCCACCTGTATCTGCCCTCGATGGAATTTGACCGCTGCGAGCTGGAGGACCATTGGGCCTTTGTGCAGCTGGGCACAGCCTATGCGGGGGTGTACTGCAGCAGCGGCATGGAAATGCAGCGTTTTGGCTCCAACCAAAACCGCGAGTGCATCGCCCGGGGCCGCCGCTGCATCTGGCTGGTGCGGGCAGCGCAGGCCGACGAGTTTGCCTGCTTTGAGGAGTTCTGCGCCGCGATGCGCCGCAGCGCGCCGGACACCGACCCCGAGGCCCGGTGCTACCGCTTTGCCGACCCTGTTTACGGCAGCCTTGCCTGCCGCTGGGGCGAGGCCCTGACCGTAAACGGCGAACCCATGCGGTACGGCGGCTTTGACAATTACGGCAAGCTGACCCTGCAGGACAAGCAAACGCAGCCCTGCCGGTAAAGGGGATCCTACCTTGGAGGGGACACAACGCCGTTGATGCGGAATTGGGACGGCGAGGTGTGGCAGTACTTGTTGAAGACCCGGTTGAACTGGGAAAAGCTGGTAAAGCCGCAGCTTGATGTGATGTCCGTGATCTTCTTGTCTGTGTAGAGCAGCAGCTGCTGCGCAATGCGCACCCGGGTGATCTGGATATAGCTGATCAGCGAGAATCCGGTTACCCGCCGGAACTGATGGGACAGATAGTACGGGCTGATAAAAAATTTCTCCGCAAGGAGCTTCAGCGAAAGCTCGCTGGCGTAGTGCTGGTGGATATAGCTTGTTACAGCGTAGACCTTCTGGGTGATGGAATCGCTCAGCTCCTGCGGAACATAGGTGTTTTGACCGGCGTTTTTGGCGATAGTGGTGAGAAACTGCAGGAAATTGCAGTGGATCAGCTGCTCGTTCAGCGGGTTCAGCGGCTGCATGCCCAGCATAAAGACGGCGTTCAGGTGCGAGAAGGCCGTGTTGCGGACATCGCCGCTGAACCGGTAGATCGGCGTGCCGGCCTCAAAAGGCTCAAGGCAGCTTTCCAGCATCTCGTGCAGGGCGGGCGATTCGTCCGGAATCCGAAAGTCGATGACCAGGCGCCGGCTGACGGCGCCGGAGGGGTAAACGGTCTTGTGCAGAAGGGATGGGCGCAGCAGCACAATATCATAGGGCTGCAGGGTATAGTAGTGGCCCTCGATAATGCTGGAGGCAAGGCCGTTGATCTGTATGTAAACCTCATGGAACTGGTGGAAATGCTGGAAATCCGTGTTGGCCCTGTAGGTCCGGCAGTCGTAGTCAAACTGATAGAACAGCGGCGCGTTCAGGTCGTGGACCGAAATCTTGTATCCCTGATTGTACAGCAAGGCGTCGTCCAGATACATTGGAACCTCCGAATGAAAAATAGATACCTCCATTATACTCAGCCGCGCAAAAAATGCAAATCTTTTTGTGTACAAAGGCAAAATCAAGGTAGTTTTTGCCTTTTTCCCATGGTATACTTTCGTCAAGCAAACAACCGCACTGTCTGAACAAGAAGGAGGAAATGACCATGCAAAAAGCCGACATCGAAGCCAAACTGGAGCTTTGTATCGAAAGCTTCAAATCCGTCCTCTACGAGAAGGATGACGTTTTCCTGGAAAACATGGCAAAATCCAACATGGATCAGGGCAATCTGGCCCGCTATATGCTGTGGGAATGGACGCAGGGCGTTGGCCTGTACGGCTTGTGGATGCTGTATGAAAAAAAGCATGACCAGCGATGCCTTGATCTGCTGACAGAGTACTACGACGCCCGCATCGCCGAGGGGCTGCCCAGCAAGAACATCAACACAATGGCGCCCATCTTTGCTTTGAGCTATCTGTACGAGCATACCAAAAACGAGACCTACGGCAGCATCTGTAAAGAATGGGCCGAGTGGGCCATGCACGAGCTGCCCCGCGCCGGCGAGGGCGGCTTCCAGCATGTGACCTCTGACCGGGTCAACGAGGGTGAGCTGTGGGACGACACCCTTTTCATGACTGTGCTGCCGCTGGCCAACATCGGCCGCATCCTGGGCCGCAAGGACTATATGGAGGAGGCCGTTTACCAGTATCTGGTCCACACCAAATACCTGGCGGACAAAAAAACCGGCCTTTGGTACCACGGGTTCTGCTTTGACGGCTTCCACAACTTTGCCGAGGCCTTCTGGGGCCGCGGCAACAGCTGGGTGACCGCCGCCATTCCCCTGCTGCTGGAGCTGCTGCCCGTCGGCAGCCCGGACCGCCGCATCCTGGAGAACGCCCTGCTGCGTCAGGTCGAGAGCCTTGCAAAACATCAGGACGAGTGCGGCATGTGGCATACCCTCATCGACGACCCCACCTCCTATCTTGAGGCCAGCGCCACCAGCGGCTTCGGCTTTGGCATCCTGAAGGCGGTAAAGGCGGGGATTGTGCCGCAAAGCTACCGGGCCAACGCCATGCGCGCGCTGCAGCCGGTGCTGGACTGCATCGACGACAAGGGGGTTGTGCAGCAGGTTTCCTACGGCACGCCCATGGGCCGCGAGAGCAAGGATTTTTACAAGCAGATTCCCCTGCACCCGATGCCCTACGGCCAGGCCATGGCCATCCTGTTTTTGATGGAAGCCGAGGATGAAATTTGATGGCAAAGCAGTGGAAAAGGCGCCTTACCTTCCTGACCTTTGCGGCGCTGATGGTGGGGCTTGGCAGCAATGACAGCCTGCGCGGGATATTTTCCACCATCTTCCAGCAGCATTTTTCCCTGACCACCACCCAGCTGGGCCTGATCGTCACGGTAAGCTATGTGGGCAATCTGGTCTTTCTGCTGGTGGGCGGGAATTTGAGCACGCGGTTTTCCAAAAAACGGACGCTGCAGGCCCTGATCCTGATCTGGATTGCGGCGCTGGCGTTGTTTGCCTTTACCAGCAATTACATGGTGCTGCTGGTTGGCATGGCGCTTGCGATGGGCTCGTCGACCCTGCTCAACACCACGATGAACCTGATCACGCCGCTGCTGTTTGCCGCATCGCCGGGCTTTTTTGTCAACTTCCTGTTTTTTACGCAGGAGATCGGCACCTGCGGCAGCCAGTACCTTCTGGGCAGCTATGCGGACGGCTTTCGCTTCTGGCAGAATACAAACCTTGCGCTTCTGGTGCTGGGGGCGGCGGCCTTTGCGCTGCTGCTGTTCTGCGAGGTGCCGGAGGAAACCGCCGCCCCGGCGGACCCCCCGGCCCGCAGGGGCGGCTATGACTGGCACATCGTGCTGCCGTATGTGCTGGTGTTTGGCTTCTACTTTATCGCCGAGCACGGCATCATGAACTGGATGGTGGCCTATGGCGTGGGCGGTCTCGACCTGCCGCAGGCCTCGGCCGCAAGGTACCTGTCCTTCTTCTTTGCCGGTATGATGGTCGGGCGGCTCTGCCTGTCGCCGCTGGTGGACAGGCTGGGCATCATCCGAAGCCTGACAATCTTTGGCGGCGTATCCTGTGTGCTGTATCTGATCGGCTCGCTGGGCGGGGCGGCCACCATGCCCATCTGGGCCATCAGCGGCCTGTCCTTTTCGATCCTTTACCCCACGCTGGTCATGAGCATCCGGCTGTATTTCCCGGCCCGGCAGGTGTCCGGCGCGGCAGGCACCATCCTGAGCCTCGGCTCGCTGGCGGATATTCTATTCAACGTGGGCTTCGGCAGGCTTGTTGACACGGCGGGCTACGCGCGCAGCATCGGGATCCTGCCCCTGTCGGCGGTCGCCTTTTTCCTCGTGTTTTTGCTCTTTACCCGCTTGTGCAAGCCGACCCAGGGCTTACAGTAACGGCTTGCCGGCGCCGCGTCTTCCGGGGTCGGCGCCGCACAAAATAAGCCCTTTGGAAGAGGTGTTTCTATGCGTTATTGTATCGGGATTGACCTTGGGGGAACGAACATCGCCGGCGGCATTGCCGATCTGGACGGCAACCTTCTGCTGACAGACAGCCTCAAAACCGACCTTCCCTGCCCGGCAGAGGATATTGCCGACCGCATTGCGCTGCTCTGCCGCCGCATGGCCTCCGCCCTGGAGCTGCCCCTGAGCGATGCGGCATGGGTGGGCATCGGCGCCCCCGGCAGCGTGGATGTGGATACCGGCACGGTGCTCTACGCCAACAACCTGGAGTTCAGCAACGTGCCGCTGGGCCGGATGGTGCAGGACCGCACCGGGCTGACCGTCCATCTGGGCAACGACGCCAACGTGGCCGCATGGGGCGAGTACTGCGCCGGCGCCGGAAAGGGCAGCAGCAGCATGGTCATGCTCACGCTGGGCACCGGTGTGGGCGGCGGCGTTGTGCTGAACGGCAAACTGCTCACCGGCTGTAATGGCGCGGGGGCCGAGCTGGGCCATTTTGTCATTGACATGCAGGGCAGGGAGTGCAACTGCGGGCTGCGCGGCTGCTTTGAGCAGTACGGCAGCGTTACGGCACTGATCCGCCAGGCCACCGAGGCCATGGCCGGCCACCCGGAAAGCAGGCTTTGGGAGCTGGCCGGCGGCGATGCCGCAAAGGTCACCGGCAAGGTCATCCTGGCCGCCTACGACGCCGGGGACGAAACCGCCGTACAGGTGGTCAGGGCTTATGTGCAGTATCTCTGCATCGGTGTAACCAGCATCATCAACATCTTCCAGCCGGAGGTCCTCTGCCTTGGCGGCGGCATCAGCCGGCGGGGCGACGTGCTGGTGGAGCCGCTGAAGGAATATAACGCCCTTCACGGCTACGGCCGCAGCTGCCCCAAACAGCCCCGCATCCTCTCGGCCAAGCTGTTTGGCGACGCCGGCATTATCGGCGCCGCTTTGCTGGGCAGGGATGCATAACAATGCCGGTCCCGGCCTGCGCAGCATTCCGGGCCGGCGGCATGCCGCAAAAAACTGTATCGCAAAGCATTTGATAAAGGGGTTATTATGCGCAAACATTATGAACGCATCCTGCGGGACAGCGAGAGCCGCGTACAGCGGTATCTGGATGTCCAGATTCTGGACGAAAGCAGCCCGTTCTGCGGCGGCTTTCCAAAGGCGGACAGCCTGGCGGAGCCCAAAACCGCCATCTACCGCCTTACGACCATGACGGCCTGCTGGCTGAACCCGGACAGCCGTTATCATCTGGAAGAGGAGCTGGGCCGCCGCATCCTGCTGGCGCTGGCCTATATCCGCCGCTCTCAGCGGCCGGGCGGATACTTTGATCTGATCAACTGCAACTTCCTCTCCGGCCCGGACACCGCTTTCTGCGCAAAACGCCTGCTTCCCGTCTATGTCTATCTGTGCAGGACGGCGGAGGGTGCGCTGCCCGCCTCGCCGCGGGCGAAGGCCGCTGCCGGGGCGCTGAAGCCCCGCTATGAGGAGATTCTCCGCGATGCCGCCGACGCGCTTTGCCGCTGCGGCTTCCACACGCCCAACCATCGCTGGGCCATCGCCTCGGTGCTGATGCTCTGCGCAAAGCTGTTCGGCAAGCCGGAATGCCGCGCCGCCGCAGACGCCATCCTGAAGGAAGGGATCGACTGCAACGCCGACGGCGAGTATGCCGAGCGTTCCGCGGGCAACTACAACCGCATCAACAATGACGCGATGATCATGCTGGCCGCGGCCACCGGCGACGAGAGCTACTACGAGCCGGTCCTGCGCAACCTGGAGATGATGCTGAGCTACATTGACCCGGACGACAGCATCTTTACCAACAACTCCACCCGCTGGGATATGGGCAAAAAAATCTACCCGCGGGAGTACTATCTGGAGTATCTCTATATGGGATGGGCCTGCCGCAGGCCGGAGCTGCTGGACGCGGCCAACGCGATCATGCAGATGGTGGACCGCCATGCCCTGCGCAGCTTTGACTGCCTGATCCAGCTGATGTTGCTGCCCGAGCTGGTTTTGCTGGAGCACGAGGGCTGTGCCGTGCCAACGAACTACCACCGGTACTACGAGAGCTCCGGCATTGTGCGGTGCCGCCGGGAGGGCTGGTCCTACACGATCCTGAACAACAGCCCCAACTTTTTGTTCTTTCAGCATGGGGATTTCTGCCTGACCGTGCGCATCGGCGCCAGCTTCTGCGAGCACCGGGCCTTTGTGCCCGCCCTGCTGGCCCCGCAGGAGGGCGGTTACACCCTGCATCAGACCATGACCGGCTGGTACTACCTGCCCTTTGCCGAAAAGCCGGCCAGCAGCGACTGGTGGCAGATGGACAACGCCAGCCGGGAGAAGCTCTATGGCCCGGATATGATCTTTGATCTGGCCATCCGAGAGGCGGAGAACGGCCTGGACATCCAGATCGTCAACTCCGGCATCGACCGCGCGCCGCTGCGGATCGAGCTGGCCTTCAACGCGGGCTGCCGCCTCGAGAACGAACACTTCATGCTTGACGGCAGCGAGGGCGGCAGCGTTGTTGTAAAGGACGGCACCCTGACGGCCTCCAGGGGCACAAGGGGCATCCAGGTCGGGCCCTGCTTCGCCGCCCACAACTACACGGCCGGCAAGGAGGGCAGCATGGGGCGCATGGACGGCTGCTTTACCGCCTACCTGACCGAGTACAGCACCTTTGAGCGCCGGATCTCGCTGCGCGCTGTTCCCAGCCGCTACGACCAGTAGCCGCTTTTTGCCAAAAGGAGGATACCCCCATGGAAATGCTTGATTACATCCGCGAGCAGCCGCTGCTTTTCGCGCAGGTGCTGGAGGATCGCCTGGCCGCCGCTGCGCCGTTCTGCAGGGTCTGCGAGGCGGTGCAGCCCACCCGGATCGCCCTGATCGCAAGCGGCACCTCCCGCAACGCCGCCCTGGCCGCCGCCCCCTTTATGGAGTGGGTGCTGGGCATTGAGGTGACGGTGCAGGCCCCGTCCCAGGTGCAGCGGCTGCACGGCGGGCGGACGCTGGCCATCGTCATCTCCCAGGGCGGCAACTCCACCAACTCGCTGGCCGTGTTCGACCGGCTGGAAGGGGTTCCCACCATCGCCATGACCGGCAACCCCTACGGCCATCTCAACAAAAAGGGCGATCATTACATCGCCATCCCCTGCGGCGAGGAGCTGGCCGGCCCCAAGACCAAGGGCTATACCATTACCATCCTCACCCTTTATCTGCTGGCGCTGGAATATGCGCATCAAAGCGGCCGGGCGGACGCGGCGCAATACGGCGGCTGCCTCGCCGCCCTGCGGGCCGCCGCCGCGGCCCAGGCCGGCAACATCCAGGCCGCCGAAGAGTGGGTAAGCGCGAACCAGGAATCCCTCAAACACCTGCGCACGGTCTATCTGGTGGGCAAAAAACAGGGGATGCAGGTGGCGGCCGAGGGGGCGCTCAAGCTGATGGAGACCCTGCTCATCCCCGCCTTTTCCTTTGATTTTGAGGAGTTTCTGCACGGGCCCGCCAGCTCGCTTGGAGAGACGGTGAGCGGCATATATCTGCTGCCGCCCCCCGCCGATGCGGACTATGAGCGGATGCAGCGGCTGGTACAATATCATCGCGGCGTCTGCCCGGCGGTTTACACCGTTGGCCTGTGCGGCGGCAGGGACGGGCGGGACTGTCCGGTCAAAGCCGCCGGGCAGTGGTATACCCAGCCCTTTGAGCAGATCCTGCCGATGCAGCTGATCAGCGCGGTGATCCCGCCGCTGCTGGGCATCGGGGAGGTTGGTTTTGAGCGGTTTCTGCGTCTGGACGCCATCATGAACATCAAACAGAAAAACGCTCGAGGGATGCTCTGATGACGCTTTGCCCCCGACCCCTAAACGGGACGGCCGGCCGCTGGCAGGATGGCCCGGCATATCCCAACATCTCTGTCAGAAAGGGAGCGGTTCCTATGAACTATGTGATCGGGATCGACAGCGGCGGCACCCATTACCGGGTGCTGGCCTGCGATCTGCAGGGCGGGCAGCTCGGCAGCTATACCGGCCAGCCGGCCAACCACTACTGTATGCCCTATGAGGAGGTGTCGGAGCGGGTCAACCGCAGCATTGATGCCTGCCTCGCCCAGTTCGGCGGCCGGCGGGAGGAGGCCCGCTGCCTCGTCTGCGGCACCACCGGACTGGACAGCGCCGAGGACGAGGCCCTGCTGCGCGGGCTTTACCAGGGCCTGCCCGGATTCGCCTGCCCGGTCAGGGTCATCAACGATGCCGAGCTGGCGCACTATACCGTCACGGGCGGCGAGGGCGTTTTGGTGATCTCGGGCACCGGCTCCATCGCCTTTGGCCGCAGCAGGGCCGGCAAGACCGCGCGGGCGGGGGGCTGGATGTTCAGCATCCTGGGCGACGAGGGCTCGGGCACCTGGGTCAGCCGTGCGGCGCTGCACGAGGTGGCCCGCTGGCTGGACGGGGCGGCCCCGGCCGGGCCGATGGTGCAAAGCGTCTGCAGCACCCTCGGCATTGCCGACCGCGGCGACCTCAACCGCATCGCCGCCCGCTCCAGCGTTCCGCCGTGGCAGGTCCCGGCGCTGGGCAAGCTGGTGAACAAGGCGGCCGGCGAGGGGGATGAGGCGGCCCGGGCGATCCTGAAGCAGGCGGCCGGCATGGTATTTTCCATTGTGGAGGATCTTGTCCGCGCGCTTGGCCTGGAACAGACCGAGCCGGACTTCAAGCTGGGCGTCTGGGGCAGCAGCATCCTCCATTCGGCGCAGACGATGGAGGAGTTTCGCGCCCTGGCGGCGCGCCGCTTTCCGCAGGCGGTGCTCTGCCTGCCCGGGCGCACCGCCGCGCAGGGGGCGGTCAGCATGGCCCTTGAGCTGATCGGCTGAGCCCGCCTTTTGCAAAAGGCGGGCCGCAAAACCAAAAGACGGTTTTGACCGGGGCCCTTGGGCCAAGCCCCTGCTTTTGGGAGATACAAATACGAAGAGCGCCTTTCCTGTTCCGGCCCGCAGGGGCTGGAACGGGAAAGGCGCTCTGATGTCTGTTGGGGCGGCCGGTTCGGGGCGCGAAAGCGGCTTACGGGTTGACCACCTCAAACTCAAAGTTCCGGGTGTACCCGTCCAGGGTTTCGCCGCTCAGGTCGATGGGCCGGCCGTGCTGGTCAAACACAAGGTTTTTGATGTACAGCACCGGCGCGCCCCGCCTGGTGCCAAACAGGCGGGCCTGCTCGGCGCTGGCCAGCCGCGCGGCGATGGTGCGCCGGGAGCGTACCGGCCGCAGATGGTATTCGGTCCCGAACACCTCGTACAGCGAACGCTGTTCAAGGTCGAACCGGTCGATGCCGGGAAAAAGCGGCTCCGGGATGTAATTTTCCACCAGGACAAAGGGCGTGTCCGATACATACCGCATCCGAAGGAGATGCAGGCAGCGGTCCTCCGGCTTCAGCCCAAGGCAGCCAAAAAGCTCGGGTGCATAGCCGGCCCATTCCTTTTCCAGCAGCACGGTGCGGTGCGCAAGCCCCAGGATCGCCATCTCCTGGGCAAAGCTCAGCTGCTTGTCCAAAAAGCGGCCGCGGCTGTCCGGCGTGCGCACAAAGGTGCCGCGCCCGCGCATCCGCTGCACATAGCCGGCCTCGATCAGGGCGTTGTAGGCCTGCCGCGCCACCGGCCGGGAAACGCCCAGCTGGGCGCAGAGCTCCTGCTCGGTGGGCAGTTTGCCCCCCGCCGGGATCTTTCCGGAGGTAATCGCGGCCAAAAGCTCCTGCCGCAGCTGCTCGTACAAAGGGGTCGCGCTTGTCTTGTCCAAAAACAGGCCGTCCATCATGCTCTCTCCTTACCGTTCCGCCCTCCCGCATCCGGGCAGGAATGCAGGGCCCGGCCGCCCCGCTGTGCGCGGGGGCCGGCAGGGCGCTGTGCGGATGGGTCAGGATTCCTTTGCCCGCCGGCCAAAGCCGCCCGCCCGCAGGCAGTTCTGCGCGGCGACCCGCTGCCCCTTGGCAAGGGCGGCCAGCAAAGCCTGCTCCGGCATGCGGCAGCCCTTTTTCCAGCCTGCGCGCCAAAGCGCGCAGAGAAATGCGGCCAAAAAGGAATCCCCCGCCCCCATTGTATCATGCGCGCGGACCATCTGCGCATCCTTTTGCAGGATTTTTTCACCGTTTGAAAGAAGCTGCCCCCCCGCGCCCATGGTGGCCAGCACATGCACCACCCCGCGCCGGTGCAGCGGGGCGCTGAAGGCCGCAAACTCCTCCCGGCTCATCGGCCGGCAGGAGAACATGGCAAGGTCCATGCTGCGGCAGACCAAGGCGCGGTATTCCTCGGTGCGGTACTTTTCCTTTTCGCCAAAGTCAAAGGCAAACAGGGGCGGCAGGGCCTGAACGGCGGCCAGCTGTTCGGGCAGCTTGGCGTTGCAGCTGCTTACCACCAGGTCGGCCTCGGCCAAATGTGCCAGCAGCGCCGCATTTAGCTGCACCGGCCCCGCCCAGGACGGGCCGGTCACCACATCCACAAAGCTGCGCTCGCCGTTTATCACATCATACCGGCAAAGCTTGGTGGTACGCCCCGGCAGATGCACGCAGTGGGCATAGCTCACCCCGTTTTCCTCCAGCGCCGCCGTGATGGCCCTGGCCAGCGGGTCGTCGCCCAGGTTGCCCAGGTATTCCGCCTGCGCTCCCTGCCGCGCCGCGTGCACCGCCACGTTCACCGCGTTGCCGCCGGGAAACATCTCGCCCGTATTGCGGTAGCAGTCCACGCTGTTGTCTCCGAGTGCAATCAGCTTCATCTCAATAGCTCTCTTTCCGGTAGTAGCGGCGGATGTCCAGCGAGTGGCCGGTGATCTGCTCCAGGTTTTTGCTGATCCGCTGCAGCACCGCCGCCATCACCACCGGGCTCAGCCAGGGGCGGAACTCCGGGCTGATGCCGGGCAGCTCGTAGTCCCGCGTGTCAAAACAGGTCAGCTTTTGGGTGTGGCGGGCGGCAAACTCCCGCACCCGCTCGTCCAGCGCGCGGGTGGGCCCCTCGGTCAGCAGCAGGGTGGTGCAGACGTCCTTTTCCAAAAGCTCAAGGGTGCCGTGGAAAAACTCCGGGCTGCTGACGCTCTTGGTGCGGATCCATTGGCTCTCCTCCAGCACGCACATGCTGTAGGAATAGGCGGTGGGCCAGAGGTCGCCCGAGCCGATCCAGATGTTGTAGGGCTCCCTGCAGTAATCCAGCGCATACTGCCGGCATTTTGCGTCGGCCTGTTTGCGCACCTGAGCGAGGGCAAAGGCAAGGTTTTTAAGCTCATCCGCAAAGCGGGGATACTCGGCAAAACAGCCGCTGCGGTGCAAAATACGCCCGATCAGCAGGTAAAAGACCAGCTCCTGCGGGCGGCCGCTGCCGTAAACCACCGTGTCACTGCTCAGCTTCTCCAGCGGCGAGTCCGCCTGGCCCACCACGCTCACCAGCCGCACCCCCTGCGTCTTGAGCCAGCGGGCCGCCTTGAGGGTTTCGGCGGTATCGCCGGATTTGGAGGTCAAAAAGGCCACCGTGCGGTTCGTGATGCGGTTGCAGCCCCCCAGCAGCAGCTCGGCGCTGAGGATGTTTTCCACCGGCAGCCGAGAGGCATGCCGGATGTAAAAGGCAAAGGGGTCCAGCATGGCCTGCGAGCCGCCGCTGGAGGTGAACAGCAGCAGGTCAAAGCCCACGTCACAGATTGAATCGGCAATGGCTTCGATTTCTGCGCGCTGGCGGTAAATGATCTCACCGTTTGCAAGAATCTGCCGCTCGTCAAAGTTGACCATATCCATGGGCTGTCAGCCTCTCTTTCTGTTGGTTGTATTGTAATAACAATATAACAAATTGGCTTGCGCTTGTCAATAGGCCGGAACAAATCGGGCGCTGCACAGAGCGTCCGGGGCGAACGATTCCAGGAATGGCAGACAGCAAAGCCCGCCTGCCCACGAATGTATCGGGGCAGGCGGGCTTTTTGTTATTTGCTGATCTTCCGTATCATCGCATAATGCCTCCCACTCTTGCGACAGATGTTGTTGTAATCATCAGAGGCCAGAAACTCCAGCAGCCAGACCTTGGGCACCATGTATTTCGGCTGCCGCAGGATGCTTTTGAGCCGGCCTGCGCTGCACCAGCGGGAGACGGTCTTTGCACTGTAACCGGTGAGCCGGGCGATCTGGGCGGCGGTC
>DKVN01000056.1:0-3783 GCA_002491225.1 Faecalibacterium sp. UBA7177
GCCGCGGATGCGGGAGCCTTTTTGTGTGTGCCCTTTTGTGTACAGCGTTCGCGGGGGCCTTGCGCCGCCCGCCGGGGCGGGGCGGGCCGGGGCGAGGCTACCGCAGCAGGGCGGCGTGCTGCGCCATCAGCGCATCGGCCTTTTGGCGAACCTGTTCGGCGTCGGGCAGGTCGGCGAGGCTTTGGGCGGGCTGCTCCAGCTCGGCCAGCGCCCAGAAGACCGCCCGCTCCTGCGCGGAGTAACCCCGCGCCAGCTTGCTGTGCAGCCACTCGCGCAGGGCGTTCTGCCGCGCCCTGTCCGGGTCATCCTCCTCTTTGGCGGGGCGCAGCGCCGTCTTGGCGCTGATGAGCTGAAAAAGCAGCTCGCTGTCCCTGGCGCGGGTGGTCACCAGCGCCCGCAGCAGCCGCAGCTCGGCCTCGCGCTGCGCCTCGCCAAAGGGCAGCATCTCGCTGCGCAGCCGGTCCTCCCGGCGTTTTCGCTCCTTGCTGCTGACCGTCTCAAACCAGCCAAAGGCCATGCTGCTCGCTCCTCTCGATCCTGTCTTGTGCATGTTGGGGCCGGGCGGCCCTGCCCCAGTATACCACCCCGCCCACGGGCTTGTCCAGCGGGGCGGGGCGCAGACTGCGCGGATGGCCTGCCTCCGCCGCTCACAGCCGGTGCTCTGCCCGGTACTGCGCGGGGGTGCAGCCGTATGCCCGCTCGAACTGCCTGTAAAAGCTGGTGCGGTCCACGAGCCCCAACTGGCGGCAGATCTCGTGTACACACAGCGAGGTCTGGCGCAGCAGCCCGGCGGCGCGCCGCAGGCAGGCCTGGCGGCTGTAGGCGGACACGGTGCAGCCGTAATGCCGCCGGAAGGTGCGATCGATCTGGGCGGCGCTGTAGTTGAGGCGGCCCGCGAGCTCCTGCCGGCTGATGCGGCCGGGGGTCTTGTCGATCAGCTGCTTGGCCGAGTGGGCCAGCGAAAAGCCGCCGTCGGCCCCGAGGTCGATGTACTCCGGGCGGTAGAGGGAGGGGTCGGCCAGCAGGGCGAACATCCGCAGCAGGTGCCCGCGCACAAACAGCTGGTAGCCGGGCCGCTTTTGGGCAAGGGCGTCCCGCAGGTCGTTCAAAATGAGCAGCAGCGGCAGCGGCCCCCGGCCGCCCAGCCAGCGGAAGGTGAGATAATCCCTGTTCTGCAAAAAGGGGTCGCGCAGGCCCTTGACAAAAAAGCGGTGGAGCTCTGCGGGCAGGCACAGCCCCTCCCCCTCCGGAAAGCTGCGGAGGTACCCCGGCGCAAACAAAAGATAGCAGAGCGAGAGATCCGGCTCGAAATGCTCGGCATGGCGGGTGGAGCAGTTGAGGATGCAGACATCCCCCCGGCGCAGCTGGCAGAGCCGGGATTCGATCTGCACCTCGATGTGGGCCGAGAGCAGAAAGAGCAGCTCGAAGTATTCGTGCTTGTGCAGCCGGGCAACGGGCGGCGCGTCGCTGTGAAAGAGGAGCGAGGTGTCCGGCCGGTAGCTGTACCCGCGGTGGACCCCCTGCCCGCTGGCCGTGTAGCAGACCTCCTGCAGCTCGATGGGGTTTTCGTTGAGCAGCACCTCCGGCAGCGCCTCGGAGTAGACGCGGCTGGGCATGGGCTGCGAATATCCGTCCCGCTGGCTGATCTCGATAAAGCGGCCCTGGTCATTCTGCATAGGGCATGAGGCACCTCCTGACGGATGCACAAAAATCATACAAAAATCCTGCTTTGATGATAAAATCATACACCATTCCTGCTATGCTGTCCATAGGTAAAACCACAAACAACAAAACGGGAGGAATGATGATGCGGCAGAAGAAGCCTGCTCTGCAGTACTGCACGACCAGAGCCGAGCGGCTGAGCTACTGGATGTACTTTTTGGGCGAAAACATCTTTTACGGGCTCATCGCGATCAATATGCAGACCTTTTACTCGGATGTGGGCATCACCGCGGCCTCGGTGGCGGTGATCCTGTTCATCACCAAGGCGTGGGACGCGGTCAACGACCCGCTGTTTGGGGTGCTGATCGACCGGGTCAACTTCAAAAAGGGCCGGTTCATGCCCTGGCTGCGCCTTGCGATGCCGCTGCTGGCGGTGAGCAGCATCTTCTTCTTTGCGCTGCCCGGCGGCGCGGGGCCCGCGGTCAAGGTCATCTGGGCCACGGTGGCCTACATGGCCTGGGATGCCTCGTATACCCTGTGCGATGTGCCCATGTTCGTGCTGCCCACCTCGATGACCGACAACATCAAGGAGCGCGGCCAGCTGCTGACGATGGGGCGCTATTTCGCGATGATCGGGGTCACCGGCGCATCGATGCTGCTGCCGATGGTGCAAAAGCGTCTGGGCTGGCTGGCCGGGTATGACAATCTGGGCCTGTTTTACGCGCTGTATTTTGTGCAGGGCATCTTTTGGGGCGCGAACAATATCCTGCTGTTCACCTTTACGCCCGACTGCCTCGAGTATGGCACCTACCACACCGGCGAGCGGGCCGAGGGGGTGGCCGCCTCGGTGCAGACCTTCTTCTCCAAGCTGGTGGGCAGCCTCAGCGGGCCGTTCGCGATGCTGATCCTCGCGGGGTGCGGCTTTGTGGCGGGCGAGGGCGCGGCACAGCCCCAGGCCGCGCTGAACGGCATCTGGATCTGCTTCTCGCTGCTGCCCTCGGTGGGCATGCTGCTGTCGGCCGGGCTGCTGTACTTTTACAAGCTGCGCGACAGGGACGCGCAGGTGATGGCCCAGTACAACGACGGCCAGATCACCAGGGACGAGGCCGATGCAAGGTTGGCCAAACGGTATGGCCCTGCGGCCCCCCGGCAGAGCGCCGGGCAGGCCGGGCAGGAATAAAGAAAGGAGCGGAACCTCATGGCAGTTATTAAAATGAACTTTCTCTCGCAGGCGCTGGGGATGCAGACCAACGTGACGATCTGCCTGCCGACCTACAGCTTTTCCGACACGCTCGGCGGCGGCAAGGCGGTGTATGTGCCGGGGATGAAGTATCAGGTGCTCTGGCTTTTGCACGGCGGCAGCGGCGACGACGCGGACTACCTGCATTTTTCCAACATCGCGCGCTATGCCGATGAGAACAAGGTGGCGGTGGTGATGCCCGCAGGATACGACTCGTTTTACACCGACTGGACCGACGGCAGCGACGGCGCGCGGTACTACACCTATGTCACCGAGGAGCTGCCCCAGGTGCTGCCCACCCTGTTCCCGCTTTCCACCCGGCGGGAGGACAACTTTGTGGGCGGGCTCTCGATGGGCTCACACGGGGCGATGAAGATCGCGGTCAACCTGCCGGAGCGGTACGCGGCAGCGCTGATCATGTCCGGCAGCGCCATCCGCCCGGACAATGTCGAGCGGGGGCTGGACACGGTGGCCAAGCAGTCCGGCCCGCTGCCCACCATCATGAAGCGGATCGGCCTGTTGCAGCAGGAGGCGTTTGTCCGCGGCACCGTGAACGATGTCAACGCCGTGGCCGCCGAGAAGGCAAAGGCGGGCGGGCCGCTGAGCAAGTTCTACATCACCTGCGGCGGCGACGATTTCGCGCGCGAGGGCACCCTGTTCGGCCGCGACTACCTGAAAAAGCTGGGCTATGAGGTGTTTTATGAGGAGATCCCCGGCTACACCCACGAGTGGGATTTCTGGGATCTCGCCCTGCGCCGCGCCCTCAGCGAGTGGCTGCCGCTGCGCCGCAGCATCCTCTATCCGGAGGAGGGCTGAGAGGGTTTTTTGAGCGTCTTTTCCTAAAAACCAATGCGCCCCGCTTTTCCCGGCCGGGAAAAGCG
>DKVN01000056.1:4128-4411 GCA_002491225.1 Faecalibacterium sp. UBA7177
TTTTCCGGCATTTTCGGCGCTCTGCCCGCTTTACAAGCCGGGGCGGGGCCGTTATACTTAATTGTGGAAGTTTTGGAAATTTTATCACTTTATGATGGAAAGGGATCATCCTGTATGGCAAATGATCAGAACAATCGGCCACGAGGCCGTGAAAAGCATCTGAGCGGCCCCGCCAAGACGGTGGAAAAGCGGGGGCAGGGCCTGGGCACCGGGCCGGTGGGCGCGCCGCGTCCCGGCAGCACCGGCGGCGGGCCGGGCGCGGCGGGCGGCGGGTCTGCCCCCG
>DKVN01000021.1:0-10889 GCA_002491225.1 Faecalibacterium sp. UBA7177
TCCTCGATGCTGGGATAGTCCCGCGCAAAGAGGCTGAGGTACTTGAGGTCGCCCCGCACCTTGTCGAGCTCCCGTTCATCGTAGGGCATGGCCGCTCTCCTCCTTTTTGTTTCTTGTACCGCCGCCCGCGGCCGCTTCTTCGATGATAAAATTATACCACAACCAAAGCGAATGTGGTATAGTGAAAAGGCAAGGGGAAGCACATCTTCCCAAAAGCTTTGATGATGGAGGGATGCGGGATGGCCGAACTGCCTGGAGCGGTGCCCGAGCCGCAGGCCCCGGCGCGGTGCATGCTCTGCCCCCGGCGGTGCGGAGCGGACCGGCGGGCCGAGGCCGGGCGGTGCGGCGCAGGCGGGGTGCTCAAAATAGCCCGCGCGGCCCCGCATTTCTGGGAGGAGCCCTGCATCAGCGGCAGCCGGGGCAGCGGCACGGTGTTTTTCAGCCACTGTGCGCTGCAGTGCTGCTACTGCCAGAACTATGCCATCAGCGCCGAAGGGCTCGGCCGCGAGATCAGCACCCGGCGGCTGGCCGAGATTTTTTTGGAGTTAGAGGCCAAAGGGGTGCACAACCTCAACCTGGTCACCGCCACCCAGTGGCTGCCCTGGGTACTGCCCGCCCTGAAAGCCGCCCGCGCGGCGGGCTGCCGGCTGCCGGTGGTGTACAACACCGGCGGCTACGAGACGGTGGAGACGGTGCGGGCGCTTGGCGGGGTGGTGGATGTCTGGCTGGCGGATGTGAAGTATTGTTCGCCCGCCTTATCCGAGGAGTACTCCGGCGCGGAGGATTACTTTGCGGTCTGCCGCGCGGCGGTGGGCGAGATGCTCGCCCAGGCCGGGCCGCCGCAGTTTGACGCGGAGGGGCTGCTGCAGCGGGGGGTGATCCTGCGGCATCTGGCCCTGCCGGGGGCCTTGCAGGACAGCCTCGCCGTGCTGCGCTGGATGGCGGAATTGAAGGCGCAGGGCGGGCGGTTCATCCCCAGCCTGATGAGCCAGTACACCCCGTTTTACAGGGCCGCGGAGCACAAGCCGCTCGGCCGCCGGATCAGCAGCTGGGAGTACCGGCAGGTGGTGAACGCCGCGGTGGACTTAGGGCTGACCGAGGGATATATGCAGCAAAAGAGCAGCGCGCGGGAGGAGTACACCCCGCCGTTTGATCTGGAAGGGGTGTGACGGGCGGCATGGAAACAACGCTCTCGCCCGCCTTGGGCAGCCTTGCCGGGGCGGGGTATCTGGCGGTGTTTTGGCTGGCCGGGGTGCTGCTGGCCCGGCGGGTGTTCCCGGATGGGGAGGACGCGCCGGGGCTGTATGGGCTGCTGGGGGCCAGCTTTGGGCTCGGGCTGCTGGCGGCCCTGCCCGCCCTGTTTGCGCTGGGGCTCGGCTTTGGCAGGGCGGCGATGCTGGCCGGGCTGGCCGCCGCGGGGCTGATCGGGCTGGCCGCGGGGCTTGCAGGCCGCGGCGGGGCACAAAAAACATGCGATAAGGCGCATAATAACGGCCGGGTAAGGCGGCGGCAGGCGCTGGCGCTGGCGGGGTGCGTGCTGCCGCTGCTCTGCTTTGCGGTGTGGCTGCTGCACACCCACACCCTCTACCAGCAAAACGGCGGGTACTGGTGCGGGCAGAGCACCTTTGGCGACCTGCCGATGCACCTGGCCTTTATCAAAAATATCGCGGTGCGGGGCAGGTTTCCGCCTGCCTATCCCCTGCTGGCGGGGCAGGAGCTGTTCGGCTACCCCTTTTTGTGCGAGACGGTGAGCAGCGCGCTGCTGGTGCTGGGTGCGCCGCTCAAAATCGCCTGCCTGCTGCCGCAGGCGCTGGCGCTGCTGGCGGTGTTTGGGCTGTTCTGGCTGCTGGCGCTGCGGGTGCTGGGCGGCGCAGGCCGGGCCAGCCTTGCCTTTTGGCTGTTTTTTGCGGGCGGTGGGTTTGGGTTTTTCTACTTTTTGGGCGGTGAACCGGGCAATTTTACCCGCATTTTCACCGCGTTTTACCAGACCCCCACCAACTACATCGAAAAGAACATCCGCTGGGTGAACCCCATCGCGGATCTGCTGATCCCCCAGCGGGCCACCCTGTTTGGGTGGGCGCTGCTGCTGGGCTGCCTCTACTTGCTCTACCGGTTCGCCTTTGAGGGCGAGACCCGGCTCTGGCTGCCGCTGGCTCTGCTGGCCGGGTGCCTGCCCCTGACCCACACCCACAGCCTGCTGGCCCTGGTGGTGATGAGCGGGGTGTACCTGCTGCGGGCGGTGGTAAAGGCCGCCGGGGCGGGGCGGGGTGCGCTTTGGCGGGCGCTGCGGCCCTGGATGTGGTACGCGGCGCTGGCGGGGGTGCTCTGTCTGCCGCAGCTGATGCTGGTGATCTTTCGGCAGACCGGCGAGGGGCAGAATTTTTTGCGCTGGCACTGGAACTGGGCCAACGAGGGGGACAACTACTTCTGGTTCTACATCAAAAATATCGGTCTGGTGTATCTTTTGCTGCTCCCGGCCTTTTTCCACGCGGGCAAGCGGCTGCGCTGGTGGTACGCCGGGGGGCTGGCGATTTTGGCACTGGCCGAGTGCGTGGTGTTTCAGCCGAACGTCTATGACAACAACAAGCTGTTATTTGTCTGGCACATGCTGGGCTGCATGCTGGCGGCGGACCTGCTGTGCGCCGGGGCCGGGGCGTTCTGGCGGCGGCGCGGGCGGGCCTGCCGGGTGGCGGGGGCCGGGCTGCTGGCGGCGGCGGTGTTTTTGGGCTGCTTTGGCGGGGTGCTGACCCTGGGCCGGGAGGCGGTGAGCCGGTACGAGCAGTTTTCGGCCGCGGATGTCGCGGCGGCGGCGTTTGTGGAGCAGCACGCCGCGCCCGACGCGGTGTTTTTGACCGGCACCCATCACCAGAACCCGATCGCAAGCCTTGCGGGGCGGCAGATCCTGTGCGGCAGCGGCAGCTATGTTTTTTACCACGGGATGCACTATGAGGAGCAGGCCGCGGCGGTGCGCGAATTGTACGAGAGCCCCAGCGAGGCGCTGCTGGCGCGGTGGGGCATCGACTATGTGAGCATCAGCCGCTGGGAGCGCGGCAGCTACGCGGTGGACGAGGGGTTTTACGCCGCGCGTTACCCGGTGTGGTATGCGGGGGACGGGTATACAATTTACATGGTTGGGGCGGATGTGCCAGTGCCTGCCGCCGAGACGGCGCAGCGCGCGCCCGCGGGGCGCTGACCGAAGAGAAGAAACGCAGGGGCAGTACCGCACAAAAGCCGCCCGAAGGCACTGTGCGGTGCTGCCCCTTTATTTTTCAGCGCTTTTTGCGGCGCGCGCGCAGGGCAGCGGCCGCGGCCAGGGCGAGGGCGGCCGCGAGGCTCACCCACTGGGAGGCTTGCTGTAGGGCGGTGCCGGCATAGCGCACGGTCACCCGGCCGGCGGGGCAGCCCTGCGGCACCAGCAGCTCGACCCGGCCGGCGCCGTCCTTGTGGAGGGGCAGCTCGATCGCGGGGCCGCCGGTCTCCGGGGCCAGGAATGCGCGGTAGCCCTTGTACCAGAGCTTGGGCAGACCGTAGGCCCCGGCCTCGCCGCACCAGAGCGCAAAATCGCCCCCGGGCAGGGATTCGCCCTGATGGGGCTGACCGTCCGGCGTGGTGTACTGGTCGGGGGGCTCGGCGGCAAATTCGTAGATGTTTACCCCGTCCGGCACCCACTCCTGCCCGACGAGATAGAAGGTCTCGCCCCGGTTTTCAAAATGGGTTTCGCTGTAGTTGCAGAGCTCCGGCAGGCTGGGCCAGAGCAGGGCCAGGTTGGCCGCCGAGGCCAGCAGCACCGCCCCGAGGGCCAGGGTCCGCCTGAACTTGGCTAAATGGGCCGCATTGGCCGCCCTGGCGGGCGCCGCGGGGGCGCGGTTTGCAAAGCGCTTTGCAAGATCCGCCCCGAGCCAGGCGGCGCAGAGGCAGAAGAAGAACTGCCCGAGTTGATGCAGCCGCCAGGGGAACTGGATGCTGGTGAGCGGGGTGGCGTCCAGCAGCCTCCACACCCCGCCCCAGAGCTGGATGAGCGAAAAGCCGAGGCCCAGCAGCCAGAAGACGCGAGCGGGGCGGTCCTGCTTTTGGCGGCGGCAAAGCAGCAGCACCAGCCCCAACACGGCCAGCAGCAGCACCCCCAGCCCGAGGCCCTGATACCCGGTGAGGGAAAAGAGGGTGCCGGGGCTTTGGACGTTTGCCGAGAGATTGGTCAGGGGGGCGGTGGTGGCCTTGAACCGGTCGGCGGTGAACTGCTCCAGCATGGGCAGCCAGGACCAGCAGCCGAGCAGCAGCACCGCGAGGGTGGTGCCCACGCCCCTGAGCAGGATGGGCTTTTGGAGCACCCGGGGCAGCCGGGCCAGCACCCAGCCCACCGCCAGAAGCCCGCAGAGGGCGAGGCTGATGGTGTGGCTCATGAGCAGGCCAAAAAAGCCCAGCCCCAAAAGCGCGGGGTGGGAAAAGCCCTCCTCGGTGAGGTTCCAGAGCCCCCAGACCACCAGGGGCAGAAAGATCATGGCCTGCACCTCCCCCACCGCGCTGCGGATGAAGAGGTTGGCCAGATGATACTGGCAAAGGCTGTAGCTCACCATCAGCACAAGGCCGCCGGTGTGGCTTTTGGTGATGCCCCGCCCGGCCAGATAGCCGGTGAGGCACTGAAGGGCGCTGCAGCAGAGCAGCAAAAGCTTAAAGGTGATTTCGGGCCCGGTGACAAAGGCCCGCAGCAGCGCGAAGGGGTAGAGGAAAAGGTCCGGGTAAAAGAGCCCGCAGGCGTAGCCGTACCCGCCCAGCAGGAGCGAATAGACCCGCACCGGCAGGGCCGCGCCCTGGCGCAGGGCGTGGGCCAGCCCCTCGATGCGCAGCATGTGAAACAGGCAGTCGTGCCCGGCGGCGAGGTCCCGGTTGGCCAGCGGCAGGGCGCAGAGGGCCGTGACCGCCCCGGCCAGCAGCAGAAATTCCAGAAGTTGTCGGTTGGCTTTGGGGTTAACGCTCATGGTGGGCAGGTTCCTTTGTTTCGGATTTTGGGGGCTTTGCCGGATTTTGCAGCGCCGCGGCGGCCAGCAAAAGCAGCAGCGGTGTAAAATTGAAGGCGTAGCGGGCCTTGGTTTCCCAGAGGCTCAAAAAGAGGATCAGGCCGGTGAGGCTTACCCCGGCCAGCAGCAGCGGCCCGGCGGTGCGGCGGCGCACGGCGCGCACCGCTGATGCCAGCATCAGCAGCTGCAGCATAGAAAGATAGCCCTGGCAGTAGTAGACCATGGGCATATAGCCCGGCTGGCCCCGGAGGATGAAGGTATGGGTCCAGTTGGCCCGCTGGGGGGTGGCCAGAAACTCCTCGGCGTTATAAAGGCCGTCCCCCCAGGTGGCGGCCGCCTTGCGGGTGAGAAAGGCCGCCAGCGTCCGGGGCGTGTGGGCGGCGTAGTTGGCCGCGATGCGCGCAGAGAGCAGCGCCCTGCGCGCGGCGATGGTGTTCTGGGTCATGGCGGCGTCGTAATCCTCCCGGGCGTAGCTGCCGGTGCCGTGGCTGCCGTAGCAGAGCCAGAGCTGCACCGGCATGCCGACGGCCTCCTCGTCGGCCCAGTTGATGAGCCAGGCCCGCTGCCAGAGGCGGTAGCCGCCCGCCAGCAGGGCGATGGCCGCCAGCATCACGGCGAGGAAGGCCAGCGCCTGCCGGGGCTTTGCCCGCAGAAAGAAGAGGATGGCGAGCGCCACGGCGAGGACCGCCGCGCTGCCCTTGACCGCGTACCCCACAAAGACCGCGGCCCCCGCCCCCGCCGCCAGCAGCAGCCGGGCGCGGCCGGCCCTGCGCTGCCAGCCCTCGAAGGCGAGCAGGGCCAGCAGGACGAAGGGGGCCGAGAGGGTGTCGGAATAAAAGCAGGGGGCATAGAGCCAGAAGGGCGCGAAGGCGGCGCAGAGCAAAAAGGTGAGCGCCACCGCTGCGTTGGTTTGGAAGATGCGCCGCGCCAGCAGGCAGAGCAGGGCCGCCGAGGCCAGCAGCGCCAGCACATTGAGCGCGATGCCCGGGGCCACCCCCGCGAGGGAATCGCCCGGCGAAAACCCGAACCGGCCGGCCAGCCAGTACCAGCCGCCCAGCAAAAGGGCGAGGCCGAGGTTGTTGTTGCAGATGATGTAATAATCGCTGTACGGCCCGAAGCGGCCATCCTCCAGCAGGTCGGGCAGGCTGTGCAGAACCGCCGCCTGGTCCATGATGGGCACCTCGGCCAAAAGCCACGCCACCGCCGCGAGGGCGATGGCGTAAAGGGCGAAGACAGCGCCAAACACAGCCCGCCAGCGCCGCTGCGGCAGGCTGTTGAGCCGGGGCAGCACCCACCGGGCGAGGGCCCAGGCCCCCGCCGTTAGCACCGCCCCCACGGCCAGCGCGGCCGGGCCGTTGTACTGCCAGCGAAGCACGCTGTTCAGGGTGATCCAGCCCCACAGGGCGGCAAAGCCGGCCCAGAACAGGCTCTCCAGCCGTTTTTGCAATGCCGTCTCCCCTTTCGCAGTCTGCTGCGTTTGGTATTGCCGTTTGCCGGGCGCGGTCAGCGCAGCGCCTCCTCGAGGGCCTCGGTGACGATGGTGAGGGCCTTGACGCGGGCGTATTTTTTATCCACCGACTCGATGATGTGCCAGGGGGCGTTGAGGGTGCTGGTTTTTTGCAGCATCTCGTTGACCGCCTGCTCGTAGGCGTCCCACTTTTCGCGGTTGCGCCAGTCCTCATCGGTGATCTTCCACTGCTTTTCGGGGGTGTTCTGCCGCTCGGTAAAGCGGGCCAGCTGGGTGTCCTTGTCGATCTGTACCCAGAACTTGAGCACCACCGCGCCCCAGTCGGTGAGCTCCTTTTCAAACTCGTTGATCTCGTTGTAGGCGCGCTTCCAGTCGCTCTCGGTGCAAAAGCCCTCCAGCCGCTCGACCATCACCCGGCCATACCAGGTGCGGTCAAAGATGGCGATGTGCCCGGTTTTGGGCAGCGCGCGCCAGAACCGCCAGAGGTAGTGGCGGGCCAGCTCGTGCGGCTCGGGGCTGGCGATCGGGATCACCTCGTAGCCGCGGGGGTCGAGCGCGGCGGTGAGCCGCTTGATGTTGCCGCCCTTGCCCGCGGCGTCCCAGCCCTCGTAGCCGATCACCACCGGCACCTTTTTGCGGTAGAGCCGGTTGTGCAGCTCGCCCAGATGGGCCTGCAGCTTTTTGAGGGTTTCGTCGTATTCCTTTTCGGTAAGGCTCTTATCGAGCGGGACATCGGCCAAGAGCGGCATCGGGCGCAGCGCAAACTGCCGCTGGGCGATGAGGCCCTTGCCGGGGCGCTGGGCGAGGGCCGCCTCGATGGCGTCGGTGAGCAGGGTGCAGACGGCCAGCTCGGCCCGCTTTTTGTGGGCGGCGTCGATGATCTGCCAGGGGGCGTAGGCGGTGTTGGTGGTCTCGAGGGCGCTGTCGTAGGCGGCAAAGCATTTTTTGTAGTGGCGGCTCTGCCAGGCGTCGTACTCGTCCACCCGCCAGGCGGTGTCCTTGTCCGCGGCGAGGGCCTCGAGGCGGGATTTCTGCTCGTCCCTGTCGATCTGCAAAAAGATCTTGACCAGCAGATAGCCGCCGGCTGCCAGCTGCCGCTCGAAGGTGTTGAGGCTTTCGAGCCGGGCGGCGTACTCGTCATCGTCCAGGCGGCCCTCCAAACGGGCGCGGACCGTCTCATCCAGCCAGCCGGAATCGAGAAAGACGAACTTGCCCGCCTCCGGGATCACGTTAAAATAGCGCCACAAAAAGGGCTTGCGGCGGTCCTCTCCGGTGGGGACGGCCATGCTGTGCACCTTGAAAAAGCGGGGGTCGATCTGCTGAATGGTGCGGTTGATCAGCCGCCCCTTGCCCGCGCCGCCCCAGCCCTCGAAGAGCACCAGCACCGGCAGCTTGGCCGCCTTGATGCGCTGCAGCTGGCCCGAGAGCTGCTTGCGGCGCTGGGCAAGCCGGGCGGACAGCTCCGGCCCGGGGGCCGGGTGGGGGCTGGAGACGAATTCCTGTAACATCTGAAAAAACTCCTTTGCGGGCTGCCGAAACGCGGGCAGCCGGAACTGCTTTATTTTGCCGGGCTTTTTTTGGCAGCCGGGGCAGCGGGGCCGCCGGGCTTTCCGCGGTGCGGTGCGTCGAAATACATATACACCTGGCAGGGGATCATGCCGTTGTAGAGCTTGCGGCGGCGGTTTGCGCGCTGGCCGTAGTGGGCCTCGAACTCGGCGTCTGCCGTGATGACGTACACCCCCGCCGCGGGGTGGGCGCGCAGCCGCTCGCCGAGGATTTTGGCGAGGGCGGCGGCGGTGTCAAGGTCGCCCAATCGCTCGCCGTAGGGGGGATTGGTGAGGATGATGGCGTTTTGGGGCGGGGCGAAATCCCGCACATCCGCCTGCTCGAACCGGCAGCGGCTGCCCACCCCGGCGAGCTTTGCGTTCTGGTTGGCCAACTGGACGGCGGCAGGGTCGATGTCATAGCCGACCCCCTCAAAGGCAGCGTCCATTTTCGCCTCGGCGAGGCATTTTTCGCGCTGGGCGGCCCAAATTTCGGGCGGGACGAAGGCGTAATGCTCGGCGGCAAAGCGGCGGCGCAGGCCGGGCGCGATGTTGAGCGCCTTTTGGGCCGCCTCGATGATGAGGGTACCGCTGCCGCAGAAGGGGTCGAGGACGAGGCTGTCCCGCCGGACCCGGCCGAGGTCGGCAATGGCGGCGGCGAGGGTCTCCTTGATGGGGGCCTCGGTGGCGTTGCGGCGGTAGCCGCGCTTGTGCAGCCCCTCGCCGGTGGTGTCCAGAAACAATTCTGCCTGATTTTTGCGGATGGAAAAGCGGATGCGGTACTCGCCGCCGCTCTCGGGCAGGGACTGCACCCGGTGGCCCCGGCGCAGCCGCTCGACCACCGCCTTTTTGACGACGCTCTGACAGGCGGGCACGCTGGAGAGCTGGCTGGAAAGGCTGGAGCCCTTGACCGGGAAGCAGGCGTCGGCGGGCAGCAGCTCCTCCCAGGGGACCGAGGCCACCCCGTCGAAGAGCTCGTCAAAGGTGAGGACGGGCCAGCTTTTTAAGAGCAGCAGCACCCGCTCGGCACAGCGCAGGCCGAGGTTGGCGGCGGCGATGACCGAGGCGTCGCCCTCGAAGGCGATGCGGCCGTCGGTGACCTGAACGTTTTGGCCGCCGATGCGCTTAGCCTCGAAGGCGGCGGTGGACTCGGCGCCAAAATAGCAGGGGGCGATGAGTTGATAGTTCAAGGGTGGGTTCTTCCTTTCTGATCTTCGGACTTCTCTGCCCTATGCACCCATCGCCCCGCTGCCGTGCGAGGTTCAGGGCTCGGGCACCAGCAGGCCGTAGCTGCCGTGGGCGCGGCGGTAGACCGCCTCGATCTCGCCGGTGTCGACATTGCGGAAGAGGTAGAAGCTGTGGCCCAAAAGATCCATCTGCAAAATGGCCTCCTCGACCGTGCAGGGCTTGACCGAGAAGTGCTTTTCGCGGATGATCTCGTAGCCCTCCTCCTCGGCGGGGGCGGGGGTGGGCAGCTCGGCGGCGGCCTTGGTGAGCCGGTCGCCCAGACGCTTGCGGTTTTTGATGACCCGGCGCTCGAGCAGCTCGACCGCGTCGTCCAGCGCGTCCTCCATGCGGGGGGCCATCTTTTCGGCCCGCACCGCAAAGCCCTTGTCGCGCAGCATGATCTCGACCGTCTGGCCGCTCTTTTCCACCGTGACCGTGACCTTGGCCGCGGCGTCCGGTGAGAAGAATTTATCCAGCTTCCCCAGCCGCTTTTCGGCGCGCGCGATGAAATCGGGTTTGAGGGTGACCTTGCGTCCGGTACAGGTGATCTTCATGCGATTAACCTCCCTTTGGCGCGGCGGTGTGCCCGGATTTGGGCGCGCCGTCCGCGTTGCTCTGGCCGGGCCGCGCCTTCGCGCCGCGCCCGCTTGTCCGCTTTGGCGGGCTCGTTTGCCTGCGGGGGTGCGGGGTACGGCGGGGCGGTGCGGCCTTGCCTTGGGTCTATTATACCAGATTGTGGGAGGGATGTGTAAAGTTTTTCAGCGATTTTGTGAAAACTTTGGTTTTTGCGCCGCGTGGGGGATGCGGGCGGGCCGGATGCGCCTGTCAGAGCCGAAAACAGGCACAGCGCCGGGGGCTCCGGCACTGTGCCTGTTTGGGGTTGTGAAAACGCGGCGCACGGCGGGCGGGAAAAGGCCCCAGTCAGCGGCGGCGGGAGTAGCCGCCGCGGCGGCCTTCGGTGGCGCGCTTGAGGTCGGCGTTGTTCTCCTCGCTGCGGGTTTTCCAGCGGGCCATCATGTCCTCAAAGCTCATGTCGCCCTGGGGCGCCTGGGGCTTGGGCTGCCAGACCCGGCCGGTATCCGCGCGCTGGCCCCGGCCGCGCGGCGCGCCCGAGCGCTGGCCGCCTCCCTGCCGCTGGCCGCCCTGACGCTCGCCGCGGGGCGGCGGGGGCAGGGTGCGCTTGATGGACAGGGCGATTTTGCCGTCCGGCGCGATGTTGATGACCTTGACCTTGACCGTCTGCCCCTCGGTGAGGACGGCGGCAAGGTCCTGAATGAACTCGTTTGAGACCTCGGAGATGTGCACCATGCCGGTTTTGCCCTCCGGCAGCGCGACGAAGGCACCGAACTTTTTGATGCCGGTGACCTTGCCCTCGAGAATGCTTCCTACCTCTAACTGCAACGAATGTGACCCCCAACTGTTTTTGCAACTGTTTTTGTTTTGCGGCCCGACACAGAAAAGCTGCGTTTGGGCCATGGGTGGCAAAAGCCATCGCCCCCGGCGGGGCAGAGGCAGGGCTGCCGCAACTGACGCCCCGTGTGCCGGATGCCGGGTGTTGTTGGCTTTTTCGGATGGGTTTCTATCCACAAAGGCCCCGCCGCTTATCGCGGCGGTGAGATGAGAAAACAAAGAGTC
>DKVN01000021.1:10966-11118 GCA_002491225.1 Faecalibacterium sp. UBA7177
CCAACTGTTTTTGCAACTGTTTTTTCTGGCGGCCCGGCGCAGAAGGCTGCGTTTGGGCCATGGGTGGCAAAAGCCATTCACCCCCGGCGCGGGGCTGTGGCAGGGCCGCCGCAACTGACGCCCTGTTGGCCGGATGCCGGGTGTTGTTGGCT
>DKVN01000016.1:0-6099 GCA_002491225.1 Faecalibacterium sp. UBA7177
GACGCCGCCCGCATCCGGGCCCGGCAGCTTGCGGGGGAAAACGAGCCCCGCCCCACCCTGAGCGCCCGGCAGGCGGCCGAGGCGGCCGAACATCTCAACTGCGTCAGCCGCAGCCGAAACGCTTACAAGGCAAAGCTCGAGGGCGGCCTGCGGCCGGACCTCTACTACACCGGGCAGGAGGCCGCCCCCGGCCCGGACGGCTGGGTGGAGAGCCCCCACACGGTGACCAGCAAGCTGGAGAGCAAGGAGGAGTTTCCCCAGGGCTGACCGCGCGTCTCAGGGCGCGGGATCCCCTGCCCCGCGCCCGGCAAACGCCGCCGCCAGAAAAACGCGTCCCTGCGTTTGACGGGCTGCAAACCGCCCCGCGGCCAGCCCGGCCCGCCCGCAAAAACAAACGGCTTTTTTGGCAAAAGTGTTGCAATCTGCCTTTGAATCCCTTAGAATAGCATCCGTAGGCCCGAAGGCTCCGGGCGGCCCCACGCCCTGCCGGGCATTGCCGCCCTGATGCCGCGCCGCTGCACAGCGCCGGGCAAACACACGGAAGGAAGGTTATCACAAATGGCAGAGTTCAAGTATGAGATCACCCAGCGCATCGCGGTGCTGAGCCAGAACCCCAACGGCTGGGAGCGCCAGCTGAACATGGTGAGCTGGAACGACCGCGAGCCGAAATATGACATCCGCGACTGGGCGCCCGACGGGGTGAAGATGGGCAAGGGCATCAGCCTGAACCACGAGGAGATGGCGATCCTGAAGGGCGTTTTGGAGGAATTGGAGGAGCTGTGATGGGATACCGGGAGGAATTTATCGAGATCTATACCCGGGACATCCACCGCCCCGGCAGCGAAAAGCTGCTGGACTGGCTGCAGACCACCGATTTTTTCCGCGCACCGGCCTCCACCCGGTTTCACGGGGCCTGCGAGCAGGGCCTTGTACTGCACAGCCTGAACGTGCACCGCGCCCTGACCCGCTACTTTTTTGAGGAGGGCGACAGCGCCGAGAGTTTTGCCATCTGCGCGCTGCTGCACGATTTGTGCAAGGCAAACTTTTACAAGCCCGGCACCCGCAATGTCAAAAACGAGGCCACCGGCCAGTGGGAAAAGGTGCCCACCTTTACAATCGAGGACGCCTTCCCCTACGGGCACGGAGAAAAGAGCGTCTATCTGATCGAGCGGTTCATGAAGCTGAAAACCAGCGAGGCGGTGGCCATCCGCTGGCACATGGGCGGCTTTGACGAGGCGGCCCGCGGCGGAAGCTACGCCGTGAGCCAGGCCTACGACCAGTACCCGCTGGCGGTCAAGCTGCACATGGCCGACCTTGCCGCCACCTACCTGATGGAAAAGGGCACCAGCGCCGTGAACAAGCGGTAAAAGCCGCCGTAAAACGCGGTTTTTCTCAATCTGGATACAAAAAACGGGCAGCCTGCGGGAGTTTTTTCCGCAGGCTGTCCGTTTTTTCATGCCTCTTGACGCTCTTTGTATGCTTTACTCCGGCAGCGGCCGGGCCAGGATGCTGACAGGCCAATCGCCTTTACAGCATCGCCAGCAGCCGCTGCTTGGGCACCACGCCCACGCTGCGGGCCGCCTCCTTACCGTTTTTGAAGAGCACGACGGTTGGGATGCTCATCACACCGTACTGGGCGGCGAGCTTCTGCTGCTCATCCACGTTCACCTTGCCGACCACGACCTTCCCTGCCAGCTCGTCCGCCAATTCCTCCACCACCGGGCCGAGCATCTTGCAGGGGCCGCACCAATCGGCCCAAAAATCCACCAAAACCGGCAGGCTGCTCTCAAGCACCTGCTGCGCAAAATTTTCTTCTGTGATCTGGATCGCCATCACGGTCTCCTCCTTTGGGCTGCGTCCTTTGGCCGGGGCCGCAGGCGCGTTGCCGCGGTTTTCTTTGCGCCGCATCCTTAGGCGGCGCTGCACGGGGCTGCCCCCCGAGGATAGTCTTGCACAAAAGCTTCCAGTTTAGTCCCCCAGCATCCGGGTCAGCTTGTCCAGCAAAAGGGCCGAGAGGGTCTTGCCCTGGCGGCTCTGGGGATGCGAATCATGCTGGCGCTGCGCGGCGGGTTCCGGCTGCGGCGGCTCGGGCAGCTTTGCGCCCGGGGCCGGGGCCGGAAACTGCTGCATCTGGGCCCCCAGCAGCTTGACATTCTCCTCGGTCTCCCCCAGGGCGCTGTGCAGCGCGGCGGTCGTCCGGGCAAGCTGCTTTGCAGCCTCGGCGATCTTGGCATCCACCTCGGCCAGCTGCGCCTTGAGCACCGAGACGCTGTCGGCGATCTGCTGCGCGCCGCTGGTCATGGCGGTGCGCTGCTGCCGCGCTTCCTGCTCGAGGGCCTGCCTTGCCTCTTCGGCCTCCCGCTGGGCTGCCCGCCGGGCCGCCTGCGCCTGCTCCCCGGCCTCGCGCACGGCCTCCGAGGCTTTGCGCTCCGCGTCGGCCTGGGCCGCAGCGACCGACCGTTCCATCTCCTGCTGGGCCTGCTGGCGGGCCGAAACGGCGTCCTCGGCCAGGCGCTGCTGCTCGCGCAGCCGCCCGGTCAGGGTCTCGTTGTCGCTTTTGAGGCTGGTATTGTCGTTTTTGAGGTTGAGCAGGTCCTTTTCGCGCTCAAACAGCCTCTTTTTGAAGCTTGCCGACTCCTCCTCGGCATGGTGCAGCTGCTCTCGCAGGGCCTCGGCAGCGGCCTCGGCCTCCCCGGCGCGTTTTTTCTGGGCAGAAAGCTCCTCGCAGATCTCTTTTGCCTTTTCCAGCAGGACAGTCTTGTCCTCCTGCAAAGCGTCGATCTCGCTCTGCAGCTCCTGGGCATGGGCTTCGGCCTGCTTGTCCTTTTCCTGGCCTTCCGCCGCCAGCTTGTCGATGCAGGCGAGGACATCCGCCTTCTTAAAGCCAAACAGGGATGTCCTGAAGCCGACCGCGCCGCTGTCTTCCGGCATAGTATGTACCTCCAAAGCGCTTTTCAAGCGTCCTATCAGCGATTCTTGTTCAGCATCTTGATGATGTCATCATAGTAGCTGTCGTTCGACTCGTCCTTTTCGGCCGGGGCCGGGGCAGGGGCCGGAGCCGGGGCGGTCTGGACATCCCCGTTGAAGATGGCCGTCGGGATCGAGCCGGTGTACTCCTGCGCGGCCCCCTCCTGCTCCGGCGCGGGGCCCGCGGTGCCGACCGAGTCGAACCCGGTGGCCACAACCGTGACCCGCATCGCGTCCTTGAGATTCTCATCAAAGGCACAGCCCCAGATGATGTTCGCATCCGGATGGGCGGACTGGGTGACCATCCGGGCCGTGAGCTCCGCCTCTTCGAGGTCGATGTCCGGCGAGGAAGTCATGTTGATGATGACCCCGCGCGCCCCGGCAATGCTGGTTTCGAGCAGCGGACTGGAGATGGCGGCCTTGGCCGCGTTTTCGGCCTTGCCCGAGCCGGTGGCGGTGCCAACCCCCATGTGGGCATACCCGGCGTCCTTCATGACGCTGCGCACATCGGCAAAGTCAAGGTTGATGAAAGCCGGCACATTGATGAGGGCCGAGATGCTCTCGACGCCCTGCTGCAGGACATTGTCCGCCGCCGCAAAGGCGTTGACCAGGGTGATCTTTTCCTGGCTGACCAGCTTGAGCCGCTCGTTGGGGATCACGATCAGGCTGTCGACATGCATCAAAAGCCCGGCGATGCCCTGCTCGGCGATGCCCATCTTGCGCTTGCCCTCAAAGGCAAAGGGCTTGGTGACAATGCCCACCGTGAGGATGCCCAGATCGTGCGCGATCTCGGCCACCACCGGCGCGGCGCCGGTGCCGGTGCCGCCGCCCATGCCGGCCGTGATAAAGGCCATCTGCGCGCCCTTGAGCGCATTGGCGATCTCGTCCCGGCTCTCCTCGGCGGCGCGCTGGCCGATCTCGGGATCCGCGCCCGCGCCGCGGCCCTTGGTGAGCTTGGCCCCGATCTGCACCTTCTGGGTGGCGCGGCTCTTCATCAAAACCTGCTGGTCGGTGTTCATCACGATGAACTCCACGCCCTGCAGCCCGGCCTCGACCATGCGGTTGACCGCGTTTCCGCCGCCGCCGCCCACGCCGACGACCTTGATATTGGTTATATTCTGCATTTCCTCATCCAGCATAAAACTCATTTCAAAAACTTCCCCCTAAACAGATTGGTCGCCATAAAAGCAAAGGCAAAACAATTTTTTGCCAAATTCTTAATACAACACTTTATAGGGTATCAGATTCAGGGGCAAAATTCAAGTGTCCGGCCTGTCAAAAGCGAACGATTTTTGCAAATTTGGGCAGGGCGGGGCATTTTTTTCTCATCCCCCGCCCCGCCGGGCGCTCCCCTGTGCCTCAGCCGCCCGGCTGACAGTACCCGGCTTTTGCGCCGAGCGCACAAAAGAGCGCCGCGATATCCTCGTATCCCCGCCGGATGTGGCCAAGGCCCGCCACCCGGCTTTGCCCCTGCGCGGCGAGCGCCGCCACCGCCAGCGCCGCCCCGCCCCGCAAATCCGGCGCGGCAACCTGGGCCCCGTGCAGCTGCGCCGGGCCCAGGATCTCGAGCGCGCGGCCCCTGCGCTGCACCTTCGCGCCCATCGCGGCAAAGCCCTCGGCGCAGGAAAAGCGGTTTTCAAAGATGGTGTCCTCAAAGGCGCTGGCCCCGCCGGCGGTCAGCAGCCCGGCGGCCACCACCGGGGCCGCGTCGGTGGCAAAGGCCGGGTAGCCCCCGGTGTACACCCGGCCCACCCCCCGCAGCGGCCCGCCGCGGGCGACCGTGAGGCCATCTGGCCCCGAAGCTACCTCACACCCCGCATTGCGCAGCACCTGCGCCACCGGCCCAAGCTGATCCTCCTCGCAGCCGCGCAGCAGCAGCTGCCCGCCCGCCCCGGCCACCGCAGCCGCCGCGGTGGCGGCGACGATCCGGTCCGGGATGGGGGCATGGTCGGCCCCGCTCAGCTGCGGCACCCCCTGCACCCAGACCACCGGGCTGCCCGCCCCCGTGATGCGAGCCCCGCAGGCCTGCAAAAAACGCGCCAGATCGACGATCTCTGGCTCGCAGGCCGCGCCCCGCAGCACCGTGGCCCCGTGCGCCTTTACCGCCGCCATCAGCAGGGTCTCGGTGGCGCCCACGCTGGGCAGCCGCAGGGTGATATCCGCCCCCCGCAGTCCGGCGGGCGGGCTGGCAAGGCAGAGGCTGTTCTGCTGCCAGCAAACAGTTGCCCCCATCCGCACCAGGCCATCGAGATGGATGTCGATCGGCCGCGGGCCGAGGTCGCACCCGCCCGGCATCGGCATCGAGACCCGCCCGGCGGCGTGCAGCACCGGCGCGAGGTAGAACACCGAGCTGCGCATCGCCCGCACCGGCCCCTCCGGCAGGGTGCCGTCCGGCCGTGCGGACGGCGGCTGCACCACAAGGTCCCGCCCCGGCCAATGCACTGCGCAGCCCAGCGCGCGCAGCAGCAGGATGCTTTGCTCCACATCCGCAAGGCGGGGCACCCCCCGCAGGGTGACCGGCCCGCCGCAGAGCAGCGCGGCCGCCAGCAGCGGCAGCACGCTGTTTTTGGCGGCCGGAAGGGTCACCTCCCCCGTCAGGGGCCTGCCTCCCTCAACCCAGAGCATCTCTTCCACCCCAAACACCTCCCCACATGGTGGGGCGGGCCGCGTTTTGGGCGGCCCGCCCCGGTTTTCCATGCCTCACTCTATGCAAAACGGGGATTTGGTGTGAAAAAGCGCGCAAAAAGCCCGGCCTCCTTCGCTTTTTCAAACGGAGAAGGCCGGGCACAGGCGGCAAGCTCTGCCGCCCCGCTAATACTTTGTTTCGGTGGCCTGACGGCTGACTGAGAGCACGATGCCCATCTCCCCCAGCAGCATCAGCAGGCTGGTGCCGCCGGAGGAAAAAAACGGCAGGCTGATGCCGGTGTTGGGGATGGTGTTGGTGACCACCGCCATATTGAGAGCGGCCTGCAATGTCACCTGCACCACAAACCCCACCGTGAGCAGCGCGCCGAATTTGTCCGGCGCCCTGACCGCGATGATCAGCCCCCGCAGCAAAAGCAGCACAAACAGCAAAATCACCAGCGCCGCCCCCACAAAGCCGAGCTCCTCGCAGACGATCGAAAAGATAAA
>DKVN01000016.1:6422-6628 GCA_002491225.1 Faecalibacterium sp. UBA7177
TAGAGGCTCTGGATGGTCTGGTGCCCCTCGCCGAGCGGGTCGGCAAAGGGGTCGAGCCAGCTGGACAGCCGGTCGGTGGCGTAGGGCACGAGATCCGGCAGCAGGATCAGCGCCGCCCCGAGGGCCGCCGCGCCGCCGCCCCCCGCCAGCAAAAACCACCGCAGCCCGGTGCCGCCCACAAACATCAGCACCGCGCCGATGCCCAA
>DKVN01000016.1:6970-7984 GCA_002491225.1 Faecalibacterium sp. UBA7177
CACAAAGGGCAGCACCCCCACCGTAAAGCGCTTCATCTCCCGGTGGTTGAGCGCGATGATGTGGCTGAAGGTGAGGATGACCGCGAACTTCGCGATCTCGCTGGGCTGCAGGGTGCCCAGGCCCGGCAGCACCAGCCAGCGCTTGCAGCCGTTGTACTCCGGCATAAACAGCACCACCACCAGCAGCACCAGCGACAGTCCCAGCAGCGGCCAGGCCAGCTTGTGGTAGATGTGGTAATCCACCCGGCTGGCCGCCATCATGGCAAGGATGCCCACCGCCGCAAAGAGCAGCTGGGGCCGCAGGTAGGTGTAGGGGTCGCCCCGGCGGTACTCCCCCACCGCGCTGCTGGCGCTGCCCAGCATCAAAAGCCCAAAGCCCACCAGGGTGAGTACTAAAATCAAAAACGGCAGATCCACCGGCGGCTGCCGCGCCAGCAGCCGCCCGGCCAGCCCCGGCAGCTGTTTTTTGGGCTGCGGCTGTTTTGTCCTGTCCGGCCCGGCCGCGGCCTGTTTTTTTATTCGGCTCAATCGCCCGCGCCCCCTTTTTCCGTTCGTCTTTTCCTTCGCAATGCCCCTCTGCCCACTCTACATTGTACGCCGGAACCGCCCGGGCTAATCGTCGTTTTCCACCTCGGTCTCGTAAAACTGCACCTGCACCACGCTGCCCACCGGCAGGCTCTGGCCGGGCGGCTGGTCCTGCCGCACCGCCACCGCGCCCGCGGCGTCCAGCGCCCCCTCCGGCCGCAGGTTGAGCCCCGCGGCGGCCAGCGCCTGCCGCGCCTCAGCGAGGCTCTGCCCGGTCAGGGCGGGCACCTCGGTCATTCGCTGCTGCGCCTCTTCGGTGTAGAGCAACACGGTGGAGGCTCGGGGCAGCACGCTGCCCGCGGCGGGCACCTGCGCGGTGACCCGCTCGCCCGCCCCAATGATCCGGGCGACCAGCCCGTCCTCGGCCAGCCGGGCGGCGGCGGCTTCGCCCTTCCAGCCGGTCAGGTCCGGCAGGCTGGTCTCGAGCCG
>DKVN01000130.1 GCA_002491225.1 Faecalibacterium sp. UBA7177
CTGCCATCTCTGCGAGGCGGCCGGATTCTCCCGCAAGGTCTTTTACCGGCTGTTTGATGGCAAGGAGGATGTGCTGGTCTATTTGATCGACCGCGCGCTGACCGGCTATGTCCCCCTCCCCTGCATTTCCCAATGGGAAGGACATGCCGCAACGGGTCTATCTTCCCTCTGCGCCTACTGGCGCGGGCAAAAGCCGCTGCTGGATCTTCTGGCCCGGGAGGGCCGAATGGGCCTGCTGGTCGAGCGCAGCGTACAGCAGAACCTCGCGCCGGGTTCTGACGCCCTGAAATGGCTGGACGCCGACGCAAGCCCCTACCGCGAGGAGATCCTTGTCTACTACCTCAGCGGGCTTTTGGGGTTGCTCATCCGCTGGTATCAAACCGGGTTTGCCCGCTCCGATGCTGAGCTCTCAGCCCTGATGTATACCCTGCTGACCCACACCCCCGTGCTGCTGCCGCGGTAGGCGGGCCGGGCGCGGACGCAAAAAAGCCCCTACAAACACAAAAGCCCGCTTTGCAGCGGGCTTTTGTGCATAGAGGGGTGGGAAAGTATATAATGAGAAGTACATCATATTGGGGCAGCGGCGGCGCTTCGGCTTTCGCTGTAACTCAAGTATAGCAGAAATTCTTTTCATGTCAAACCTGATTTTCACAAAACACTTTATTTTATGGGCTTTACTTTTCGATCTTTATTTATTATAATAAAACCGTAGTGGAAAAGCCGGACAAAAAAGTTTTCTTTTTTCATTTTTGCCCATTTTCCCCTTAATTTTTGCAATTTATTTGGTGCATAAAGTCAAATTCCTACAGGGTTGGAGGAATAATTTTTGGACGAATTGGATAAACGCATCCTGCATCTGTTGCAAAAAAACGCCCGTATGCCCATCAAGGACATCGCCCGCGAGGTGGCCCTGACCAGCCCGGCCGTCTCCGCCCGCATCCGCAAGCTGGAGCGGGACGGGGTGATCGCAGGCTACACGGTGGTGCTGCGCGCGCCCAAAAGCCAAACCCCGGTCAGCGCCCTGATCAGCGTGGCCAACCAGCCCGCCCAGCGGCAGGAGCTGCTGCAGCTGGCGGCCTCGCTGCCCAGCGTGCAGCAGTGCTACCATGTCACCGGCAGCTACAGCTTTATCATCAAGGTGCAGTGCCCGGATATGGAGGCCCTCGAGCACCTGATCACCGCCTTTCAGAAGATCGGGCAGACCAACACCCAGCTGATCCTGTCGGCCCCGGTCAGCCGCGAGCTGCCCGGGCTTGCGCCGTAGCGGCGGGCCCGCCCGACGATCCTGCGGCTGCCCCGCATCCGGGCCGGGCATCCGGCCCCCCTGCCCTGCCCTGCGCCTTACTTTGCGCGCAGGGCCGCCCGCCGCCCAGTTCCGGCGGCGGGTAGCTACGCGCGGGCGGGGCATACTGTTCTTGTCATGCCATCCCCTGTTGCTTTTGCTCTCGCCTGCGTTTTGCCGGTGGGGCGGCGGCTGGGATGCATTCATAACAAAAACAAAGGAGAATCTGACCCATGAAACACCTGTCAAAACGCCTGATCCCCCTGCTCTGCCTGATCCTCGCGGCCGCGCTGGTCCTGGCCGGCTGCGGCGGCGGTTCCAGCAGTTCTGAGGCCTCCGAGCCGAAGGACTACGCCGAGATTTTGCGCAATGCCCGCACCGACGAGTACAACGAGTACTTCGAGGTCGTCACCGGCCCGGACGACGACACCATCGGCATCCTCGATTTTCTGGCGCAGAGCGGCTTTGCCCCCGAGGCGATGGAGCAGTACGCCATCAGCGTCTCGCTGATGAACACCAAGGCCTACGCCGTGATGATCATCAAGCCCGCCGAGGGCCAGGAGGAGGCCATCCGCACCGCCATGCAGGACTATATCCAGATGCAGCAGGATTCCTTTGAGTTCTACCTGGCCGACCAGTACGAGATCGCCCAGGACGCGCAGCTGGAGACCGCGCCCTCCGGCGAGCTGATCCTCGTGATGAGCGAGGACGCCGCCGATGTGCTGCAAAAGATCGAGGACGGGCTGAAATAAGCCCCGCCGCCCGGCAAAAGTGAAACAAGGACGTGAAAACAAGGAGGCGGTGCGCAGATGAAGGCCACGGTGGTCATCCCCAACCTGAACGGCGCGGGCTGGCTGCGCGGTTCGATCGAGTCGATCTGGGCGCAGACCGAGCAGGATTTTGAGCTGATCGTGGTGGACAACGGCTCCACCGACGAGAGCCTTGGCATCGCCCGCAGCTATCTGGGCCGCCCGGGCTACCAGCTGATCGAAAACGGGCGCAACACCGGCTTTTCCCACGCGGTCAATCAGGGCATCCGCCAGGCGAAGGGCGAGTATGTGGCCCTCTTCAACAACGACGCCTTTGCCGAGCCGGACTGGCTGGCCAACCTGATCGCCGCCGCCGAGCAGGACAAACGCATCTTTGCGGTGAGCAGCCTGATGCTGCGCTATTATGAGCCCGAGCTGGCCGACGACGCGGGCGACTATGTGACCATCCTCGGCTTTGCCTGCAAGCGGGGAGACGGCCGCAAAGCCAGCCGCTACCAGAAGCCGGGGCGGGTGTTCTCGGCCTGCGG
>DKVN01000129.1 GCA_002491225.1 Faecalibacterium sp. UBA7177
GCGGGGGCGGGCGGCGGGGGCGGCTTTTCCTTTACGGCGGGGGCGGTGGCCGGTTCGCGCGCCGTGTTGGGTTGTTCGCGCGCCGCGCCGCCCTTGGCGGTTTCCCCGCCCGGTTCGCTCGTTGCTTTGCCCTTGGCGGCTGTTCCGCCCTTTGCGCGCGCCGCCTTGCCCGCTGTGCCCGCCGCGGCGGGCTTTGCCGCGCCGCTCACAGCGGTTCCTCCAGGCCGAGGCGGGCGGCCAGCTTGTGCAGCAGGGCGCGGTCGGCCTCGGTGAGGGGGGCGGGCCCGGCGGGCGCTTTGGCCGCGGGCTGGCCCGCCGCCGTCTCGCCGATCGTCTCCCGCACAAACTGCAGCGCCTTGAGGTCGCCCTCGAGCGCGCGGGCGATCTGGGCCAGCAGCATCCCCTCGTACACCCGCACCTGGCCGCCGGGGCTCTGCTGCCCGGCCCACTCCTCCAGCTCGCCCAGCCGGGCCGCGCCGGGCGGCAGCGGCTGGGTGAGCAGCTGCTCGAGCAGGGCGCGGGCGCTTTTCAGCTTGCGGGGGCGGCCGGGGCGGCGCTTCGCGGGCTGCGGCGCGGGGGCGGGGCCTGTTTCGGCCGCTGCGGCCGGGCCGCCCGCCGCCGCGGATGCTGTGGATGAAATTTCGTTCATGCGCTTTTGCCTCCTCTCATTGGCTCTTTTGCCGGGCGCGGCGCGGGATGGGGTGCGGGATCGGGCGGTAATTCGCGCGGCGGTTCCTGCGCCGCCCCGCCCGCGGCATCCCCCGCCGCCTTGTCCGGCCCTGCCTTGCCCGCGGCATCATCTGCCGCCCCGCCCGGTGCCCTGTCCGGCCCGGCCTCGGCGGCGGGCAGCAGCTCGCCCAGCGCCTGCAGGGCCTTGAAGTAGAGGGCGTTGACCCACCGCTCGGTGACACCCATCTCCTGGCCGATCTCCTGCCAGCTGCACTGCCGCAGCTCCCGCATCTGCAACAGGGCGGCGAGGCGCTGATCCTCCATCCGGTCCATCAGCGCGGACAGCTGGCGGTACTGGGCCAGGTACTGCGCGGTGAGGGTCTCCAGCTCCTGCGCGCAGCGCTCGATCCGCTCGACCGTGCGCTCCACCTGGCTGGTCTGCCCCCGCGCGCCGGGCAGCCCGGTGAGCGCCCGGCCCACCTGCATGCCCAGCGCCCGCAGCTCCTCGAGGGTGGCCGCCTGCCCGAGGGCCCACTCCCTGGCCCAGCGGCAGCGGGTGAGATAATCCCGCGCCCGCCGCTGCTGCGGGGTAAGTTGTGTTGATTTGCGCATTGCTCTCCTCCTTGTGTTTTCTGGGGTGTGTCCGGTGCGGGATGGCCCGCTTACCAGACGCTGTGCTGCACCCTCTGCGCGATGGGGCGGTAGGGGGTGCCCTCGTGCAGGTAGCAGTCGGCCGGGCGGCAGGGGCGCAGCTTGCCCTCGATCAGCGGGTAGCAGCAGGCCATCAGCGGGATGATCTCATCCAGCGGCCGCCAGTAATGGCAGGTGCGGCAGGCGATCACGTCCGCATCGGTCCAGCGGGCGGGCCTTGGCGGCCTTTGCGCGGCGTCCTCCCCCTGCCCGGCCTCCGATGTTTGCCCGGCAGCCGTCCCCTGCCCGGCCCCGGCGATCCCGGCGATTCCAGCGATTCCAGCGGCCCCGGCCGCATTGGCGGCGTCTGCCTCCCGCGCCTCCCCGGCGGCATCAGGCGGCTGCGCCTCTCTCGCCCCGCCCGGGCCATCCCCCGCCGGCATGGCCCCCGCCTGGGCGGCCAGCATTGCCTGCCGCGCCAACCGCTGCTCCTCCGCCGCGCGCAGCCCTTCCCTCTGGCTGCGGCGCAGCACCTCACTGTAAGTTTCCTGCATGGTGTTCTCCTCCTTTGGCGGCAGCACCAATTACCGCCCCAAATGGGACATTTTGTGTGCTACACTGTACTCAGACGGTCAGACCGGCTCTGGCCCGGGGCTCTGTCAGCCTTACAAGATGACACGTTTCGTGTTGCTGCAAGGCGCAAGAAAAGGCCTGCCTGCTGCGGGCAGGGCCCCTGAGCCGGAGAAAGCGCCCTGAGCGGTGCTCTTTTGCCTATGCTCTATTATAGCGTCCGACACAGAACGTGTCAACACATTTTGTGGATTTTCTCTTTACAAATGCCACGAAATGTGTTATTCTCGAGGCAAAGGAGTGTCGGAGATGGGAAATTTCGCACAAAACCTACGGCAGCTGCGCGCCCGGCAGGGCATGACCCAGCCGGAGCTTGCGCAGAAACTGGGCATCTCGCGCAGCGCGGTGAGCATGTACGAGCGGGGCGAGCGGGAGCCGGATCTGGACACCCTGCGGGCCATTGCGGACCTGTTTGGGGTGGACACCGACCAGCTGCTGGGCCGCGCCGCGCCCGAGGACGACTACGCCCGGCAGCTGTTTGCGGCCTACGGCGAGGTGCGGGCCAGCTTTGACCAGGACGACATCGACGATGTGAAACTGTTTATGCGGATGGTGGCCGAGCGCAAACGGCAAAAGCAGCAGAGCGGGCCAGAGGAGGAACAAGGCAACGAGGATGAACGCAACGGCCATTGAGCGTGCCTATGACCGGCTGGAGGACATGGGCGTTGAGGTGATGATCTGCCCGTTTTCCCGGTTTGCTGCGCTGGTCAGCCCGGACGGGTTTCTCGGGATGAACCCGCTGCAGCTTGCCAGCGGCGCGGAGGAGCACGCGATGCTGCTGCACGAGGAGGGCCACTTTGCCACCGGCACCTTTTACCAGCTGGACAGCCCCTACACCCTGCGCCAGCACCAGGAGAACCTGGCCGACCGGTATGTGTTTGAAAAGTATTTTCCGCCCGAGCGCCTGCGGGCGGCGATGCGGGCGGGCTACACCGAGCCCTGGCAGCTGGCCGAATATTTTGATCTGCCCCAGCCCTATGTCGAGCAGCTGCTCGACTACTACGCCGAGGCCCGCGGCATTGATTTTTCGGCCCCGCCGGGGGAGTAGGCGGCGGGCGCGGCGGGCGCAAAACGACAAAAAAAGAGGGCGAACGCATGGCTGCAACTCGCAGCTGCGCTCGCCCTCTCTTTATGGTTTTACGGCAGAAAAAAGCGAACCGGCCTCCTTGCAGGAGGCCGGTTGGTGGTGCGGATGAAGGGACTTGAACCCATATGAGATTGCTCTCACTAGAACCTGAATCTAGCGCGTCTGCCAATTCCGCCACATCCGCATGTGCGCCGGGAGGGGCCTTGCTCCCCCGCGGAACAGTATGTATTTTAACATACCGGTATGGCTTTGTCAACCCCTGTTTTCGTCCCTTTTTGCCCGTTGCTCTGCCGGATCGGCGGGGTAGTGACTTTGCGGCAAAGATGTGCTACACTGGGCAGGTACGCGACAAACGCGAGGGGGCCCGGCGCAGCGTTTTGAGCGCTGCCCTGCGGCCGGGCAGGGTGAGGAGGATGCTTTGATGAACTTGTTACCCCCAAAGGAGTGCGCGGCCAATTACGCGGCGGCGGGGGCGGCCAAGACGAGGCTGCCGGCCGGGCGGATGCTGCTTTTGGCGGTGCTGGCCGGGTTTTTCATCGCGATGGGCGGGGCGGCCACCGGCACCGCCGCCCACAGCATCGGGAACGTGGGGCTGGCCCGGATGGTCTGCGGGCTGCTGTTTCCGTTTGGGCTGGCGATGGTGGTGCTGACCGGCGCCGAGCTGTTTACCGGCAACACCCTGATCGTGATCTCGGTATTGGACGGCAAAGCGAAGATCGGCGGGATGCTGCGCAATTGGGGCATCGTTTACCTGGGCAACGCGGCGGGGGCGGTGCTGACCGCGGCGGGCTGCGTGGCCGGGGGGATGCTGGACTACTCCGGCGGGCAGCTGGCGGTGTACACCATGCGGCTGGCGGCGGCCAAGTGCGCGATGCCCTTTGGCAAAGCGGTGGTGCTGGGGGTGCTGTGCAACATTCTGGTGACGACCGGGGTGCTGCTGGCCCTGAGCGCGAAGGACCTGCCCGGCCGGGTGCTGGGGGCCTATTTACCGGTGGCGTTTTTCGTCATCTGCGG
>DKVN01000114.1 GCA_002491225.1 Faecalibacterium sp. UBA7177
CCCCAGTTCTCCTGGAGCTCGGCGTTCATGGCCTTTTTCAGCTCTTTCACCTTGGCCGGGATCTGGTCGGGCCGCAGCTCCTGCTCCGCCAGCACCCCCACGGCGGGCTGGAGGGCGTCCATGAAGTCCGCCTTCAGCTGGCCGTCGATGAGCTCTCGGGTGCACTCGTCCGCTACGTTGCCGCACAGCCGGGTGTAGAACTGCATGGGGTTGGAGATCTGGTAGGTATAGACGCCGTTGAAGCGCAGGCTCACCGTCCGGCTCATGTTGATCTCCCGGTTGACCACCCGGAAGATGATGGGGGTGGGAGTGCCGAACTTGTTGTTCAGGATCTCCTTGGTGTTGAAGTAGTACACCCGCTGATCCATGGGGGCCTCGCCGCCGAAGGTAAAGCGCTTGCCCACGGAGGAAAAGACCGCCATCAGATTTTCCTTGTTGAGCCCACCCGCAAAAATGGAGGGCTCAGTAGAGGAATCAAAGGTATACTCTCCGGGCTCGGCGCACAGATCTACGATCTTGCCCTGTTCCACGATCATCATGCACTGGCCGTCGGCCACAGCGATGACAGACCCGCTGGTGATGATGTTGTCGCTGCCGCGGGTGTTGCTGCTGCGGCCCGAGGTCCGCTTCTGCCCCTTGCGCATCAGCACGTCGGCGGGGAGCGCGTCGCAGTAAAAATATTCCTTCCACTGGTCGGCCAGCACGCCGCCCGCGCTGCCCAATGCTGCTTTGATCAATCCCATATCTCGTTGCTCCTTTCTCAGTCGGTTTTGCCAGGGTCTTGTGTGTTGTGGTATAATATGTTCATTAGCAAGGACAAGCCCGCAGGGCGCAGGCCAAGCTTAGGAACATAGATACCCTATCCTTAACGAAGCCAAGCCGACAGGCGCAGGGTGAGCTTAGTAATAGGGTATAATACATTTATCACACCACCCTGTTTGCTGCGGGGGCCTGTCAGACTGCCCCGTCCGTACCCTCAATTTACGCGATTTTTCGGGTTTTGTCCCCACCCCAAACCCCCAAAAGGGTAGGGCCGCAAAAAATTTTTATCCTTTATCCCGATGGTTTCAAGCGGCGGACCCCTTTTAAGGGGATGCGGGCGGCCCCGGCACCCAAAGGAGGCGAGTTTGCCCATGACAGAGCACAGGCAAAAAACCGGCCTGCTGGCAGCGGGGCTGATCCTCTGCGCCATCGCCGCCCGCGTTTTGGGCAAAGTAGGGGTTTTTCCGGTTTTGGCGGGGCTTACGCGCACCCTGCTTTATATCGGCCTTTACATGGGCTGGGGCATCTCGGTGTCCCGCCGCATCCTGCAGCCCCAGCTGCGCCGGTATCTTGCCGGAGTCGCGGCCCTGATGGTGTTCTGGTTTATGCTGCGGGCTGTAAAATACCACTTTTCGGCCTCGGCACAGTTGAGCCGCCTGCTGTGGTACGGGTACTATCTGCCCATGCTGTTCATCCCGCTTCTTGCGGTGTTTGTGGCCGTCTCGCTGGGCAGGCCGGAAGAGTTCCGTCTGCCAGGGTGGGCGATGCTGCTCTGGTCCCCCACCCTGCTGCTGCTTTTGCTGGTGCTGACCAATGATTTCCACCAGCTGGTTTTCACCTTCCCCGCCGGGGCGGTCTGGAGCGACTACGACTACGGCTATGGGGCCGGATACTATCTTGTGATGGGCTGGGAGATCGCCTGCGCGCTGGCCGCCCTGGCGGTCATGTTCATCAAGTGCCGGTTTGCGCAGAAAAACCGACTGTTGCCCGCGCTTTTGCTGCTGGGCTCGATTGTATACGGGCTGATCTATGTGAGCGGGGCGGCGTGGATGCGGCTGATTGGCGGAGATATTGCGGCGGTGCAGTGCCTGATTTTTGCCGGCATTTTTGAGAGCTGCATCCAGTGCGGGCTGATCCCCACCAACACCGGTTATGACGAATTGTTCCGGGCCGGGGTGCCTGGCGCGCTGATCGCGGACCGTGCGGGGAAACTCTGCTGCGCCTCGGCCGGATGCCCCGCCCTTTCGCCCGAGACCCTGCGCGCGGCGCAGGGCCGGGTGGTGCCGCTGGATGAGGGCACCCTCTTAAAAAGCCACCCCATCGACGGGGGCTTTGTCTATTGGCGGGAGGATATTGCCCGCATGGCCGCCCTGCTCAAAAGGTTAGAGCAGAACCGCCAGACCCTCGAGGAGCGCAACCACCTCGCCCGGCAAAACTACCGGGTGCGGCGGCAGATCCTCGCCCTTCGGGAGAAAAACCGCCTTTATGACCTGCTGCAAAGGACGGCCGCACCCCACCTCCGGCAGCTGGACGCGCTGTTTGCGGCGTATGAGGCGGCCGACCCAGACGAGCAGCACCGCCTGCTGGCCCGGATGGCCGTGCTTGGCGCGTACATCAAGCGCCGGGGCAACCTCGTCTTTCTCAGCGAGACGGCCGGAGTCATCGACACGGCCGAGCTCTCGCTCTGCCTGGAGGAGTCCTTCGCCAATCTGCGGCTGCTAAGCGTCGAGTGCGCGGCGGATCTGCCCGGCGGCATTCCGGTTGTGACGCAGGATGTGGTCTCGGCCTACGACCTTTTTGAGCGGGCGGTGGAGGCATCGCTCGAAACACTGCGGTTTGTCTGGCTCAAGGCGCGCTTTCTTGCCGACGCCGTTGTTTTGCATTTTGAGATGGAGTGCAGCGCGCCCCTGCCGCCGTTTTTAGAGCAGTGCGAAGGCGCGCGCGCCGAGGACGGCGTGTGGCGCTTTACCCTGCGCCTTCAAAAGGGGGTGGCGGAACCATGACCCCCTTTTGGCTGGCCCCCTTGGCCGTGCAGTCGGCGCTGCTGGTCGGGCTGTTTTGTTCGCTGCTTGCCGGGGCCTTTTATCTGCTGCTCACCGGCCCCGGCGGCGGGCGGCGGGCCCGGTGGTGGAACGCGGGGGCGGTGCTGGCGCTGTTTTTGCTGCTGGCCTCCCTGGCCGCCAGCTTTGACCGCGCAAAGGACGGCCTGCCCGCGGCGCTTACCTTTGAGCTGCCCCTTTGGGCGCTGTGGGGGATCATGGGCGTATCCCTTGCCGCCTTTGCCGGGCAGAGCGCCCTGTACCTTGCCCAAAAGGGCCGCGCCCCCGGCCCGCACTCGGTCCGGCAGGCGATGGACACCCTGCCCAGCGGGATCGGCTTTTTTACCGACGCGGGGCAGCCGGTGCTCTGCAACCTGCAGCTTTACCGGCTGTTCTGGATGTTGGCCGGGCGCGATTTGCAGCATCTGAGCGAACTGCGTCAGGCCCTGGCGGCCTGCGGCAAAAACAGCCGGTTGGCAAGGCTTGCGGGCGAGGAGGACAGCTATCGATTCCCCGACGGGAGCGTCTGGCGCTGCGCCGAGACCCCCGTGACCCTCTCTGACGGGACGGTTTTTACCCAGGTGGTTTTTTCGGACATGACCGAGCTGTACCAAAAGGGCCGCGAGCTCAAGGAGCAGGCGGCCCAGCTTGAGGCGTTTTCCCGTGAGCTGAAAGCCCTCTCGGACAATATGCTCACCCTGACAAAGGAGACCGAAATCCTCGCGGCCAAGACAAGGCTGCACGATGAGATGGGCGCGGGCATCGTCGCCATCCGGCAGATTCTCTGCCAGCAGCCCCCGCCCCTTGAGACGGCCGGAGAAAATCTGCGGCTCTTCCAGCGGGCGGTCAGCGCCCTCAAAAGCGACAGCGAGGCTGCGCCCGACGCGCTGGGCGGCGAGCTGGCCGAGTTTTTGCGGGACGCCGAGACCATCGGGGTCAAGGTAACGCTGACCGGCCAGATGCCGCAGCAGCCGGACGCCGCCCGCCTGTTTGTGCTGGCGCTGCGGGAGTGCCTTTCCAATGGGGTGCGCCACGCGGACGCGACCGAGCTTTCTGCCGTGATCCGGGAGGACGCGGGTAGCGTCTCGCTGCGCGTCTCGAACAACGGCCGGCCGCCGCTAAGCGAGGTAACGCCCCGGGGCGGGCTGCTCAACCTGCGCCGCCAGACAGCGGCCCTGGGCGGGCAGATGCAGCTGCAGTGGCTGCCGGACTTTGCGCTGACCATCACCCTGCCCACAAAAAGGGAGGCTGCTCCATGAAACAGGTGCTGATCGTGGAGGATCAACGGATGCCCCGCCGGTATATGGAACAGATGATCGTATCCAGCGGGCACTACGCCCTGGCGGGCAGCCTGAGCGGCGCGGATCTCGCCCTCGCCTGCTGCCGCCGCCAGCCCATCGACCTCGTTTTGATGGACGTCTGCACGGCGGGCAGTAAGGACGGCATCGAGGCCGCCGCCGAGATCAAGGCGGCCTTCCCGGCCATCAAGGTCATCATCGTTACCTCGATGGTGGAGGTAGGCTTTTTGCAGCGGGCCAAAGCCGCCGGAGCGGACAGTTTCTGGTACAAGGACCTCAGCCCCGAGGAACTGATGGAGGTAATCGACCGCACCATGGCGGGTGAACACCTCTACCCGCAAAAGACCCCCACCGTGCAGCTGGGCCTTGCCGACAGCACCGAGCTGACCGCCAAGGAGATCCAGGTGCTGCGGCTGGTCTGCGACGGGCTGGAGTACAGCGAGATCGGAGAAACGCTCGGCCTTTCGGAGCGCACGGTCAAGTACCATGTCTCCAACATCCTGCAAAAAACGGGGTATGCCAACAAGACAAGGCTTGCCATCGCGGTCACCGGCAAGCAGTTCATCATCCCCAATCTGCCCGAAACGCCGGAGCCCGGCGCGCCGGAATAGCGTCCCCGCCCTCTCATCGCCCCAGAAGCCCCGCCGCATCAAAAAGCCCCCGGCCTCCTTTTTTTGAGGGAGGCCGGGGGAAATTTTTTGGGTGAGATGCGGGCCACCCTGTCCCCAGGGACAGGGCGCGGAGCGCCCTTTTTTGATATGATAGCCTTGTAAGATGAGAGGGATTGGATGCCGCCGAACCCGAAGGGAGGGCCCCCATGCGCAGGATCGTGATCGATATGCAAAACACACTGTTTGCAGACGCAATCGCGGAAGCATTACGCCGCTTTGATTCCGATCTGGAGCCAATTCTGAGCGAAAGCCCGGACCAGGCCCTGTCGCTGTGTGAGACCATATCTGCGCACGTCCTGATTATGGAGGTTACCGCATACACGCCCTGGTGTCTGGAGGAGCGGATGAAGCTCCGGGATGCCTTGAAAGAAACCGTCCCGTACTGCAAGACTGTGCTGGTGGTGGATGAGAACACCGAAAGAAAACTGGCGGACATGGTACGCCAGGCCAAAAAAGACGGATTGATAGATAATTTTATCTACGGTTCCGTCTCCTCCAGCTACCTCTCCGCTGTTATAGATGCGCTTTAGAAGGCAGGCCAATGCAGATTGGGCCGAGTGATGCAAGGAGGACACCAGAATGAAAAAAACACTCACTTTATTTCTTGCCATTATCATGCTGGTCAGTATAACGGGCTGTAATGGCAGGGCTGCGACAGAGCCGGTCACTTTGACCATCTGGCATGTGTACGGCAGCCAGACAGAGTCGCCGTTTAACGTGATGATCGACGAGTTCAACCAGACCGCGGGCCGGGATGCCGGGGTCGTCATCTCGGTCGGCTCGGTCACAAATTCGTCCGACATCGACGAGGCTCTGGCGGACTCCTCCCGCGGCGAGCCGGGCGCGGCCCCCATGCCGGATCTGTTTACCGCCTACCCGCGGGTGGCGGAAGAGATCGGCATTGACCGCCTGCTGGACTGGGGCGCTTATCTCTCCGAGCAGGAGCGCGCCGGTTATCTGGATGACTTTTTGGCCGAGGGGATGATCGGGGGCCGTCTGGTCATGCTGCCCATCGCCAAATCCACCGAGCTGCTCTTTTTGAACCGGACCCTCTTTGACCGTTTTGCCGCCGACACGGGGGCAACCGAGGAGGAGCTCGGCCATTTTGAGGCCCTTTTTGATCTCTGCTGCCGGTATTACGACTGGTCGGGCGGGGCGGAGATGTTCCAGATCAACGATTTCTACCACTATTTTCTCACCGGCATTGCCGGGCTGGGCGGCCAGTTTATCCAAAACGGCCGGCCCAACTGCACCAGCCGCGAGTTCGAGCGGGTCTACGAGCCAATGGCGCGGGCGGCCATCCACGGGGGCCTTTGCACCGGGGACGGCTACGCCTCCGACCGCTGGAAAACCGCCGAGCTCATCAGCAACATCGGCTCCTCCGCCGGGATGCTCTACCTGCGGGACTATGTGACCTACCAAAACAACACCACCGAGGAGATCGAGACGGCGGTGTTCCCCTACCCCGTCTTTTCGGGCGCGGCCCCCGCCGTGATGCAGCGGGGCACCGGCCTGTTTGCGATGCAAAGCGAAGATGAAAAGAAAAACGAGGCCGCCGTCCTCTTTGCCCGCTGGATCACCGAGCGGCAGCACAACCTCGATTTTGTGACCGCCTCGGGCTATCTGCCGGTGACCGAGGAGGGCTTTGCCGCCCTGTTTTCGGGAGAAGTCGAGGTAGGAAACCCCAAATTCCGGCAGCTGTACGACGCGGTCGATCAGATGTACGGCAGATATGCGTTCTGCCCGCTGCCGCTCTACGAGGGGGCGGGCGCGGCCCAGGAGCACTTTGAGGAGGTCGTCAAGGACGTACTCTCCGGCGCGCACCTCGACTATCTGCGCCTGGTGGAGTACGGGGAGGATCCCGAGGCGGTCATGGCCGAACTGCTCGCCTCCTCGCTCGCGCAGATCCAGGATGCCGCCGCCGTGTGACCGATGAAGGAGGGTCCCCCATGATGCTGCGCCCGAAAGAGCTGATCTCCGCGCTCAAAGCGGCGCAGGCGCAGGGCGTTTCGATGCGCCGCCGCCTGGTTGTGTACCTCTGTGTCCTCATGCTTTTTCTCGCGCTGCTGCTGACGGTGCTGCTGCTTTTGTCCGGCGCCATCGACCCCATCGGCGAGAGGATGGAGCGGACGCTGGCGGGCCAGCTGGAGCGCTCGGCTGATGCCATCCGACAGCAGAGCGAGAATCAGGCGGCTTATGCGGTGGCCCTCTCCCGGCAGCTGACGGCGGAGCTTCGGGCCGGGCTGGCCTCCGCCGGGCTCACCTTTGAACAGCTGCGCAACGACCCGGAGGCCCTGGCCGCGGTTGAAAGCGGGCTTTTTGACGCGGTGCACGACAGCATGCTGCGCACCCCCTGCAGCGGGGCCTTTTGTTTTTTGAACACCACCGTCAACGACACCCTGCCCGAAAGGAGCTATCAGGGCCTTTACCTCAAATTTGCCAATCTCTACGCCGAAAACACCCTCCAAAATGATGTTTGCCTCTTTCGGGGGTTTGCCTCCATCGCGCGGGAAAACGACCTCAACCTCTACAGCACCTGGCAGCTGGAGACGCGGGAGGGGCTTTTCCCGGAGGTTGAGGCGTTGATGCAAACCGAGTGCCAAAGCCTCTCGAAGGCCTATCTCCTCGCCCCGGTGTACCAGCTGCCCGACAGTTGGGAAACGGTGCGGCTGCTCTGCGTGCCGGTGCTGGACCGCAAGGGCAAGCCGGTTGGGGTGTGCGGCTTTGAGATCAGCAGCCTGTATTTCAAGCTGTCCAACCAGATGCCGCAAAACGAGCAGGCCCATCTCTTCTGCGCCCTGCTGGACCCAGGGCCAAACGGCTATACCGGGCAGATCGCGGGCAACCGCTCGGGGTATTTCCCCTCCATGAACAGCACCTTCACGGTGGAGGGCGGCCCGGGCCTGACCACCTTTTTAAGCGAGGACGGCGGGAGCGAGTTTATTGGCAAAATGCAGCCGGTGCGGCTGGGGACGACCGACCACCTGATCGCGGTCATGATCCCCGCCGAAGACTACCGGGCGCTTGTAAAGGCGGCGCAGCTTAAAATTGCGGCGATCCTCCTGATCATGGCGCTTTCGATGCTGCTTGCCGCGCTCTGGGGCAGCAAAAAATATGTCGCCCCCATCCTGCGGGATCTCAAGCGGATCAAGGGCGGTACGGGCCCCGAGCCAGAGGTCTCCCGCGTACTGGAGATCGGGGACCTGTTCGCCTTTCTCGAACAACAGAACCGCGAGCACGAAGCCGCCCTGGCCGCCCTGCACCAGGAAAAGCAGGAAGCAAGCGGCAGGCTGAACCATCTGCAAAGCGAGCTGCGACAGGTCAGCAGCGATTATCAGTCGGCACAAAAGGAAATTTCGCGGCTGGCCTACTCCCGCACACGGGAGGTAGACCCGGACAACTTTGCGTTTTTCCTCGGCGGCATCCAAAAACTCACTCCCGCCGAGACGACGATCTTTGACCTGTATTTGGCCGGCAAAAGCGCCAAAGAGATTATTGCGTCCCTTAGCATCACCGAAAACACCCTCAAGTTCCACAACAAAAACATCTACAATAAGCTGGGGGTCTCCTCCCGCAAACAGATGCTGCGCTACGCGGCCCTGATGAAACAGCAGGAAAAGGACGGTACATAGCAGAAATTTTGCCGAGTAACGGCTAAAAGCAATGGCAGCGCCGCAGCCCATGCCCGAAAACCAGAACGCCCGCCGGAGCGCGATCACATCTGGATCACACCCCGGCGGGCGCTATAATTTTTCTGCCACCCTTTTCCGGTGCTTGTAATCATCCTCGAGTGAAAGACGGTCAATCTATAATTACTCGAAGGTCACTGTCCAATAGGTATATTTGCTGCCGTCCGCCTCGCAGAACCAGCAGCCCACGCCCATGCGGGAAATATCCGAGCGCATGATATTGGCATAGTGGGTCTCGCTGTTCTGCCAGGCCGTGCAGACATCCGCCGCCGAAAAGAGCGGACCGGAGGCACAGATCTCGCTCCTGGTCACCATACCGGAATGATCGAACGGGCCTCCGGCCACAAAGGATTCACAGCGGCTGCTGGCGGTGGTGCTCAGGGCATCATCCATCGTCAGGGCCGGCAGACCGCCTGCCGCGCGCATGGCGTTGATGTTCTCCTGCACCGCCCAATAGGCCGTATCGGTCGAATCGATCTTCCACCATTTGTCGGTACCCGCGGCAAGCTCAAAGGGCACCGCCTTCTCGATGGCCTCCCGGCCTGCATCCGGATGGGTGGCGGCCGCAGCCGCGGGGCAGTTCATGTAATGAACCAGCGCGTTGACGATCAGCTGTGCTTTGGTGCGCGGAGGCTGGCGCTCCAAGAGTTGGATTGCGGCCTCATGGGTCGGGTCGTTTTCGTTCAGCTTGATCGTAAACCGCCCGCGCTCTTTCTTTTCTGCCATACCCTCACCTGCCCGCCGTTTCCATCCGGTACAAGAACTCGTACCCCATCGCGTTGGCCCGCACGTCCTCGACAAAGCGTGTCCTGCCCACCTTGCCGGACGCCTCGATCTGCCGGCGCAGCAGCGCCGCGCAGCCGCCCACAAACACCACCATGCCGGACGACAATTCCAGCATCCGCTCCCGCAGGCTGCTGCAAAGGTCGTTTGCAAAGTCCTGCGCCATCTGTTCGACCGTTGCCGCGATCTGCGCCGCATAGCCCGCCGTCTGGCCCCTGAGGATCGCGTCGATGTCCGCCTCGTCCAGCAGCAGATCAAACTCGGCGCTGACCCGCGTTTTCAGCTTATTGTACAGCAGGATCACGCCGTTTTCCAGTGAATCGCAGACCGAGAGGTCGGCCTGGCCCCCGCGCATCATCAGGTAATCGGCCGTAAAGCCGCCGATGTCCACGATCAGCACCCGGGGCTCTGACACCAACTCTTTGAGCATCAGCACAGCGGCGGAATACGCCTGCGGATAGCAGCGCACTGTGTCAATATCCACCGTGAACGGCCTGCCCCGGTACTCAAATTTGAGGACGCCCCGGCCGGAAAAGTAGTCCACAAAGGCCCGGTTCTGTGCGCCATAGTGCGCCGGGGCAGCCCGATGGCAAGCTGGATGGGGAGGACAGTCTCTGCCCCGACATTCCTTGCCAGCAGTTCGTTGGCGATGGCAAAGAGGGTCAGCACAAAAAACCGGTCGTCCTCGGTCTTGTCCCTGCGGTACGGGATGCGCTGGCCGGACAGGGTGTAGAATTTGCCCTGCCATGCCAGCACCTCCTTGCCAAAGGGCTTTTGTGTGCTTTCGGTCAGCCCGGATACAAAGGGCGAGCAATGGACCGTCTTGATCTGTTTGTTGCCATGATCGACCGCGATCAGCATGAACGTCATCTCCTTTTTTGCCTCTCTGTTTGTCCTATACGCATCCGGGGCGCAGTATTTCAACAAAAGGGCAAAAAAATTGCGTCCAGCAGAGAATTGCCCGCTGGACGCTTTGGGAAGTCAATGGTTATGGTTCTCTTTTATAATGAGGTTGCGGAACATATTTTTCTTTCTGATACTTTTGCAATCGCTCTGGCTTTGCTTTTGAATCCTCAACTTCCAGTGAGGTATCGTCATAAATAACTGGTTCCGTACATACTGCATCCATCAGAATCTTTACCAGATGCTCATATTCTGAAAGCTGATCCAATGAAGCCAGCACAAAGGAATCCCGCACATAGCCTGCGCTTGCCGCCATCAACTCTTGATCCATATAATAGCCATAATGCTCCACAAAAAAGGTCATCATCATCACAACAGTTCTGGTATTTCCCTCACGGAAAGGGTGCACCTGCCACAACTTTGGGAAGCATCTTGCCAAGGTCTGAACAAATTGTTCCTTGGACATCTCTTCCCATTTCTTCGTTGCAATCTGCTTGAAAGCTCTTTTCAGGTCGTCTTCGATATTTTCCGCATTGCTGTACCAAACGCTTTTCCCAACAAGCAGTTTTTCACGCTTTTCGATGTTGATAACTCGATAATGGCCCGCCCATTCATATAAATCGCCAAACAGCTTTTGGTGTATTGCGCACAACCCTGCCGGAGAAAAATCGTGAAAGCCCGCTTCATAGAGGAGCATCATACCAGCGCGAGACTGTTCTGCTTCGATGAGGTCTAACACCTTCTCATCCTTGATTTCTAACTTATTGCGCAGAACTGGTGCATCATCATAAAGGTAAATATCAAGCATTTTTCTGCACCTTTACCGCCATCTTTCGATGGGAAAGTAACAGTGCCTGCTTCATTTGATCCCCAGTCATTTCACCGCGCACCCAGCAGGCAGATAATTTCTTTGCGTATTCCGAAACCGGACTGCCCTCTATCGCATTGATGGCATCTGCTGTTTTTACTGCCGTGACACGACGAGCATACTCTTGATTGGTCATGGAATCACCTCTATTTGTTAGTATAGCATAAAAAGGAATGGTATCCAACCATTCTGAAGCAAAAGGCGCGCCGGGAAACTCATGTAGAGCATGGCACGCTGACCCACTAAGATGACCTTTTCCCTGGCGCGGGTGATGCCGGTATACAAAAGGTTGCGGTACAGCATCTCCACGTCCAGTGGGACGGCGGAAGCGAGTGGGTCTGCCGGGCCGCCGTACCGTTTCGCGCTGGCAACAATCAGGCCGCCATCCTCAAGATAGGGCGGCGGGCGCTTGGCCTGCACATGGTTCTCCCAAAAGTCTTTTTCTAAATA
>DKVN01000095.1 GCA_002491225.1 Faecalibacterium sp. UBA7177
ACCACGTCCTCATAGGTAAACTGCCCGCTGCGCATGGCAAAACCTCCCCCGTGTCAAATGTGTCTCTGTGTCCTATTATAGCGGCATTCCGCGCCGTTTTCCACAGCTTTTGGGCAAATCGTTCCAAACGCCGGTTTCCTCTAAAAGATGCCCCGCCGCACCCTCCCGCGCCTCACCGCATACAGTGAGGGTGCGGGGCACACGTTCAGCTGCCCCGACCCAAAAGGAGGAGAGCAAACATGGCGATCGAGATGGAATCCAACGCGGCGGTACAGCCCGCCTACTACGGCCTGCTCACCCAGGGCAGCTTCGGGCCGGACACCGCCCAGCTGCAAACCTGGCTCAACGGCCTGCGCGAGCGGGGCATGAACCTGCCCCACCTGACCGTGGACGGCCGCTTCGGCCGCACCACCGGCGAGGCGGTGCGGGCCTTTCAGGCGCTGGCCGGGCTCACGGTGGATGGCAAGGCCGGCCGCAACACCTGGGACGCGGTCTACCGCGCCTACGCGGCGGCCTACGGGCCGGGGCTGGTCTGGCCCGGCATCACCATGCGCAGCGGCATGCTGGGCGGCACGGTGCGCGCGGTGCAGCAGCTGCTGAACGAAAAGGACGGCGCGCGCCTCAATGCCGACGGCCATTACGGCTCGGCCACCAAGCGTGCGGTCGAGCTGTTCCAGCACTGCCAGCGCATCGAGATGGACGGCATCGTCGGCCGCGACACCTGGACGAGGCTGTACGGCGCCTGAGCGCCGCAAAGCCCACGGCGGGGCGGGGGAGCGCATCCCTCGCCCCAATTTTGTTTTTGTGGTATACTATAAAAAACTTCCTGCCGCCCCGGCGGCAGGGGATACAAAACCGGCGGCCAGCCCCTCTCTGCGGGGCCCGGCCGCATCCGCAGGGAGGGACACCGCCATGCTGCAGCTGGTCTTGGGCATTTCCGGCACCGGCAAATCCAGCCGCCTGATGGGCGAGATCAAACAGCGGGCCCGCGCGGGCCAAAAAAGCATCCTGCTGGTGCCGGAGCAGTTCACCTCCTCCACCGAGTCGGCCGTCTACGAGGCGATGGGGGACGAGCTCTCGGGATACGTGTCCAGCTACAGCTTCCGCTCGCTGGCCGAAAAGCTGCTCGGCCTTTACGGGGGCATCGCGGTGCGCACCCTCACCGACGCCGGGCGGGCGGTGCTGGTGCGCCGCGCGCTCGAGGCTCTGGGCGGCGAGGTTCGCTACTATCACCGCCACCGGCGCAGCGCCGCCTTCTGCCGGATGTGCGCCGAGACGATCGACGAGCTGAAAAGCGCCGGCCTCACCGGCGAGCAGCTGGCGGCTTTGAGCGCCGGGGCCGGCCCTGGGCAGGAGAAGTTAGCCGAGCTGGCCGCCATCTTCACCGCCTACGAGGCCCTGCTGGGCCAGAGCGCGATGGATCCCGGTGACCGTCTTTTGGCCGCCGCCCGCCGCACCGACCCCGCTTTTTTTGCCGACACCGCCGTCTTTGTGGACGAGTTCGACACCTTCAACGCCAGCAAAAAGCGGCTGATCGAACTCATGCTCACCGCCGCCCCCCAGGTGACGGTCGCCCTCTGCTGCGACGGTTTGCAGGACTACGACGATGGCCTCGGCCTCTTCAGCGGGGCCAAGGCGGTGGCAAACAGCCTCATCCGGCTGGCCCGCAACAATGAGGTGCCCTGCGCTGCCCCGGTGCTGCTGGAAAAGGACCTCCGCCACGGCCCCGAGCTTGCCGCCCTCAACCGCCTGCTGGCCCTGCCGGGCTTTGCCCCGGAGCCCGCGCCCGCAGCGCCCGCCGCCGAATCCGCCGCCACGGACGCCCCCGCCGACCCCGCCCTCACCCTCCTGGAGGCCGACAGCCGCGCGGGTGAGGCCAAGGCCGCCGCCGCCGGCATCCTGCGGCTGGCCCGGCAGGGGGTGCCGTTTGGCAAAATGGCGGTCATCTGCCGGGACAGCGCCCCCTACCTGCCCCTCATCCGGTACGAGTTCGGCCTTGCCGGCATCCCGCTTTTCTGCGATGAGCCCACCACCCCCGAGCACACCGCTCCCGCCGCGGCGGTGCGGGCCGCCCTGAGCCTCTTGCGCCGGGGCCTCTCCACCGAGGGGCTGCTGGGACTGGTCAAGTCCGGCCTGTGCAGCCTGCCCGGGGGCGAGGCGGCCGCCTGCGCGCTGGAAAACTACGCCTACACCTGGCGGCTCACGGCCGCCGATTGGCGCGCCCCCTTCACCCGCTCGCCCGCCGGGTACGACACCGGCCGGGCGGGGGAGGAGGCCGCGGCCCAGCTTGCCCTCGCCGAGGGCGCGCGCGCCTTTGTGGTGGAGGCCGCCGGGCGCTTTTTGTCCGCCCTGCGCCGCCGCCCCAAAGAGACGCCGCCCGCCGCGCCCCAAAACGCCGAGTCCCAAAACGCCGTCCCCACTGCCAAAGAGATCAGCCGCCAGCTCTACTTCCTTTTGCAGCGCCTCGGGGCCGAGGAGGCCCTCGCCGCCCTCTCCGCCGCCCTGCGGGCCGACCCCGCCGCCGGCATCCCCGCCGCCGAGGAGGCGGTGCGGGAGTGGAACGTGGTGATGGAGCTGCTCAACCAGATGGCCCTGCTGCTGGGCGACGAGCCCACCGAGCCCGCCGAGTACGACGAGCTCTTCAGCCTGCTGCTGCGCACCACCGACCTCGGCCACATCCCCCAAAGCCTCGACGCGGTGATCCTGACCACCGCGGGCCGGATGCGCCTGGCCGGGCCGGAGCACTGCTTTGTGCTGGGCCTGGCCGAGGGCGAGTTCCCCGCCGCCCCCGGCGAGAGCGGCCTGCTCACCCATGCCGACCGGGACGCCCTCATCCGGCAGGGCATCGAGATGCCGGACTGCTTCGAAAACCGCGCCATCCGCGAGCAGGTCTGCTTTTACAAGGCCCTCACCGCGCCCAGCCGGGGGCTCTGGCTCTCCTGGCCGGGCGGCACCGGCGGGCTGCCCTGCTCGAGCGCCCTCGATCCCATCGTTGAGGCCTTCGCCCCGCCGCCGCCCGCCCTCACTTTGGCCGACTGTGCCGCCACCCCCGCCGCCGCCCTCGACGCGCTCGGCCTGCGCTGGCAGCCGGACAGCCCCGACTGCGCCGCCCTCTGGGCCGCGCTCGAACAGCAGCCCGCCGCCGCCCCCCGCCTCACAGCCCTGCGCCGGGCCGCGCAGGGCGAGCCGCTCGCCGTCACCGACCGCGCCGCCCTCGCCGCCCTGCTCGGGCAGGGGCTGCGCCTCTCGCCCAGCCGTGTCGAGCGGTACTACACCTGCCGCTTCGCCTATTTTCTCGAATATGTGCTCGCCCTGCGCCCCCGCCGCCCGGCCGAACTGAGCCCCAACATCAGCGGCAGCCTGATGCACTGGGTGCTCGAGCAGGCGCTGCGCCGCCACGGCGAGGACTTTGCCGCCCTGCCGCGCCAAAGCCTCGCGCCGCTCGCCGCCTCCCTCGTGGAGGAGTACGCCGCCCAGTACCTGCCGGGGGAGGGCGCGCGTTTCCGCTATCTGCTCGAGCGGCTCAAAAAAAGCGCCGCCTCGCTGCTGTGCTACCTCCAGCAGGATCAGCAGCAGAGCGCCTTCCGCCCCGAGGCCTTCGAGCAGACCATCGGCAGCGGCGAGGACGCCGTCCCCCCGGTCACCCTCCAAACCCCGGACGGCCGCCGGGTGCAGGTGGTGGGCCAGATCGACCGGGTGGACGTGATGAAAAAGGACGGCAAAAGCTACCTGCGGGTGGTGGATTACAAAACAGGGGACAAGCAGTTCAGCCTCGAGGACGTCTACTGCGGGCTGGACTGTCAGATGCTGCTCTATCTTTTTACCCTCGCCCGCAACGGCGGCGCAAAGTTTGAAAACCCCGCCGAGGCGGGGGTGCTCTACCTGATGGCCGACCCGCCTCCCAAAACCGGCACCCGGGAGGAGGCCGCCCAGGAGACCCGCTACCGCCTCGACGGCCTGATCCTCGACGACCCCGCGGTGGTGCGCGGGATGGATAGCGAGGCCAGCGGCCTCTTTGTGCCCTTCCGCTTCAAGGCGGACGGCACCCCCCGCAGCGCCGAAAAGCTGGCCAGCCTCGAAAAGCTCGGCCGCATCCGCCAGCACATCGACACCCTCGTGCTGGAGATGGCGCAGGACCTCTACAATGGCAAAATCGAGGCCGCGCCGCTCTGCAAAAACGGCCGCGCCCCCTGCACCTACTGCGATTGGCGCAGCGTCTGCCGCCACGAGGACGGCCGGCAGGAGCGCGCGATGCAGGCCCCGGCCCACCCCTTTGAGGCCCCGGAGCCGGATGAAACCACAAAGGAGGCCACGACATGAGCGCGAACAAAGCCACCGCCGGGCCCGGCCCCCAGTGGACAGGCCCGCAGCAGGCCGCCATCGACACCCGCGGCGGGCCGCTGCTCATCAGCGCCGCGGCGGGCAGCGGCAAAACTGCCGTCCTCACCGAGCGGGCGGTCCGCCTTTTGTGCGATGCCGCCCATCCCGTCAGCGCCGACCGGCTGCTGATCGTCACCTTCACCAACGCCGCCGCCGCCGAGATGCGCGCCCGCATCGCCAAGCGCCTGCTCGAAGAGCAGCAGCGCGCCCCCGGCGGCATCGCCCGCCGCCAGCGCATGCTGCTGCAGCGGGCCCCCATCTGCACCATCGACGCCTTCTGCCTCGACCTGCTGCAAAAGCATTTCAGCGCGCTGGACATCCCGCCGGACTTTGCCACCGCCGACGAGGGCAGCCTCTTCGCCCTGCGGCAGGAGACCCTCTCCGCCGTGTTAGAGGAGGCCTACCAGGACCCCGATTTCTGCCGCTTTGCCGACCTGTACGGCCGCAGCCGCACCGACGCGGCGGCCGGGCAGGCGGTGCTCGAGGTGTACGATTTCCTGCGCGCACTGCCCGGCCCGATGCAGGCGCTGGACGCCTTCTGCGCCGCCTGGCAGGGGGATGCCCCGCTCGAGGCGACCCCCTGGGGCACCGAGCTGATGGCCTCGGCCGCCCGCACGGTCGAGTACGCCCTGCGGCTCAACGCCGAGGCCGCCGCCTTCTGCGCCCGGCACCCGGCGCTCGCCGCCTATCTGCCCGCCTTCGAGAGCGACGCCGAGGGCTTCGAGACGCTGCAAGCCGCCCTCGCCGCCGGCCGCTGGCAGGCCGCGTATGACGGGGTGCACGGCTTTGCCTCTGCCCGGCTGGCCGCCCTGCGCAAGCTGAGCGAACCCGACAAGGCCCTGGCCGAGCAGGCCAGGACGATGCGCGAGGGCTGCAAAAAGCTGATCGCCGACCTCAAAAAGGACATCTTCGTCTGCACCGGTGCCGAGTTTGCCGCCGACCGCGCGCAGGGCTCCCCCCTGATCACCGCGCTGGCGCGCGCGGTGCGCCGGTTCGACGAGGCCTTTTTCGCCGCCAAGCGCGAAAAAAAGCAGCTCGAATTCAGCGATTTTGAGCAGCTGGCCCTTCGCCTCCTGCAAACCCCGGACGGCCGCCGCACCCCCCTTGCCGAGCAGATCAGCGCCGGGTACGACGCGGTGATGGTGGACGAGTATCAGGACACCAACGCCCTGCAGGACGCGCTCTACCGCTGCCTCGCCCGGCCGGACGGCTCGAACCTCTTCCTCGTCGGGGACGTCAAGCAGAGCATCTACCGCTTCCGCCAGGCCGACCCCGGCGTCTTTCTTGAAAAGCTGGACGCCTTTTGCCCTCTGGGCCAGGGCTGGCCCGCCCGCCTCGCGCTGGACGCCAACTTCCGCAGTGCGCCGGGGGTGATCGCGGCGGTCAACTTCTTCTTTTCCCAGCTGATGAGCCGCCCGCTCGGCGGGGTCGAGTACGGCCCCGGCCAGCGGCTGGTGGCAGGCGGGACCCCCGCCCCCGGCACCTACGAGGGCGGGGCCGAGCTGCTGCTCATCGAGGGCAGCGGCCCCGCGCCGGACGCCGCCGCCATCGCCCGGCGCATCCGCGCCATGGTGGACGAGGGCTTTCCGGTGCGGGAAAAAACCGGCAGCACCCGCCCCGCCCGATACGAGGATTTCTGCATCCTGCTGCGGGCCCGCGGCAGCTTCGAGCTCTACGCCGCCGCCCTCGCCGAGCAGGGCATCCCCGCCTACGCCGACACGGCGGGGGATCTGTTGGACGAGCCCCACATCCGCCCCCTCACCGCCCTGTTGCGGGTGCTGGACAACCCCGCCCAGGACGTCTTTTTAGCGTCGGTCATGCTCAGCCCGCTGTTTGGCTTCACCCCGGACGATCTCGTCCGCCTGCGGGCGGGCTGCCGCCAGGGCAGCCTCTACGGCGCGCTCACCGCCTGCGCCCAGCGGGTGGCCGCGGCCCGCGCGGGCAAAGAGGCGGCCCAGCCCGGCGCGCCAGCGCCGGGGCCCGCGGAAGAGATTCAACAAGGCCCCGCGCAGGCGGCAGGGGAGCGTCAACCCGCCCCCGCCGCCCCGCCCGCCGCCTCCGCGCCCTGGGAGCAAGCCTGCGCGGCCTTTTCTCAAAAGCTCGCCACCCTGCGGCGGCTGGCCCGCACCCTGCCCGCCGGGCAGCTGCTCGAGCGGCTGCTCAGTGAAACCGGCTACCTCGCGGTGGTGGGCGCCCAGGAAAACGGCCCCCGCCGCCGGGAGGACCTGCTGCGCTTTGCCGCCTTCGCCTCCTCGGCCGCCGGGCAAAACGGCCTCTCCGGCCTGGTGCGCGCGCTCGATTCGGCCGAGCGGGGGGGCGGCCTGCCGGTGCAGAGCGCCGGGGGCCCCCGGCCCGGCTGTGTCATGATCATGACCATCCACCGCTCCAAGGGCCTCGAGTTCCCGGTGGTCTTTCTGGCCGAGACCGCCCGCCGCTTCAATCAGATGGACCTCACCCGCCCGGTGCTCTGCCACGGGCGGCTGGGGCTGGGCCTCGCTCTGCGCGGGGCCGAGGGGGGCGGGGGCATCTGGCCCACCGCCGCCCACCGGGCCATCCGGTCGGCTTTGCGAGCCGAGGCCCTCAGCGAGGAGATGCGGGTGCTCTATGTCGCGCTCACCCGCGCGCGGGATCAGCTCATCCTCTGCGTCTCCAGCGCCGACCCCGCCGCCGCGGTGCAAAAGCTGGCCCTCTCGGGCGCGGCCACCGACCCCGGCGCGCTGCTGCGGGCCCAAAGCCCCGCCGCCTGGCTGCTGGCCGCCGCGCTCGAACACCCCGGCGGCGGGCTGCGCCAGCTGGCCGGGCTCGGCCCCCTGCCCGCCGCCCTTAGCGCCCAAAACGCCGGGGCCGGGGCGCTTGCCGTCACGATGCTGCCCGCCGACCCCGCGCCCGCGCCCGATGCCGCGCCGGAAGAAGCCGCCGCGCCTGCCGGGAAATCCGCCGCGGCCCCGCTCACCGCCGGGCCAAACGAGGCCCTGCTCGCCCGGCTGAACGCCCTCTTCGCCTGGCAGTACCCGCGCGCCGCCCTCACCAGGGTCCCGGCCAAGGTCAGCGTCACGGCGCTGGTCCACCGGGAGGAGCCGCCCGCCATCGAGCGGCCCGCCTTCCTCGCCGCGGGGGGCATGTCCGCCGCCGAAAAGGGCACCGCCCTCCACGCCTTTTTGCAGTATGCCGACCTTGCCGCCGCCGCGGCCGACCTGCCCGCCGAGGCCGCCCGCCAGCAGCGCCTCGGCCTGCTGGACCCGGCCCTCGCCGCCCAGCTGGACACCGCCGCCCTGCGCCAATTTTTCGCCAGCGGGGTCTTCGCCCGGCTGCAAAGGGCCACGCGGGTGCTGCGGGAGTACGATTTCATCACCGCCCTGCCCGCCGCCGCGGCCGCGGCCGACAAAACCGCCGATTACGCCGAGGCCGAGGTGCTGGTGCAGGGGGTGGCGGATCTTGTCCTGGTGGGCAAAACCGGCGCCGAGATCGTCGATTACAAAACCGACCGCCACAAAACCCCCGCCCAGCTGCTCGCCGCCTACCGCGGCCAGCTGATGCTCTACGCCCGCGCCATCCAAAAGCGCCTCGGCCTGCCGGTCACCCGCTGCACCCTCTACAGCTTCGCCCTCGGCCAGGAGGTGGACGTGCCGCTCTGACCGAAAGGAAATCGGCCCCCCAACCGGGCGGTGAGATAAGAAAACAAAGCCGCAAATTCTACCTGTGCGGCCGCATCTGCTGCGTCATCAAATCTTGCATTCCACCAAGGAGTGCTGCGATTTTCTTCCTTGCAGCTGCGGCCGCACAGCGAATTTGCGGTGCTTCGCAGGCCCTTCGGGCCCTTCGTTTTCTCATCTCACCGCCCGGAAAGAAGCCGCTTTGCTTCCTTTGAAGGCCGATTTTTTTGTACACTTTTTTGGGAACGTGCTATTTTACAGCAGCCCTGCCTTTCAGCAATCAGGCAACGCTTCAGCAGTAATCTCCGGCATATTTTGCAAAATGGCGTCCGCATCGGTCCGAACCACGCGGAACATCCTGTCCTCCATGATCTGAGCCGCATCCTCAAACACAGCCGAAAACTCCCGGATAAACTGCGGCTCGGTGCGGTAAATATAGACATAATCGAAGCCGTCCAGCAGCTGGCTGCGCCACTCCTGCCAGGTGCACTGCACCGCGCCGGGCACGCTCTCACTGTTTTCGGTCATCAGCATCGTGCCGTGCGTCGGCAGGGTCCACGGCAAAAGCTCGTAAGCAATCCGAAGCTGCGCAAGGCCGCTGTCGTATGAGGTAATGAGGAACACCCGCGGACACTCCGCCCCGAGGCTGCGGATGCGCAGGGCGGCGCGATGGTACGGATAGGCCTCCTCGTTCGTCTCCGCGGCGCGGCGTGGCGCTGCCCAAAAAGCATCCGTCAGATCTTTCGGCTGGCCGGCAAGCAATACCAGCAGCGCCACGCACACTACGGCGGCCCACCGCGACGGCGGACGGCGGTGCGAAAGGGCGGTAAAGGCGAAGGCCGCGGCCACGATGATCATCACGGCACAGGCGGTATTGAGGTAGCGGGAGATGGAGGCGAGCAGAACGGCCTCCGAGGGCTGGAACAAAAACAGATAGGTGAACAGCAGCGAGCCGGTGAATACGGCCGCGACGCCTAAGGAAGCCCCAACCCCGGCGCAGACGGCTTTGCGCTCCCGCCGTTCGCTCAAAAAGAAGGCGGCTGCGCCCAAAAGCAGCGCCCCCGCGGCCCACCCCACCCACGGGAAGCGGATGGCCCAGCCGTAGGAAAACGCCGTGAACAATTCGCGGAAAAACGAGCGGAACACCTCAAACCGGTACGCCGGCCCGCGCAGGGTGAGAAACGCCCAAACCGCCGGGATCAGGGGCTCATCGGTCTGCCAGCGCTCGGCCACCCCCATCAGCGAGAGGTGCGCCGCCCAGCTGAAATGGGCGGCCAGCACCGCCGCCAGCATGACAGCGGGTGTCACGAACGGCAAAAGACGGGCATCCCCCGCCTTTTTCCGCTTCCAAAAAAGCAGGATGCGGCGCAGTGTCACCGCGCCCACGGCCAGCAGCGCAAGCCCGAAGCCGGTGCTCTTCACAAGGCAGAGCACAAAGCACCCCAACACCTCCAGATACGGCGTAACGCGCGAGTGTTCCGGCAGAAACTCCGCAAGCAGAACGGCGGCCAGCACCATGCCAAGCAGCAGATCGACCCCCAGCATCGTGACGCCGCGCGGATACAGCTGGAACAATACGACCCAGAGCAGCGCAAAGGAGACGAGCTTGACGCCGAACCGCCGCTTGTGCATCGCCTTGACCGCGCTGAGCAGCATCGACACCGAAAGCAGCGCGTGCGCCCACAGCGCAAGATCCTCGCGGTAGCCTGCCCCCGCGGCGCGCAGGACCAAATACTGCCACAGGGTGCTGGCGGGGGGATAGGAGGCAAAGCCGTCCCCGTAGCCGGGCGCGGTGTACAGCCCTCCCGTGCCAAACATCACCTTGAGGGCATATCCCCAGTGCGAAAAATCGTCCCAGTCCACCAGCGCGCGGCCCCGGCACAGCCACCATAGCGCCAGCCCCGCCAGTAAAAACAGCAGCACCCCGCCCAGCCGGTCGAGCAGTTCGTCCCAGCGCCTGCGCACAAGGCTCACGGCCAAAAAGGCAGCGCCCGCCAGCCCCAAAACCCAGGGCAAAACGCCCGCCATCGGCAAAGCGCCCGCAAGCGCCGCCGCGTAGGCCGCCGCGATCATCCCCAGGATGGACAGCAGGATCCCTTCCTCCGCGCCGCAGCGCAGCCTGACGCTCAAGCCCGCGCCGGAGAGGCATAATAGGATCAAAACCATCAGCGCATGCAAGCAAAGCCCTCCTCCCTTTGGATGGATGTACCCAAGTATAATACACTCCCCCCAAAAGCGCAACACGGCATTAGCGGTGGTTCAATAAGAAAACAAAGCCGCAAATTCTACCTGTGCGGCTGCATCCGCTGCGTTAGAAAAGCTTGCATTCCACCAAGGAGTGCGGCGCTTTTCTGCCTTGCGGCTACAGCCGCACAGCGAATTTGCGCTGCTTCGCAGGTCCTTCGGACTCTTTGTTTTCTCATCTCACCACCGCTTTTTACCGCTCCCTCACCTTGTTATTGTGATCCCCTGGAAAAGCACCGCCGCGGTTTCTCCCGCGATCTCTCCCATCGAAAAACCCCTTGACAACCCCTCCCCGCCGTGGTATGATGGCACTCGTAAAGAAAGCAGCATCCGGCTGGCCGCCGTGCTCGCCTTGCGGTCGTTTCCAAAACGGCCCGGGCCATCCGCCGCACCCCTTGCACCTGCTCCTTTGCGGGCAGGAGGGGCGCAGAGTGTGATCTTGCGCGGCTGCCCGGTGCGGGCGGCCGCGTTTTTTGCGCGGCCCCGCAGGGTGCGGGGGAACCAGCTCTTTTGGCCCTCTTTAAGGAAGCAGAGCCCGGGAGCGCCTGATTTGGAGGTGTTTGGCAATCGCTACGAACGGCAAAAAGGAACTGGAGATCAACGAGGCCATCCGCGACAGGGAGGTCCGGCTGATCGGGGCGGACGGCAGCCAGCTGGGCGTCATGAGCGCCCGGGAGGCGCAGCGCCTCGCGGACGAAAAAAACCTTGACCTGGTCAAGATCGCACCGCAGGCACAGCCCCCGGTGTGCAAGATCCTGGATTACGGCAAGTACCGCTTTGAGCAGCAGAAGAAGGAAAAGGAAAACAAAAAGAACCAAAAGGTCGTCGAGATCAAGGAGATCCGCCTTTCCCTCAACATCGACATCGCGGACTTTAACACCAAGGTCAATCAGGCCAAAAAGTTTCTGGCGGCCGGGCACAAGCTCAAGGTCTCGATCCGGTTCCGCGGGCGTGAGATGGCCCACACCAACCTGGGGCTCGAGGTGCACAAGCGCTTTGCCGCCGCCCTGCCCGAGGCCGTGGTGGATAAGCCCCCCAAGCTGGAAGGGCGCAGCATGCTCATGTTCATGAGCCCGCGCCCCGCCGCCCCCGCGCAGTCCGCCAAATGATCGGCCGGCGCTGCGATCCCATCGTGATCCGGCGGGCCGCTTTTTGAAAAACAGCCCGACAAGACAAACTTCAGGAGGAAATGAAAAATGCCTAAGATCAAGACCCATTCCGGCGCGAAAAAGCGCTTCAAGCTGACCAAAAACGGCAATGTCAAGCGCGGCAAGGCCTACCGCAGCCACATCCTCACCAAAAAGAGCACCAAGCTCAAGCGGGGCTTCCGCAAGGCCAGCTACGCCGACAAGACCAACGCGGCGGCGGTCAAGAGCATGCTGCCCTACGCGTAAGGCGGGCACACCAGTTAGAATTGAACGACAGATAAAGGAGATAAAAGCAAATGGCACGTATCAAAGGCGCGATGATGACCCGCAAACGCAGGAAGAAGACCCTCAAGCTGGCCAAGGGGTATTATGGCAGCAAGTCCAAGCATTTTAAGATGGCCAAACAGCAGGTGATGAAGAGCGGCAACTACGCCTTCATCGGCCGCAAGCAGAAAAAGCGCCAGTACCGCAACCTCTGGATCACCCGCATCAACAATGCGGTCCGCCCCCTGGGCATCAACTACTCCACCTTCATGAACGGCCTGAAAAAGCAGGGCGTCACCCTCAACCGCAAGATGCTCAGCGAGATGGCCATCCATGACCCGCAGAGCTTCACCGCCCTGGTCGAGAGCGTCAAGAAGGCCTGAGCCGATCAGGCAACGCAAGCTGCGCCCGCATCTCTATACGCGGGCGTGGCTTTTGTTTACAAGAGGCAGTGTAACAGCAGCAGGGGATGCCGCGCCAGGGCCCTGACCGGCCCGCCGCACCGCTCCCGCCCGCTGCCCCCCCGAAGGAGGCCCCCTTTGCCGGAGTGTATCACCAGCCGCGAAAACGGCAAGATAAAATATGCCAGCCGCCTTGCCGTCAGCGCCGCGCAGCGCAAAGCGGACGGGGCCTTTCTGGCCGAGGGCTACAAGCTCTGCCGGGACCTCGCCGCCGCCTGCGCCCCGCAGATGGCCTTTTACACCGAGGCGGCGCGGCAAAAGCACCCGGATCTCGCCGCCCTCGCCTGCCCGCAGTACCTCATCCCGCCCCATGTGGCCGAAAAGCTCTCGGATACCGCATCGGGCCAGGGGGTGTTTGCGGTGCTGAAGATGCCGTCCCCGCCCACGGACGTTCTGCGCCCCGGCGGGCGGTACCTCGCGCTCGAGCGGGTGCAGGATCCCGGCAACGTGGGGGCGCTGCTGCGCAGCGCCGCCGCCTTCGGCTACACCGCGGCCATCCTCTCGCCCGGCTGTGCCGACCCCTTCGCCCCCAAGACCCTGCGGGCCGGGATGGGCGCGGCGGGCCATCTGCCCATCCTGCAAACCGGGGATCTGCCCGCCACCCTCGCCGACCTCGCGGCCAAGGGGGTCACCTGCCTCGCCGCCGCCCTCTATCACAGCCGCCCCTTAAGCGCGCTGCCCGGTCCCTGGCCGGGCGGGGTCTGCCTGCTCATCGGCAGCGAGGGGCAGGGCCTCAGCGATGCGGCCATCGCCGCCTGCCACGCCAGCGTGCACATCCCGATCCACCCGGCTGTCGAGAGCCTCAACGCCGGGGTGGCGGGCGGGGTGCTGCTCTGGCATTTCCGCGGTGAATACGAAATCGGCGCGCCCGAAGGATCCGGCGGGACGACCCAGCCCGGCGAGCCCCAAAACCCCGGCGAGATGACCCGCCCCGGCGAGCCCCAAGAACCCGCCGTGCCCGCCGCCCCCGCCGCACTCAGCGAGGTGCCCGCCGATGACTGACCCGACCCTTTCCTGGCTCTGGCTCGCCTGGGTGCTGGGCTACGCTCCCGCCCAAAGCGGCGAGCTGCTGGCCGTCTACGGCAGCGCCGAGAGCATCCTCGCCGCCCGCGGCAAAGAGGACCTCTCTCCCTTTTTGAACGAAAAGCAGGCCGAGCGGCTGCTCGACATCAGTATCGGCCCGGACACCTTTGCCCCCCTCGCCGCCCGCTGCGCCCGGCTGGGGATCCAGATCCTGCCTTGGGCCGACCCGGCCTATCCCGCCCCCCTCGCCGCCCTGCCCGATGCGCCCCCGGTGCTCTACGCCACCGGCGACCTCTCGGCCCTCGACGGCCGCCCCTGCGTGGGCATGGTGGGCAGCCGCCGCCCCAGCGAGTATGGGGTGCGGGCCGCCGCCCTGCTCGGGGATGCGCTGGCCGGGGCGGGGGCGGTGCTGGTCAGCGGCCTGGCGGACGGGCTGGACAGCGCCGCCCACACCGCGGCCCTGCGGCAAAACGCCCCCACCGTCGCGATTCTGGGCACCGCCATCGACAAGACCTATCCGGCTGGTAACCGCGGCCTGCGGCGGCAGTTCGAGCAGGCGGGCGGGGTCACCCTCAGCGAGTACCCGCCCGACACCCCCGGCAACCGCAGCCTCTTTTTGCAGCGCAACCGGCTCATCGCCGGGCTCTCCGGGGCGCTCTGCGTCGTCGAGGCACGGGCCGCCAGCGGCACCATGAGCACGGTGCACCACGCCCAGCGGTACGGGGTGCCGGTCTGGGCGGTACCGGGCAGCATCTTCAGCCCGTTAAGCGAGGGCACCAACGCCCTGCTGGCCTCGGGCGAGGCCAGCGCCCTCACCGGCGCGGGGCCCCTGCTCCAGAGCCTCGGCCTTGCCGCCCCGCCGCCCGCCCGCGGGCAGCGCGCCGCAAGGCGGCAAAAGCTCAGCCTCTCACCCGAGGCCGCGGCCCTGCTGCGCCTTGTGGGCCCCACCCCCACCGGGCTGGAAGCGCTCTCCGAGGCTTCCGGCCTCGCCACCGGCCCGCTGCTCGCCGCCCTCACCGAGCTCGAGCTCGCCGGGCAGATCACCGCCCTCGCCGGGCGGCAGTACCGGCGGGCCTGAACTGGGAACAGTATCCCGAAAAAACATCACAGCACCGCAAAAGATTTTAAGGAGAACCGCATGTCAAAACTGGTCATTGTGGAGTCGCCCGCCAAGGCGAAAACCATCGGCAAATATCTCGGGCCCGATTACGAGGTCACCGCCTCGATGGGCCATATCCGCGACCTGCCCGCCAGCCAGCTGGGCATTGATGTGGAGCATGGCTACGAGCCCCAGTATATCAACATCAAGGGCAAGGAAAAACTCATCCGCGAATTAAAAAGCGCGGCCAAAAAGTCCGATCAGGTCTATCTCGCCACCGACCCGGACCGTGAGGGCGAGGCCATCAGCTGGCACCTGGCCAAGCTGTTGGGGCTGGACCCCGCCGCCCCCAACCGGGTCACCTTTGGCGAGATCACCAAAAAGGGGGTCACCGAGGGCATGGCCCACCCCCGCGCCATCGACACCGACCTCTTCAACGCCCAGCAGGCCCGCCGTGTGCTCGACCGGCTGGTCGGCTACAAGCTCTCGCCCTTCCTCTGGCGCAAGGTGCGCCGGGGGCTCTCGGCCGGCCGGGTGCAGAGCGTCGCCGTCCGCCTGATCGTCGACCGCGAAAAGGAGATCGAGGCCTTCCAGCCCGAGGAATACTGGAACGTCGACGCCCTGCTCAAGGCCCCCGGCAGCGCCAAACCCTTCACCGCCCGGCTCTCGGCCACCGCCGCGGGCAAAAAGGTGGCGGTGCATACCCGCGCCGAGGCCGACGCCATCCGCGCCGCGCTGGACGGGGCCTCTTATACGGTCAGCGAGGTCACCCGCGGCAAGCGCAAAAAGGTGCCCACCCCGCCCTTCATCACCAGCACCCTCCAGCAGGAGGCCAGCCGCCGTCTCGGCTTCACCGCCACCCGTACCATGCGGGCCGCCCAGACCCTGTACGAAGGGGTGGACATCGCCGGGCGGGGCATGATGGGCCTCATCACCTATATGCGTACCGACAGCCTGCGCCTCAGCGACGAGGCGGTGGCGGGGGCCAGGGCCTTCATCACCGGCGCGTATGGGCCGCGGTATGTCTGCAACTATAAGCGCACCTATAAATCCCGCTCGGCCACCGCCGCGCAGGACGCCCATGAGGCCATCCGCCCCAGCGAGCCGTCCTTGACCCCGGACGAGGTGGACAAGAGCATCTCGGGCGATACCGCCAAGCTCTACCGGCTCATCTGGAGCCGCTTTATGGCCAGCCAGATGGCCGACTGTGAGCAGGACACCGTCTCGGCCGCCATCGCGGCGGGGGAGTATCTCTTCCGCGCCAGCGGCTATGTCGTCACCTTCGACGGCTACACCGCCCTCTATGAGGAGACCGCCGAGGAAAAGGAGAAAAAGGAGACCGCCCTGCCCCCGCTCGAGGAGGGCCAGACCCTCGCCCTTGCCGAGCTGAAAACCGAGCAGAAGTTCACCCAGCCCCCCGCCCGCTACACCGAGGCCAGCCTCATCCGGGCGCTGGAGGAAAACGGCATCGGCCGCCCCTCCACCTACGCCCCCATCATCACCACCATCACCGACCGCGGCTATGTCGAGCGGGACCAGAAAAAGCTCAAGCCCACCCTGCTCGGCCGCACCATCAACGAGCTGATGATGGAGCAGTTCCCGGATATCGTGGACGTGACCTTCAGCGCCGGGATGGAGAAAAACCTCGACAAGGTCGAGAGCGGCAAGGCCGACTGGCACACCACCATCGACAGCTTCTACAAGGGCTTCGACGCCTCCCTGCAGGCCGCCGAAAAGAACATGGAGGGCAAAAAGATCAAGGTGCCGGATGAGGAGACCGACGAGATCTGCGAAAAGTGCGGCCGCAAGATGGTCATCAAAACCGGGCGGTACGGCAAGTTTCTGGCCTGCCCGGGCTTTCCGGAGTGCACCAACACCAGGCGGCTGGTCAAGGATACCGGCGGCAAGTGCCCCAAGTGCGGCGGCCGGATGCTCCAGCGCCGCAGCGCCAAGGGCCGGGTCTACTACGGCTGCGAGGGCTACCCAAACTGCGATTTTATGACCTGGGACGAGCCGGTGCCCACCCTGTGCGAAAAGTGCGGGGCCACCCTCTTCAAAAAGGGCCAGCGGCTCTACTGCGCCAGGGAGGGCTGCGGGTTTGAAAAGCAGCTGCAAAAGGGAGGCTCCGGCCGTGAGTGAGCCCGCGCTGCGCCCGGCCCCGGCCCCGGATCAGAACAGGCCCTGCGTCACCGTGCTGGGGGCGGGGCTCGCGGGCTGCGAGGCCGCGCTCTGGCTGGCCGGGCAGGGGGCGGCGGTGCGGCTGGTCGAGCAAAAGCCGCTGCGCTTTTCCCCCGCCCACAAAAGCGAGGGCTTTGCCGAGCTGGTCTGCTCCAACAGCCTCAAGGCCGAGCGGCCGGACTCCGCCAGCGGCCTGCTCAAGGCCGAGATGCGCCTCTTGGGCAGCAGGCTGCTGGTGGCCGCGGATGCCACACGGGTGGCCGCGGGCGGGGCGCTGGCGGTCGACCGGGACAAATTCTCCGCCGCCGTTACCGCCATGGTGGCCGCCGAGCCGGACATCACGGTCGAGCATCAGGAGCAAACCGTCATCGCCCCAGAGGAGGGCGAGGCAGTGATCGTGGCCACCGGCCCGCTCACCGCGGGGGCGCTGGCACAGGAGATCGCCCGGCTCACCGGCGGGCAGAGCCTCGCCTTTTACGACGCCGCGGCCCCCATCGTCACGGCCGAAAGCCTCGACGAGAGCCGCATCTTCGCCGCCAGCCGCTATGGCCGGGGGGAGGCCGACTACCTCAACTGCCCGATGAACCGGGAGGAGTACGAGCGCTTTTACGAGGCGTTGCGCACCGCCGAGCGCGCCCCCCTGCACGAGATGGACGGCGAGGCGCAAAAGCTGGCCGTCTACGAGGGCTGCATGCCCATCGAGGTGATGGCCCGCCGCGGGGCGGACACCATGCGGTTCGGGCCTCTGCGTCCGGTCGGCCTTACCGACCCCCGCACCGGCCACCGCCCCTGGGCCAACCTCCAGCTGCGCAAAGAGAACGCCGAGGGCAGCCTTTACAACCTGGTGGGCTTCCAGACCAATCTTTTGTTTGGCGAGCAAAAGCGGGTGTTCGGGCTGATCCCCGGCCTCGCCAATGCCGAGTACGCCCGCTACGGGGTGATGCACCGCAACACCTTTTTGAACAGCCCCAAACTGCTCGGGCCCGACCTCGCCCTCAAAGAGCATCCGGCCATCTTCTTCGCGGGCCAGATCACCGGCTTCGAGGGCTATATGGAAAGCGCCGCCTGCGGCCTGCTGGCCGCCCGCGGGGCGCTGGCCCGGCTGCAGGGGCAGACCTATACGCCGCCCCCGCCCGAGACCATGCTCGGCGCGCTCACCGGCTACATCACGGCCGAAAACAAGGACTTCCAGCCGATGGGGGCCAACATGGGCATCCTGCCCCCGCTGGCTGAGCCGGTGCGGGACAAGCGCGCCCGCTACGCCGCCCTCGCCAGCCGGGCGCTGGCCGCCATGGAGCAGTGGGCCAACAGGTGACAATTCAAAAATAACGACAAACCGCAACAATCAGCCAACACGCAAGGAGGAACACACCATGCGGATCATTCTGGACGCGATGGGCGGCGACAACGCCCCCGGCGAGATCATCAAGGGCGCAGCCGAGGCCCTGCAAACCCTGAGCGAAGGGGGCGAGGGCCTCACCATCGTCGCGGTGGGGGACGAGGCGAAGGTGCGCGAGGCGGCCAGCGCCGCAGGCCTCGCCGAAGAGCCCGGCCGGTTCGAGATCGTCCACGCCGGCGAGGTCATCGAGATGTGCGACGAGCCCGCTCGCGCGGTGCGCCGCAAAAAGGATTCCAGCATGGTCAAGGGCCTCACGATGCTGGCCGACGGCCAGGGCGACGCCTTTGTCTCGGCCGGCAGCACCGGCGCGCTGCATGTCGGGGCCAGCCTGATCGTGCGCACGGTCAGGGGGGTCAAGCGCCCGGCCCTCGCCACCATCATCCCCGGCAGCGAAAAGCCCTATCTGCTGATGGACTGCGGCGCAAACGCCGAGTGCCGTCCCCAGATGCTGGACGCCTTTGGGGTGATGGGCAGCGTCTATATGCAAAAGGTGCAAAGCATCCCCCGGCCCGATGTGGCGCTGGTCAACAACGGGGCCGAGGAGTCCAAGGGCACCCCCCTCTACCGGGAGGCCCATCAGCTGCTCAAGCAAAACCCCCACATCCACTTTGCCGGCAACATCGAGCCGCGGGATATCCCCACCGGCAAAGCGGACGTGGTGGTCTGCGACGGCTTTACCGGCAACGTCATCCTCAAGCTCACCGAGGGGATGGCCAAAAGCCTGCTGGGCATGGTCAAGCAGGTGTTCCTCGCCAGCGGGCTGACCAAGCTGGCCTACCTGCTGGTGCGCGGCGGCTTCTCCGGCCTCAAAAAGCGGATGGACAGTGAGGAGTACGGCGGCGCGCCGCTGCTGGGCTGCACAAAGCCGGTCATCAAGGCCCACGGCTCCAGCAAGGCTCGCGGCATCAAAAACGCCATCCGGCAGGCAAAAATTTGTGTTGAGAGCGGCATGACCGAGACCATGGCCGCCGCCCTCGCCCAGCTTGCCGATGGCTCCGAGGCCTGACCCGCCGCTCCCATGCCCCTACAGGGCAAACTCCCATCAGAAAGAGGACGATCCTGCGATGCACCAGCTTGAAACCATCATCGGATACACCTTCAAGGACCCGATGCTCCTGCAAACGGCACTCACCCACACCAGCTTTGCCAACGAGAGCCGCACCCCCATCCCGCACAACGAGCGGCTGGAATTTCTGGGCGACAGCGTGCTCTCGATCGTAGTGGCGGATTACCTTTTCCACCAGTGGAAGGGCCGCCCCGAGGGCGAATTGACCCGCGCGCGGGCCAGCCTTGTCTGCGAGAGCGCGCTGTTTGAGTTCGCCAAGGAGATCGACCTCGGCAGCTACCTGCGCCTCGGCCGCGGGGAGGAGCGGGGCGGCGGGCGCACCCGGCCCAGCGTGGTCAGCGATGCGTTCGAGGCGCTGATCGCCGCGCTCTACCTCGACGGCGGTATCGAGGCTGCGCGGGCCTTTCTGCTGCCCTTTTTGACCGAGGGCAAAACCGCCGAGGCCGATTACAAGACCCAGCTGCAGGAGGTGGTGCAGCAAAACCCCGAGGAAAAGCTGCGCTATATCGTCGAGGACGAAAAAGGCCCGGACCACGACAAGCACTTTGCGGTGGCGGTGTATCTCAACTCCAACTGCATCGGCCGGGGCGAGGGCCACTCGAAAAAGATCGCCGAGCAGCACGCCGCCCGCGAGGCGCTGCGGCTGATGGGGCTGGTCAAGTAAAGCCCCGCGCACCCCGCGCAGGCCCTTCAGAATCCGGCCCCCTTTTCGCCCCATTTTGGGGCGTAACCCCTTTGAAAAGGCAGGAATAGAATGGTATTAAAAGCACTTGAAATTCAGGGTTTTAAGAGTTTTCCGGACCGCATCCGCATCGAGATCGGCCGGGGCATCACCGCGGTGGTGGGGCCCAACGGCTCGGGCAAGAGCAACATCTCGGACGCCATCCGCTGGGTGCTGGGGGAGACCAGCTCCAAGCAACTGCGCGGCGCGGGCAAGATGGAGGACGTCATCTTCGGCGGCACCCAGCTGCGCGGGGCGATGGGCTACGCCTCGGTCAAGCTCACGGTGGACAACACCGACCGCCGCATCGAGGTGGATGCCGACGAGGTGACCATCGGCCGCCGGTACTACCGCTCGGGCGAGAGCGAGTACTCGATCAACGGCCAGAATGTGCGGCTCAAGGACATCTACGAGCTCTTTCTCGACACCGGCCTCGGGCGGGACGGCTACTCGATCATCGGGCAGGGCCGCATCGCCGAGATCGTGGGGGCAAAAAGCGCCGAGCGGCGCGAAATTTTTGAGGAGGCCAGCGGCATCGCCAAATACCGCTACCGCAAAAACGAGGCCGAGCGCCGCCTCGCCGCCGCCGAGGACAACCTCGCCCGGCTGCGGGATATTCTGGACGAGCTCGAAGCCCGGGTGGGGCCGCTGGAAAAAGAGAGCAAAAAGGCCAAACAGTTTCTCGAGCTCAGCGCCCGCCGCAAGGAGCTGGAGGTCACCCTCTGGGTGGACAACGTCCGCCGCGCCAAGGATACGGTGCGCAGCGAGCAGCGCCGCTATGAGGCCGCCGCCGCCGACTATGACCGGCTGACCCGCGAGCTCGAGGCCATCGACGCCGAGAGCGAGGCCATCCGGGCCGAGGTGCAGCGGCTCACCGTCTCGATCGAGCGCTCCAACGCCGAAATTCGCGCCATGGCCGAGGAGCAGGCGGGCAGCGACAGCCGCCTCGCGGTGCTGCAAAACGACATCCAGCACAACGAGGCCGCCATCGAAAAGCTCACCGCCGAGATTGCCGCCAGCCGCGAGGGCAAGGCCGCCCTCGCCGCCGAGATCGAGGGCCACGAGCAGGCCATCCGGCAGGCGGACGAGCGGGCCGCCGCCCTCACCGAGGCGATCACCGCGCTGGAAGAGCGGCTGGCCCGCCTGCAGGCCGAGAGCCAGGCCAGCGGCGAAAAAAAAGGCGAGGTGACCGCCCGGCTCGCCGAGCTGACCCAGCGGCAGACCGCCGCGCAGGTCGAGGCCGCGCGCGCCGCCGCCGCCGCCGACACCGCCAAAACCCGGCTCGAAGCCCTGAAGGGCGAG
>DKVN01000011.1:0-4027 GCA_002491225.1 Faecalibacterium sp. UBA7177
CGGATGGCGACCGCCGAGCCTGCCTGTGTCGGCAGCGGATGGCGCACGTGGGGCCTTCCCCGATTCCGATTTCCGGGCGGGCGGGTTGTCGGCAGCGGCTGGCCGCTGCCGAGCCTGCCCGTGCTGCCAGCGAGCGCCCCCGCGCAGCTTTGCGCCCCCGCGCGAAAAACTGTTGTAATTCTGCCCCGCAGCGGGTATAATAAGGGCAAGAAGACCGCGCCTGTCCCGCTGCCCATCCGGAACCCCGCGGGCAGGCCGCGCCCCAAAAGGAGGCCCGGCCCCATGCCAAACGCCCACAAGCTTGCCAAAACCGCCGCGCGCGGGCTGATAGCGGCCAGCAAGCTGGCCGCCGACGCCGGGCGGTTCCGCTCGATGCAGAAAAAAGCGCAAAAACGGCGCAGCGCCCTGCGCCCCAACAAGGAGGAGATCACCATGAAAAAATCGACCTTTGCGGCCATCCTGGCCTTTATCGCCGCCGCCACCGGCGCGCTGGTCGCCGCCGCCCTCTACATCCGCCGCCGCGAGAAGGAGCTGGACGAGTACGAGCAGCTGCTCTTCAGCGAGGATTTCAACGACGCGATCGAGGATGACGACGAGGACGAGGAGACCGTGCCCGCCCCCGAGACCCCGGCCGAGCCCGAGGCCCCCGAGGCCTGAGCCCCGCGCCCTTTTGCACAGCCCCGAACCCCCCATGCCGAAACCCGATTGGGGCTGGTTTCGGGGCTTCTTTTTGGAACGGTCAACAAACACAAACGGAGTTGAACACCCATGAAACGACGCCAGCGCGCCCCGGCCAAAGCCGCGCCCGAGGGCCAGCTTACATATGCGGACGCCCTGCCCAAAAACGCCGCCGGGGCCGATGCGGGCGAGCTGCCCGACCCGGACGCCTTTTCCGAGCCGGACGAGTTCGGCGAATTGGGCGAATTCGGCGGATCGGACGACGAGCCCGACCCGCCCCGCCCCTCGCTGGGGCGGCGGATGCTGCGCGGGCTGGGGCGGGGGCTGCTCAAGCTTTGCTTCTGGCTGGTGATGGTGGCCCTCTGCGTGCTGGTGCTGGTGGCGGGGGTGGGGTACTTCCTCTACCAGGACACCACCGCCGCCGAGCTGCCCGCGGCCAGCCCCACCTTTGCGGGCCAGCCCCTGATCGCGACCGATTACCTCTGGCGGCTGCCGGTGGTGGGCCCGGTGCACCGCACCTTCAATTTAGCCGACAGCCTCGCCGAGGCCGCCGAGGCCGCCGCCAACGCCGCCTCGGAAGCCGATGCCGACGCAGCCGATGCTGACGCCGCCGACGCCGCCGAGCCGATCGACCCGGAAGCCGTTGACGCGCCCGGCGCGGGGCAGGATCCAAATGCGGGCGCCGCGCTCGACGCACCCGGCGCGCCCGCAGAGGACGCAGCCGCCCCCACCCCCCTCACCCCGCCCGAGGATCCCCAGCTGCTCGACCCCATCTCCTCGGTCTCCCCGGCCCTCGTGCTGCCCGACGGCATGGACAGCCAGCTGGACATCTACCCGGCGGGCGAGGCCGAGCCGGTCTTTTCCGGAGACGGGGCCGCCTTTGCCAGCTTCGTCTTTGCCGAAAACGGCAGCTACGACGCCACCCTCACCCTCAGCCAGGGCGAGGTATCCGAGGCCGACCCGAGCGAGGCGGTGGGCCACTACACCTACCACTTCCGCTTCACCCTCACCGCAAAGCCCGAGGCCTCTTTGAGCACCGAGGTGCTGACCGAGGGCTCGGTGCTGGGCCTGCGGGTCACCGGGCTGACCGGCGACCTCGCCCCCTGGGTGAGCAGCGAGCTGGGCGGCGCAAGCTTTGTGCGCCGGGGGGACGCCTGGGTGGCCTACCTCGCCGCGCCCGAGAGCTTCCTCGCGGGCGAATATGTCCTCAAGCTGACCTACGGGGAGCAGAGCGAGGAGATCCCGATCCGCGCGGCCTACCGCCAGACCCAGGAGCTCGACACCTTCACCATCGACGGCACCGCGGCGATCCCCTACCTCGGGGCCGCGCCCGCGAACATCCAGCCGCTCTTCGCGATCGCCGACCCGGAAATTTACTGGGCCGACACCGGCTTCATCCAGCCGGTGCAGGGGCACCCGGTGCGCAACTACGCGGTCATCGAGTACACCGACCGCATCGTCGACCCCGTCCTGCTCGCGGCCGACCCGGCCCTGGCCGAGTACAACAAGACCATCCCCGGCCGCCGCAGCAACAATGTCACCTTTGCCACCCGGCCGGGGGCCGAGATCGTCGCCCCGGCGGATGGCCGCGTGGTCTTTACCGGCCTCGCGGCGGGCAGCCGCTGCGTCGTGATCGAGCACGGCTGCGGGCTCAAGAGCCTCTTTTACCTGCTGGCCCGGATCGACGTCTCGGAGGGGGACTATGTCCAGCAGGGCCAGCTGCTGGGCACCGCGCAGGGCCACACCATCTGCGAGGTGCGGCTGGGCGAGGCCCCCATCAACCCCTGGGAGGTCTGGGGCAACTACGGGGGCCTGAGCTTCTGAGCGGGCTGCCCGCGCCCCCCACCCCCCTTGGCTCTCCCTCTGGGAGAGCTGTCGGCGAAGCCGACTGAGAGGGCGTCGCGCCGCCCGCGCCTTTTGCGCGCTGACAGCCCCCCATCATCCAGTACCAAACGCCGCCGGGGCAAGCCGCCCGGCATTCCCCCCGGCGGCGGTGAAAGAAAAGGAGTGTGCCAGTACCATGAAACCGTTTATGGACAAGGATTTCCTGCTCGAGACCGAGACCGCCAAGACCCTCTTCCACGAGCACGCCAAGGGCATGCCGATCGCGGACTACCACTGCCATGTCAGCCCCAAAGAGATCTTCGAGGACCGCCGGTTCGAGAACATCACCCAGGTCTGGCTGGGGGGGGACCATTACAAGTGGCGGGTCATGCGCTCGAACGGGGTGGACGAAAAGTACATCACCGGCGACGCGTCCGACCGCGAGAAGTTCCAGAAGTTCGCCGAGGCGCTGCCCAAGGCGATCGGCAACCCGATGGTCCACTGGTGCCATCTCGAGCTGCAGCGCTTTTTCGGCTACACCGGCACCCTCAACGGCGAGACGGCCGAGGAGGTCTGGAACCTCTGCAACGACAAATTGCAGCACGACCCGAACATGACCGTCCGCGGCCTGATCCTGCAGAGCAACGTGGCGATGATCGGCACCACCGACGACCCCTGCGACGACCTCGAATGGCACAAAAAGCTGGCGGCGGACGCCAGCTTCCCGGTCAAGGTCTGCCCCTCTTTCCGGCCGGACAAGGCGGTCAACATCCACAAGGCGGGCTTTGCCGACTACATGCGGCAGCTGAGCGCGGTGTCGGGCGTCGAGCTGGGCTGCATCAACTGCGTGCGCAAGGCCCTCTCGGCCCGCATTGAATATTTTGCGGCGGCGGGCTGCCGCGCGTCGGATCAGGGGCTCGACTACGTGCCCTACCGCCCGGCCAGCGACGAGGAGGTGACCGCCATCTTCAAAAAGGCGATGGCGGGCGAAGCGGTGACCACCGAGGAGGCCGAAAAGTACCAGACGGCGGTACTGCTGCACCTGGGCCGCGAGTACGCCAAACACGGCTGGGCGATGCAGATCCACTACAACTGCCTGCGCAACGCCAACAGCCGGATGTTCAAGCTGCTCGGCCCGGACACCGGGTTTGACACGGTGGCGACCGTCAGCTGCGGCGAGGCGATCTGCGGCTATCTCGACGCGCTGGATGCGACCGGCGAGCTGCCGCGGGTGATCCTCTACAGCCTGAACGGCGCGGACAACGACATGCTGGCGACGATTCTGGGCGCCTTCCAGGGCCCGGAGGTGCCGGGCAAGATCCAGCTGGGCAGCGGCTGGTGGTTCAACGACACCAAGACCGGCATGACCGCCCAGATGACCAGCCTGGCGAACCTCGGCCTGCTGGGCAACTTCATCGGCATGCTCACCGACAGCCGCAGCTTTTTGAGCTACACCCGCCACGAGTACTTCCGCCGGGTCCTCTGCAACCTGATCGGCGGCTGGGTCGAAAACGGCGAGTACCCC
>DKVN01000011.1:4362-4553 GCA_002491225.1 Faecalibacterium sp. UBA7177
TGCTTCAACAACGCCAAGCGGTATCTCGCGCTGTAAGGCGCAGCGCACGCCGGGGGGCTCCCGGCACCGTCCGGGGGGCGCGGCCCCCCGGCCCCCCTCGCTGGGGGCATCGCCCCCAGGCCCCATTTTGCCGCACACAAAATTGTGTGCGGCGGGAAAAATCTCATCGCGCCGCGAAACCCAGCGAACGC
>DKVN01000012.1:0-1307 GCA_002491225.1 Faecalibacterium sp. UBA7177
AGCCCGCGGAGGAGCGGATGATCCTGCTGCACGAGCGGGCCCATCTGCGCCGGGGCGACTGGGTGATCCGCCCGCTGGCCTGGGGGCTGGTCTGCCTTTACTGGTTCGACCCGCTGGTCTGGCTGGCCTACTGCCTCGCGATGCAGGACATGGAGCGCTGCTGTGACGAGGCCGCCCTGCGCACGCTCGGCCCCGGAGCCCGGCAGGGGTATGCCCGGGCCCTGCTCTCGATGGCGGCGGGCCGCCGGGTGGGCCCCTGGGCCTCGGCCTTTGGGCAGGGCGGGGTGAAAGGGCGCATCCGGCAGATCCTGCACGGCAGGGCCCCGGCCCGCTGGGTGCTGCTGTGCGCAGTGGTAGGGGTGGCGGTGCTCTGCGCCGTGCTGGCCTTTGCCCCCGCCAAAAAGCCCGCGGTGAGCCCGGCTGACCTTGCGGGCCGGGTGTACCAGTACGAAAAGGATGGCTTTGGCGGCGATTTTACCATCCGGCTTGAGGCGGACGGCTGCTTCTGGTACTATGAGGGCAGCCTGAGCAGCTACATCGGGACGGGCAGCTGGGCGCTTGAGGATGGGGTGCTGACCCTGCGGGATGACGATCAGATCGGCTTCCCGCTGGTCAACCGTTTTGAGGCGGCGGAGGATGCGCTGATCTTCCGGGAGGAGGGGTCGCGCAACTTCATCTACATTAAGGTGCAGGACGGCGAACGGTTTCTCCCGGTGGCCGAGCCGCCCGCCAGCCCGGAGCCGGACGAGAGCGCGGCGGCCGACCCGGCGGACAGCGCCAGCGGGCCGGAAACGGGCGAGGAGGAGCCGCTTTTGACCTTTTGGATCAAGCCGGACGAGACGCTGGAGGTACTGGGCCGCACCGCGGCCAAGGTCTGGCTGACCGCCCAGACCGACCCCGCCGTACCGGACGATCTGCGGCTGGCGGGATATGAGATCCAAGAGGTCACGGTGGCGGCGGGCACCCCGCCCGCAGGCCAAAGTTGGGAGGAGATGCCCTACCAGTATCTGGTGCGGGTGGAATACGACATCCGCACCGCCAGCGACGCCTACCGCGCCCCCGGCGACGGCATCGCGGGCAGGGGCAGCTTTGAGGGGCTTTTCCGGGAGCTGGGGGTCAAGGTGCTGGAGCACGGCGAGTATGGCATCGTCTCGGTGGGCACCGGCGGCGGCGAGCAGTATTTTGCCAAAGAGTAGGCGCTGAAGCATGGAGGACAGCCTGCACAAAGGCCGTGCACCGGTTTTGTGCAGCCTGCCCTTGACTTTTTGGCGCACGCAGGATATGCTTTTATCGATATCTCCAGCATT
>DKVN01000012.1:1629-3666 GCA_002491225.1 Faecalibacterium sp. UBA7177
TCAAAAGGAGGAACTTTGCAATGGAACTGAAATTTTACCGCTGCGAGCACTGCGGCAACATCATCGCCATGATCAAGAACGCCGGGGTGCCGGTGATCTGCTGCGGGCAGAAGATGACCGAGATCATCCCCGGCACCACCGACGCCGCCGTGGAAAAGCACATCCCGGTATACCAGGTGGAGGGAAACCTTGTGAAGGTGCGGGTCGGCTCGGCGGAGCACCCCATGCTGCCGGAGCACTATATCGAGTGGGTCTGCCTGCAGACCAGACAGGGCAGCCAGCGCAAGCTGCTGCACCCCGGCGAGAAGCCGGAGGTCTGCTTTGCCCTGTGCGAGGGCGACGAGGTGGAGGCGGTTTACGCCTACTGCAACCTGCACAGCCTCTGGAAGGCGTGAGCATCGTCCACTGGCCAAATATCGAAAAACGGCCTCTCCTCACACAGTGTGGGGAGAGGCCGCTTTTTTTGCGTTCTGCTCTGCGCCGGGCCTGCCGCGGCCGGGGCCCGGTCAGCTAACAAAGAAGGTTGCGGTGTCGATCTTGTGATACCCGCCGAAGCTGCCGGGCAAAGCGAAGATCTCCTCGGCTAACTCCTGCCCGAGGAAGGCCTCGGTGACCTCGTTGGTCTTGGCGGTCAGGTCGATATCCGCAAAGAGGTCGGGGTAGACCGTTTTAGCGAGGAACCAGGTGTTGATGAGCGCGATCTCGTAGTTGGTGTAGTAGGCGTTGTAGGCCAGCTGCAGGTAGACCTCGCCCTCCTGCCAGGCCTTGCAGGCATCAAAGAGGGTGCTGTCCTCGGCATAGAGGGGCTTGATGTTCTTGACGGCGGCGGCGTCGATGAAGATGACGTCCATCTCCTGCCCCAGCTCGACAAACTTTTCCTCCTCAAGCGGCTGGATGCCGGGGGCCTCCAGCCCGGTGACGACATTGCGGATGTTGGCGACCGTGAAGGGCAGGTAGTGTTCGGCGGTCATCAGATGGTCGGTGGTGCCCCAGTTGCCCAGGCCGCAGATGTAGACGCCGGGCTTGTCCGCATCGGCCACGGCGGCGGTGCGGCTGGAAATTTCCTCGCGCTCGGCGGCGATAAAGCTGGTGAGGGCCTCGGCCCGCTCCTGTGTGCCAAACACCTCGCCCAGCAGCGCCAGCGACTGGCTGAACGCCTCGTCGAACACGCCGCCGGGTCCGGAGCGCAGGGTGATGACCGGCACCCCCAACTGCTGCTGGAGCGCGTCCTCCTTTTCGACATCCTCATACTCCGAGATGACGATGTCCGGTCCGCAGGAGAGGATCTTTTCGGCCTCGGCCGCCTGGGCGTTGGGGCCGCCCACCCCGCAGGAGGGCAGCTGGGCGAGCACATCCCCAAAAGCGAGCACATAGGGCCGCGCCGCGCTGTCGAACATTTTGGGGCGGTCCTCCAGCGAGGGGTTGTCGATATCCTCCACCCCGCAGAGCAGGGCGGTATCGCCCACATAGCTGTACATCCGCAGCGCGCCCGCGCCGATGCAGACCACCCGCTGGTAGCTGCCGGGGACGACCGCCACCTCGCGGCCGATCATATCGGTGACCGTGATCGCTGCCGACTGCTCCGGCTCGGAGGCCACTTCGTCCTGAGAGGCCGCGGGGCTCTCGGGCACACTCGCCGAACTGCCTGCCGCGGGCGCGCTGCCTGCCGCGCCGCCGCACCCGCACAGGGCCACGGCCATCAGCGCCGCCAGCAGCAGCGCGATCCAACCTTTTGTTTGCATGTCAGTTCCCTCCTAAGATGATCGTTTCGCCCTCGTGGTCGATGATCCGCACCTCGCTGTCAAACACATCCCGGATCACCGCCTCGGTGAACACCGACCGGTCGCCGGAATACCGGATGCGCCCCTCCTTCATCAAAAAGAACCGGTCGCCGAAGCTGAGGGCCTGGTTGAGCCCGTGCAGCGAGCTGAGGACGCTGATCCCGCGCTCGTGCGCCAGCTTTTTGGCCTCCCGGATGATCAGCTGCTCGTTGGCGATGTCGAGGTTGCCGGTCGGCTCGTCAAAGACGAGCAGGGA
>DKVN01000054.1:0-451 GCA_002491225.1 Faecalibacterium sp. UBA7177
GACATACGGGTGCTCGGCGATGAATTTGCGCAGCCGCTCCATCGTGAACCTGTGGGTCTTGGGCTGGCGCACGTCAAAGGTGATCTGGTGCTCGACATCGGTCCAGCCGTTGGTCAGCGAGTTGTACATATGCACCGGATCCCAGATGAGGTAGGCCAAAAAGCTGACCGTGTACTCGTGGTAGGGCTGCGGGGCCTCGATCACCACGCTGCCGGACGCCGCGTCGTACCGCCAGGCCTCCACCGGCACCACCGCGCCGGTGGTGCGGTCGACGACCTCCCACCAGCGGCGGATGTCGTCGCGGTCGTTCACCGCCATCAGCTCGCTGCTGATCCCCTGCATCAGCGGGATCGCGAGCGGGCCCTCGGCCGCGGTGTGAAAGCCGGTCATCAGATAGCACTGCTGCACCTCGTCCGGGTTCGCTTTGGCCCAGGCGTTGTCCTTGCGGGTG
>DKVN01000054.1:763-4646 GCA_002491225.1 Faecalibacterium sp. UBA7177
GTACACCTTGGCCCCGCTGTCCTTTAACTCGGGCGGGAACTCGGTGCCGTCACAGTCCCGGATGGCGTCCGCGCCCCAGCGCTCCTTCAGCGCGAGGGTCTCGGCCACCGCGTCCTGGTCGGTCGGGATGGTCACCCGGCCTTTGTTCAGCTCGCTCATAGCAGTTTACCCCTTTCTCCTGACAGTGTACCCCTTTTTGGCTCTTTTGTCATCTGTTTTTATTCGGTTGCTGCGGTCTGTTGGTCACATGCCGCGGCAAAGCGGCCCCAGCGGCGGATACAGGCGGCGGCGACCGCGAGGCCCAGCGCCGCCATCACCAGCCAGAGGGTGAAGACCGCACTCCAGCCCCACTGCCCGGCCGCCGCGCCAAAGCCCCAGGTGGCGGCGGCCGCCCCGGCGTAGGTCATGGCGTTGAGGCTGCCGGAGAGCAGCGCCGCCCCGCCCCCGCGCCCGGCCCGCACCGGCATCACGTTGATGAGCATGGTGTTGATGCCGAGCATCGAGGCGGTGACCAGAGCCAGCAGCAGCATCGAGGCCGCGATGCTGGCCCCCACCGCCAGCGGCAGCAGCGCCAGGCAGACGCTTGCCAGCGTGAAGAGGGCCGAGACGGTTTTCAGCTCATTGTGGAAGACGCGGCGGTCGAGCCAGCCGGCCGCCCAGGCCCCGCCGGTGTTGACCAGCGGCAGCGCCATCGAGACCGCCGCCGCAAAGGCCGGGCTGGTGGCGAACCGGTCCTGCACCATGCTGGGCACCCAGCTGGTGACCCCGTCCTTGAGGCCGCCGTGCAGCACCACCGGCAGGATTAAGAGCCCCAGCCCCGCCGCCAGCAGCTGGCGCGGGACGCTGCGGGAGGCCCCGGTCTGTTTGTCCGCCCCGGTTTGTTTTTGCGCGGGGGCGGTGCGGGGCAGCAGTACCTGCCGCCGCAGCCTCACGGTGGCCGCCTGCCAGAAGGCCGCGGCCGCCAGCATCAGCAGACCGCAGGTGACAAACGCCTTTTGCCAGCTGGCCAGGGCCAGCAGCAGGGCGCAGGCCCCATAGGCCGCGAAGGTGCCGACCGGGATGGTGGAGTTGATGTTGACGCAGGCCCCCTTTTGCTGGGCCAGCGGCATGCACTCGGCAAAGAGCCGCACGATGGGGGGCCAGATCATGGCCTGCAAAAGGCCGTTGACCGCCCAGATTGCCGCCAGCAAGGCCGGGGGCGCGACGCTCATGCCGAGGTTGCAGACCCCCGAGAGGGCCAGCCCGCCAAAGATCATGCGAAAGGGCGAGAGATACGGGCAGAGAAACCCGCCCAGCAGCTGCCCGCCCGCGTAGCAGAGGAAGTAGCCGGTGGACACCGCCCCCGCGGCCGAGAGGCTGAGCGCCCCCTCCGAGATCATCGCGCCCATCACGGCGGAGTAATCATACCGCCCGACGTAGGCCGCCGCGTAGGCGACCCAGCAGAGCAAAAACAATGCGCTGCCCTGCCGCGGCTCCTCGAGCCGGGAAAGGGGCTGTGTGGTCATGGCTGAATCGCCGCCCCGCGCCGGGCCCGCCTGGGGCCTTGGGGGCGGCTGCCTCCCTTCTATCGTGTCCTCGCGCGTTTTGAGTGGTTTGGCGCGGTTTGCGGGTGGGGTTGGGGGCGCTTTGGGCCTCGGCCCCTGTTCAGGTTCCAACTTCCCGCTCAAAGTTCGTCCAGAAAATAGGCGTTAGAGTAGGCGTGGCGGCCCTGCGCGTCCCGGCAGTCCACCCGGATATAGCCCTCGTCCCCCTTGAGCGGGAAGGCCGCCTCGGTGATGGTGCGGCCGGGGTCGGCCAAGCGCATCTGGCAGTGCCGCCCCTCGGTGACGAGGTAGATCTTTTCCACCGGGCTGCAGCGCACCCACACGGTGTCCCCCTCTACATAGAGCTGGTCGATCAGCGGGCCGCTTGAGGCGTAGTAGTCGCCCCTTTGCAGCGCCCCGATCACGTTGGCGTAGCTCAGGGACGGCATCCGCAGCATGGTGAAGCCGCCGAAGGAGTCGCACTGGGGGTTGCCGGGGGCGTAGCAGTCGTGGTTGTCGTCGGTGGCAAGGCAGCCGATGCGCTGGCCCGCCCGCAGCATCTCATCGTAGGCCTGGGGGGCGTAGCCGTACAGGCCGTCCAGCTCGCAGCCGTGGTTGTAGATCTCCATCGCAAAGAGGTGCTGCAGGGGCAGATAGTCCGGGCTGCTCTGCAGCGACCAGTAGGGGTGGTTGTAGCAGCACAAAAAGCCGTCCTCGCTCATGGTTTGCAAAAACTCATTCAGCGCCGGGATGTCCCCATACCGCTGGGGCGGCTGGATCGCTTCAAAGCCGGTGCGGTTTGCAGGGTCGGTGTCATAAAAGTTGAGGTGGTAGGTGCGCACCCGGGAGAAGGAGCCGGAGGGCGGGAAGGGCTCGTTGAGGTCGGCCTCAAAGGCCGCGATCGGGATAAAATTCTCGTCCATCAGCTCCGGGTGCCAGCCGTAATGGCGGTGGTCGGTAAAGGCGACGACCGAATAGCCTCGCTTTTGATACTCCTGTTTGACCTGCTCCTTGGTCCACCGGCCGTCCGAGAGGACGGTGTGACAGTGCAGGTTTGCCTTGTAAAAGCTGCCGGTGCGGGGCAGCAGTTCACGATCCTTCATCACAGAAAACCTCGTTTTTGAAAGAAAATGGTTCTGAAAAGCGGAGGGCGGGGGCAGGCGTACCTGCCCCCGCCCCCTGGGTCATTTTGGGAAACGCTGTGATCCTTAGCCCTTGACCGCGCCGGAGGTGATGCCCTCGACGAAGTACTTCTGGCAGAGGAAGAAGGCGATGATGACCGGCACGAGCACCAATGTCGCGCCTGCCATCTGGGCGCCGTAGTCCTGCGCCTGCCCGGCCGAGAAGAGCTTGATACCAACCGACAGCATCTGACGGTTGATGTCCGAGATGTAGAGGTAGGGGCCCATGTAGTCGTTCCAGCTCCAGACGAAGCTGAACAGCAGCATGGTGGACACCTGCGGCATGCACAGGGGCAGGATGATCTTGCGGTAGATGGTGAAGTGGCCGCAGCCGTCGATGCGGGCCGCCTCGCTCAGCTCATTTGGGATGGCGGTAAACGCCTGCCGCAAGAGAAATACGAAGTAGACGTCCACCGCCGCGGGCAGGATCAGCGACCACTGGGTGTTGAGGATGTTCAGCTGCTTGAAGATGATGTACCGGGGCATGATCATGATGTCGCCGGGGATCATCAGGGCTGCCAGCAGCACCAGGAAGATGGTGTCCCGCCCGGGGAAGTTGATCTTGGAGAAGCCGTAGGCCGTGATGGTGACGACGAACAGCTTTAAGAGCAGGGTCAGGCCGGTCATGACCACCGTGTTGCGATACCACAGGAAAAAGTCGTAGTAGGGGTTATTGAAGAGGGTATCGAAGTTGATCATGGTAAAGTTTTTCGGGATCAGCTGCAGCGGGGTGGAGAGCACGTCGCCGCTGGGCTTGAAGGAGGAGGATACCATGAACAGGAAGGGGTAGATGCAGGCGATGCCCAGCACCAGCATGACCACCGTGAGGATGACCTTGCCGGTCAGTTTCTTTTTTGCACGCATGGTTGTTCCCTCCTTTTAGTCGTTGGCCCATTTTTTCTGGCCGCGCCACTGGATCGCGGTGATGACCATCACGATCGCGAAGATGACGATAGCCTGGGCGGAAGCGTAGCTGGTCTCGTACTTGAGGAAGGCCGTGTTGACGATGTTGACCGACATCACGGTGGTGGCCTGGCCGGGGCCGCCGTCGGTGAGGGACTGGATGACCGTGAAGTTCTGCAGGCTGGTGATGATCGAGCTGATGGTCAAAAAGAAGGTGGTGGGGGCCACCGCCGGAATGACCACGTTTTTGATCTGCTGCCAGCGGTTGGCGCCGTC
>DKVN01000054.1:4934-5676 GCA_002491225.1 Faecalibacterium sp. UBA7177
CCAGCGGTTGGCGCCGTCGATCTCAGCCGCCTCCACGAGGGTCTGATCCACCCCCTGCAGCGCGCCGAGGTAGGTGAGGAAGTTGAGGCCGATGCCCTTCCACACCGCGATCAGCACCACGACTGGCAGGGCCCATTTCTGGTTGAGCAGGGGGATGATGGGATCCTCGCTGCCAAAGAACTTTTGCAGCAGGAAGAAGGGGCCGCGGGGGCCGAGCAGCAGCTGAAAGACCACCGCCACCGCCACCATGTTGGAGATGTAGGGCAGAAAAACCATCGAGCGGATGCCCTTGGCCCAGAATACGCCCTTGTTGAGCAGAAAGGCCAGGATAAAGCTGAGCACCATGATCACCGGCACATAGATGAGGGTGTACAGCCCCGACCGGCCCAGCGCGGCCAGGGCGTTTTTGTCGGCAAAGAAGCGGGCGAAGTTCTTAAAGCCCACAAACTGCAGGTTTTCCAGCTTGGAGATGAACTTGACATTGACGAAGGAGAGCGCGAAGGCCGACAAAAACGGGATGCCGGTAAAGATGGTGAACGCGACAAGGTAGGGGCTGACGAACAGGTACCCCTGCGCCGCCTCACGGCGGGCCCGGTTGTTCTTCTTTTTCTGGGCGGGGGCGGCCGCCGCATTGGTTTGGGTCATATGCGTTGCCTCCTTTTTGGGGACTTTTGCGCCGCACGGCGCGAAAGCCCGGCAAAACACACAGAACAGGAGCCGCCGTCCCGCCGGGCGGGACGGC
>DKVN01000023.1:0-1071 GCA_002491225.1 Faecalibacterium sp. UBA7177
CAGCAGCGCCAGCCGGGCGTACCGGCGGCCGTTTGGTCGGGTTTGCCCGCGGCGCTCCCTGACCGGCGCGCCCGGGCCGCAAAGCCGCTTGTTCATCCAAAACGCTCCAATTCCTCAGCGCCCCACAAAGCGCCGATGAGGTTTGCGGGGAAGCCGCCGAGCACCCGGTTGTACTCCTCCGCCGCCCAGTTGTAGCCGCTGCGCGCCATGATATCCTGATGGGCGGTGAAATCGCTCCACTGGCCCTGCAGGGCCTGGCCCGCGGTGCCGTCCATCCCGTGGCGCACGGCGTTGTACAGGTAGCTGACGGCGCTTTGCAGCGCCTCGTTCGCCTCACAGGCGCTGGCCGGGCCGCCGGTGACGCTGCGGCACTGCCCGATGGCCGCGCGGGCGGCGGCGACCCCGGCGTCCTCCTCGCCCAACTGGGCGGCGCAGAGGTCGGTGATGCTCTGGGCCGCGCTGACAGCGGCGCTCAGTTCGTCCACGATGCCGGTGTCGTAGCTGCTGCCGTCCCCGTTGAGGTAGAGGCTCTCGGTCTCGCGCTGCCAGGCCGTGAGTTTGGCCCCGCCCAGCCCGAACACCGCCGCCAGCAGCATGACCACCAGAAAGGCCGCGGCCACCGCCCGCTTTTTGAGGGCGGCGGGCAGCGACTCCTCAAACCGGGCAAGCGCCCGCTGGGGGCCGGTGAGGGGCTGCTCGCCCGGCAGCTCGGCCGCGCGGGAGATGCTTCCTTTGGGCGCGGGGGCCTTGCCGCTGTCCTCGAGCAGCTGGGAGAAGCCCGGATCGGGGCGGGGCTCGTTTGCCTGGGAATGTTGTTCCATCTTATTTCAGCTCCGTCAGCTTCTGGCGCAGCTCGCCCTCGATGCGGCCGAGCTCCTCCTCGGCGGCGGCGCGCTTGGCCCGCCCCTCGGACTGGATCTTGCCCAGCTCGTCCAGCGTCTCGATCAGGCTGCGGTTGGTTTTTTGCAGGGTCTCGATGTCCACGATGCCCCGCTCGGACTCGCGCGCCGTGGCGATGGTGCCCTGCTTGAGGGTCTCGGCGTTCTTTTTGAGCAGCTCGTTGGTCATGTC
>DKVN01000023.1:1477-13331 GCA_002491225.1 Faecalibacterium sp. UBA7177
TAGAGCTTTTTCTCAAAGCGGGTGCACATATCCGCAAGGTCGCGGGCGGCCTGGGCGTCCTCGGGCAGGCCGGTGCGCTCGGCCTTGGCCAGCAGCTCCTTGAGGTCGTTTTCCCGCACCTGGGCAAGGCGCTTTTTGCCGGCCAGGATGTACATGGTGAGCTCCTTGAAATAGACCATGTTGCGCTCGTACATCTTATCCAGCATGGCGATGTCCTTCATCAGGGTGACCTGATGGTTTTCGAGCATCCCCTGAATTTTGTCCACGTTGGTCTCGACCTTGGCGTACTTGGTCTTCATCTGGTCGAGGCTCGAGGAGGACTTTTTGAAGAAGCCGAAGATGCCCTTGGACTCCTCGTTGGCGTCGAAGCCCTTGAGCTCGCCGACAAGATCGGTGATCATGCCGCCGACCTCGCCCATATCCTTGGTGCGCACCTTGTCGAGCGCGGCCTCGCTGAAATCGCTGATCTTCTTCTGGCTGGCCGCGCCGTACTGCAACACAAGGTTTGCGTTGGTGATATCGATCTTTTCGGCAAAGTCGTCCACCATCTTCTGCTCCTCGGGGCTCAGAGGGGTCTCCTCGATCTTGACCGGCTCGGCCTTGGGGGCCTCGGGCTGCTTTTCGGCCTCGGCCTCCTCGGCGGCGGGGTCGAGGGTGAGGGTGGGGGTGACGGGCTCGTCAAGAGACAGGGTCGGGGTCAGGTTTTCTTCCATGGGGTGCCTTCCTTTCCGCGCGCCGGGTTTGGCGGCGCACTGGGTCTTTTTTTATTTGAGATGGTTCTTGAACACATTGTGGAAGAGGGGCCGCCGCGCGGCACGGGCGGCTCGGGGCGGCAGGGGGGCATGGCTGAGGCAGGGTTGGTTTTTGCCGTGCCGCTGCTCAGCTGAGGCCCTGGCCCTTGAGCATGTTTTGCAGCACCTCAAGGTCGGTGTCGAGGTCGAGCGCCTCGGCGGCGAAGAGGGCGTCGAGCTGGTTTTCAAAGGCGGTGGCGATCGAGGCGGCGTTCTCCTCCACCGCGGCCTGGGCGGCGCGGGCGTTTTCGCCCTTGACCCCGCTCGCATCGAGCCTGGCGTAGAGGGAGAGGATCTTGACCGCGTCCGGCAGGTAGTGGTTGGCGAACCGCCGCAGCTGGCCGGCCTTGTCCGGCGAGCCCTCCAGCTCGGCCAGGATGCCCGCGCCGGCCTGCTCCATCCGGGCGATCGACGCCGAGAGGGCGTCGTCCGGGATGGCCTCGTTGAGGGCGTGCAGCTGCCTGACCCCCTGGTCGATGGCGGCGAGCATCTCATCGGCATCCTTGCGGCCGGTCATGAAGGGCTTTTCGTATCGGGTGACCTGCACCGGGCAGAGCTTGGCCGCCGCGAGGTAGACCCCTACCGTGACCAGGGCCAGCACGATCAGCGCCCAGAGCCGGTAGAGGGGCAAAAACGCCCCGCAGAGCAGCGCCGCCAGCCCCGCCGCGTAGAGGGGCAGCACCGATTTTTCGGTTTTGGTGATCCATTTGCTCATCACAGAACGCCTCGTCAAGGAGCTTGTCGCTCGTGGTTTGGGCGGGACGGCAGGGGGATTTCACCTGCTGCCCCATCATAATCAAATTTATTGTACCTTTTTTGTGCAAAAAATGCAAGGGCGGATGTATGGGACGAATGCACGCTTTCAGACAGGGCGAATGCTCAACCCCGTTTCGCTGTCAGTGGGCCAACCTTATGGGCAGCATCCGCGAAATACATATTTGCTGAACTGCATAGGAAAAGGCCGCAAACCAAATGCACGGCGGACGTCCCAGATCAGGGATGTCCGCCGTGCAGCGTCGTTATGAAGTCTTGTTTTTCAGCATATTCTGGAAGAATTTTGTGTTGTAAATGCCCAGTGCAGCAGGCACATCCAATTGATTCCTGCTTCTGCCCAGCACCTTCTCTCCGTTATGGCCCATGTCTGCAATAAGCATCAATCCTGAGACAAACCCGGCCATGTCAGAGTTCAAAAACAACAGCGGCGCGGCCATCTCCTCCGGGGTTGCCAGTCGGCCAATGGTACCATTTTCCTTCAGCAGCTTTTCCTGCCCGCCCGCCATTTTTTCAAACTCCTGCTTCATTCCCGTGTCGGTAGAACCGGGAAGCAGCGCATTTACCCGGATCCCTTTGGCAGCGTAGTCCACTGCTTTCAGGGTCGTATAATAATTCATGGCGCGTTTTGATAAGGTGTATGCCATGATGCCAACACCGTCCTTCGGTGCGGCTTTTTTCATAAAGGCGACCATCTCCTCCCAGGTTTTGCAGTCCATGATCTTTTTGTATTCCCTTCTCCACTTTTCCCACATCAGACCGCCACAGCTGGTAACATAAGCAATGCTGCTGCCCGGAGCCATGCGGGGTTCCAGATAGGTTTCGGTGATGTACTTATTGGCAATGAAGTTTACCGTGAAGGTAGTCCAATAGCTGGTCTTTGCGCCGGACAAGCCAGCCACGCCGAAAAAACAGTCGATGGATCGGGGCAGTTGGGCGAAGGCCTCATCAATGCTGTCCTTGCTGGACAAATCGGCTGCGACAAAGCCCGCCAGCCCATCGATCTCGGCCGTGTTGCGGTCCAGACCATACACCTTTGCCTTCAGCTCCACAAGCTTTTGACACACCGCTTTTCCGATCCCGCTGGCCGCGCCAGTGACGATGCAGACCTTGTCCTGATAGTCGATCAGTTTCATAAAATCTCTCCCTGCTTTCCGGGCGGTGAGATGAGAAAAACCAACACCAGAGAATATATTACGCAGGCACTGTTTGAACTGCTGGACAAGAAAGATATCAAAAACATCACCGTGTGCGAACTGGTGACGAGGGCGGGGATCAGCCGCGCCACATTTTACCGCAATTATCTGGATCTGTATCAGGTGATCGACGATCAGCTGGCGGAGATCGCCCAGGATATGACAAACAGGGCCATGTTTACAAGCGATGACATTCGAGGCAATACTCTCCAGATATTTCGCCTTCTGCTGAACTACAAGCGGCCTCTCCAGATCCTTATCCGCCGTGGCATGGGAGACAGGATCTACCGAGCCTTATACCAGACAACCGTTGAGCATATCGAGCAGTTAAACGCCATGAACAACCGATACCAGCCCCACTTTTTTGCCGGGGCTGCCTGCGGTCTTCTCACCGCGTGGATCAGGAATGAATTTCAGGAAAGCCCGGAGGAAATGCTGGAGCTGTTTTGGGGATGCCTGAAGGGGTATGTGTCCCTGTGAACCGGCGGTTTGCAGTCAGAGATACGGCCCCAGCGCCTCGCCCCAGGGGGTGGCGAGGCGGTCGAGGCTCCAGGCGGCGTTGGCCGGGCTGGTGCTGGGCAGCCGCAGGGCGGCAAGGCCGGTGGCGGGCTGGGCGTATTTTTCGTAGAGCCGCGCGGCCGCCGCCCCGTTGCAGACCACCCGCTCGATGGGCAGCTTTTGACAGAGAGCCGGGATGTCGTTGGGCACCGCGTCCCGGATCGAGGCGTCCGACGCGCCGGTGATGGTGCAGCTGGCCAGGATATCCCAGAGGGCGAGGCCGTGGCCCTCGATCAGCGCCCGCTTGGCCGGGATGTCCAGCCGGGCGGGCGGCGCGCAGCCGCAGAGCCTTGCCAGCAGCGGCCAGAAGCGGTTTTGGGGGTGGCCGTAGTAAAAGCCCATCTCCCAGCTTTTGGGGCTGGGCCAGCTGCCCAGGATCAGCAGCCGGGCACCCGGGGCGTACACCGGCGCGAGGCTCACGGCGTGTCCTCCCGCGCGGCCTGCGCGGCCGGGGCAAGCGGGGTGCTCACCGACGGGGCGCGCTCGTTGCCCGCGCCGCCCAGCGGCGGCAGGCCCAGCCCCAGGCCGAACACCTCGTCGAGCAGCCGCGCCGCGCCGTCCTGGCGGACATCCGGGGCGATGCGGTCAGCCGCCGCCCTGGCGGCGGGGGCGGCGTTGGCCATCGCCACCCCGAGGCCCGCCATCCGCAGCAGCTCGACATCATTTTCGCCGTCCCCCATCGCCAGCACCGCGCTGGCGGGCAGGCCCAGACGGCCCAATAGATCCGCAAGGCCGCTGGCCTTGGTCAGGCCGGTTTGGCAGATGTCGTACCAGCCCGGCGCAAAGGGGATGAACCGCAGGCCGAGATGCCCGTACAGCTGCCCGAACCCGGCCACATGCTCGGGGGTCATGTGGCAGAAGGCCGCGTAGGGCATATCCTGCAGGTGACGGTCCTGATCCTCGCCGTTCGCCAGAAACTCGGCGTGCTCGGCCATCCTGCCGTAGTACCGCCAGACCTCCTCGTAGCCGATGTAGACATAGTAGTGGTCTTTGAAGGAAAAGGCCAGCGCATGGTCGTAATTTTCGCAATAATCCACCAGCGCGTACATCTGCTCGGGGGTGAGGGTGTGGGCGGCCAGCGCGTTTCCGGCCGCGTCGGTGACCTGCGCGCCCCCGGCGCAGACAGCGTAGTCCGGCCGGATGCCGCCCAGCACCCGGGCATCCACCGCCGCAAACTGGCACCGCCCGCTGGCGATGACCACTTTGGCCCCCAGCGCCTGCACCGCTTTGACTGCCCGCTGCACTGCCGGGCTGGCGCAGCCCTGCCCCGGCACCACGAGGGTGCCGTCCACATCCAGCGCCACCAGCTGGTAGGGCAGCGGCCGCGCGGGGGCGGCCATCTCACCGTTTTGGTTCATCCTGTTGTTCCTCCTGTGGGTCGGTTTGTTCCATTATACGCCCCCGCGGGCGCGGGGGCAAGATGCGCGCCGCACCGGGGGTGTATTCCGGCGCGAAGTATGCTATACTGGAAAACAGAAAAAGTACCAGCCCCGCGCCGCCCGGCGCGGGGAAAGAAGGAGGACGAACCCATGCCTACCCCCATGCAGCAGCTGCGCGAGATTGAAAAGCAGCTGTTCGCCTACCACTACGCGCTGACCGCGATCAGCTATGACGACGCCACGGTGGCCCCGCCCGAGAGCAGCGAGGGCCGCGGCGAGGCGATGGCGGTGCTCTCGGCGGCCCAGCACCGCCTGATGACCGAAAGCGGCCTGCCCGAGCTGCTCGCCGCCGCCCGCGCCGGAGCCCTGACCGAGCAGGAGGCCGCCGAGGTGCGGGAGCTGCAGCGCAGCTATGACGAGCTGAGCAAGCTGCCCGCCGAGGAGTACGCCGCGTTTTCCAAACTGACCAGCACCGCCCAGAACGTCTGGGTCAAGGCGCGGGCGAACAACGACTACGCCTCGTTTGCCCCCTACCTCAAGCAGATCGTCGACACCCGCCGCCGCTGGGCCGGGTATCTCTCGCCAGAAAAGGCCCCCTACGACCACTGGCTGAACGAGTATGAGCGGGGCGCGAGCACCGAGATGCTGGACGAATTTTTTGACGCCCTGCAGGCGAAGATCGTGCCGCTGCTGGCCCGCATCCAGAAGGAGGGCAAAGCCATCCGCACCGATTTTCTCCATCAGGACTGGCCGCTTGCCCAGCAGGCCGAGCTTGCCCGCCGGGTGATGCGCCGGATGCAGGTGGACCCCGCCCACTGCGCGATGGGCGAGAGCGCCCACCCCTTTACCACCGAGTTTTACAAGGGGGACGTGCGCATCACCACCCACTATGACCCGCAGGACATGACCAGCAGCCTGTACAGCGTTGTGCACGAGAGCGGCCACGCCCTCTATGAGCTGCACACCGCCGACCGGCTCAAGTACACGGTGCTGGCCAGCGGGGCCAGCATGGGGGTGCACGAGAGCCAGAGCCGCTTTTATGAGAACTACCTCGGCCGCAGCCTGCCCTTTTTGCGCTCGCTCTGGCCGGACCTCGTCGAGCTGTTCCCCACCCAGCTGGCGGGGGTACGCTGCGAGGAGCTGTACGCCGCGGTGAACCGGGCCGAGCCGAGCCTCATCCGCACCGAGGCGGACGAGCTGACCTACAGCCTGCACATCCTGCTGCGCTACCGGCTGGAAAAGCAGCTGATGGCGGGCGAATTGACGGTGGAGGAGCTGCCCGGCGCCTGGAACGCCCTGATGAAAGATCTGCTCGGGGTGACGGTGCCCAGCGACGCCGAGGGCTGCTTGCAGGACATCCACTGGAGCATGGGGGATATCGGCTACTTCCCCAGCTACGCGCTGGGCAGCGCCTACGGGGCCCAGATGCTGCGCCGGATGAAGCGGGAGCTCGATTTGGATGGGCTGCTGGAGGCCGGGGACTTTGGGCCGATCAACGCCTGGCTCGAGGAGCGTATCTGGCAGTACGGCACCGAAAAGGAGCCGGGCTGGCTGGTGGAAAACGCCTGCGGCGAGCCCTTTGACCCCGCCTGCTTTGCCGAGTATCTCGAGGAGAAGTATACTGCCCTGTATGGGCTGGGCTGAGCCGCGCCTGGCCGTGAGGGGCGGACAGGGCACCGGGCAAAATTGAGCTTCGGGCAGCCCGGTGCCGTTCTCCCCTCCCCTAAAAAGGCCCCAAAACGGCAAACGCCCGCCGCCCCCTGCGCGCCAACGCGCCGGGGCGGCGGGCTCTTTTTTCGTTTTCATCCTGCTGCCTGCTGCCGCAGGCTGGCCGGGCCGGGGGCCCAGCTTCCACCTTCAGGAGACCTCTTTGGCCGCCGCGGCCTCCGGGCCCTCCCGGTGGATGAAATAGACGAACTCCCGGCCGCGGTAGGTCAGCACCCCGCGCTGGCCGGGCGCAAGCTCCCGCGCCATCGCGGCGGGCAGGCGAAGCTGGAGCTCCTTCTCCCGCGGCAGCGCAAAGCTGGCCACCGGGCCCTGCGGACCCGCCAGGTTGACCCGGCGCACCGTGGCCATCACGCTGATCTCTCCCCTGCTGCTGCGGGCGGCCCGCCGTGTCCAAAAGGCCAGCAGCCCCAAAGCCGCACAGGCTGCCGCAATTCCGCCTACGATCCACATCCACCGCATTGCTGATCCCTCCCCGCGCCCTCGGCCTGCCGCTTTTGGGCTGCCAAAACCGGGCGCTCTTATTGATGAAACGAGCCGGGGGCCGGTTTTATTTCATTTTGATGACAAAAGTTTGAAAAAAATTTTGTGTTCTCGGGCTACACACAGTTTCGCCACCGGGGCGGGATGAGCCCCACGCCAAATCTTTTGTGCAAACTTTGGGCATCTTAGGGACTGTTCAAAACGGGCTTTTTGCGATATGATAAAAAGGGTATCAAACCGCCTTGCCTCGGCGAGGCGGGACGCAAAACCAACAAAAGAACAACGAAAGAATGGAGTGTTCCTACCATGCAGGTTGTTGTGACCAAAAGCTATGACGAGAGCTGCGCCTATGTGGCCAAGATGTTCTGCGACCTTGTGCGCGAAAAACCGGACTGCAAGCTGGGCCTTGCCACCGGCGGCACCCCGGTGCCGATGTACAAAAAGCTGATCGAGGCCTGCGCAAAGGGCGAGGTGGACTTCAGCCGGGTGCATACCGTCAACCTCGACGAGTACTGCGGCATCCCCGAGACCCATCCCCAGAGCTACCGCTATTTTATGAATACCAACCTCTTTGACCACATCAACATCGACAAGGCCAACACCTATGTGGCCCAGGGCATGGGCGACGCCGCCGCCAACGCCGCCGCGCTCGAGGCCAAGGTGCGCGAGGGCGGGGTGGCCGACCTGCAGCTGCTCGGCATCGGCAACAACGGGCACATCGCTTTTAACGAGGCGGGCGATACCCTCACCGCCGAGGCCCACATCGAGCAGCTGACCGAGAGCACCATCAACGCCAACGCCCGCTTCTTTGACTCGCGGGACGAGGTACCCACCACCGCCATCACGATGGGCATGGCGGACATTCTGGCCGCCAAAAAGGTGGTGCTGATCGCCAACGGCCCGGCCAAGGCCGACGCCATCCGCGGGCTGATCGCGGACGGCAGCATCACCACCCACAACCCCAGCACCCTGCTCAAGCTGCACCCGGACGTGGTGGTGGTCATCGACGAGGAGCTTGCCAAGGCCGCGGGCTGGCAGGGCTGAGGCAGCGGGATGCCGAACGAAGCTATGAGCCCCACCGTTTACGACATGGCCGTCATCGGCGGCGGGCCGGGCGGCTACACCGCCGCCCTCTACGCCGCGCGGGCGGGCCTTACGGTGGCGGTGCTGGAAAAAACCGCGCCGGGCGGGCAGATGGCCGCCACCGGCGTGATCGACAACTACCCCGGCTTTGACGAGGGGGTCGAGGGCTTTGCCCTGGCCCAGAGGATGCAGGCCGGGGCCGAGCGGTTCGGGGCCAAAACGATCTGGGCCGGGGCGGCGGCGGTGGACCTTGCCGCCAGCCCCAGGCGGATCACCCTTGATGTGCCCGCGGGCGAGGCGGGCGGCGAGGTACTGGCCCGCACGGTGGTGCTGGCCACCGGGGCGAGCCCCCGGCGGCTGGGCCTGCCGGAGGAGCAGGCCCTGACCGGCCGCGGGGTGAGCTACTGCGCGGTGTGCGACGGGATGTTCTACCGCGGCAAAACGGTGGTGGTGGTGGGCGGCGGCAACAGCGCCGCGGACGACGCCATCTACCTCTCCCGCATCTGCAAAAAGGTCTTTCTCGTGCACCGGCGCGGCAGCCTGCGGGCCGCCCCCGCGCAGGAAAAGGCGCTGGCCGCGGGCGGGGTCGAGATCCTGTGGAACCGCCGGGTGGCCGAAATTCTGCACGGGCAGACGGTGACCGGCGTGCGGCTGGCCCGCACCGACGCGCCCGAGGCCGCCGGGGAGCAGCTTGCCTGCGATGGGGTGTTTGTGGCGGTGGGCCGGGTGCCGGACACCGCCCTCTTTGCCGGGCAGCTGGCGCTGGACGAACAGGGCTATCTGATTGCGGACGAGACCACCCGCACCGCCCTGCCGGGGGTGTACGCGGTGGGGGATGTGCGGCAAAAGCCGCTGCGGCAGATCGTGACCGCCACCGCCGACGGGGCCGCCGCCGCCTATTTCGCGGGGGAGTACCTGCGGCAGGGGTGAGCGGGCCCCGCTCGGGCCCACCGCGGCAGCGCGCTGCGCGCCCGCGCGAAGTCACTCAAAAAGCCATATCACATCGCATAAAGCAGCAGCCGCTCCGGGACGTTCCGGGGCGGCTGCTGCTTTGTTCTTTTCTATATGCGGCCCGCGCGGCGGCCTCAGCCCTCTGCGCCCTTGTAGCCGTCCGGGTTCTGGCTCTGCCAGTGCCAGCTGTCGGCGCACATCCGCTCGATGCCGTACTCGGCCTGCCAGCCCAGCTCGGCCCTGGCCTTGGCGGGGTCGGCCCAGCACTCGGCGATGTCGCCGGGGCGGCGCGGGTCGATGACATAGGGGATCGGCTTGCCGCAGGCCTTTTCGTAGGCGTGGATCACATCCAGCACGCTGTAGCCGTGGCCGGTGCCCAGGTTGCAGATGAAGAGGCCGGGCTTCTGCTCCAGCTTGCGGATGGCCGCCACATGGCCGCGGGCGAGGTCCACCACATGGATATAGTCCCGCACGCCGGTGCCGTCCGGGGTGGGGTAATCGTCGCCGAAGACGTGCACCTTTTCCAGCTTGCCCACCGCCACCTTGGCGATGTAGGGCACGAGGTTGTTGGGGATGCCGTTGGGATCCTCGCCGATGAGGCCGCTCTCGTGCGCGCCGATGGGGTTGAAGTAGCGCAGCAGGGCGACGTTGAGGTCGGGGTCGGCGGCGCAGCAGTCGGTGAGGATGCGCTCGTTGAAGGCCTTGGTGGTGCCGTAGGGGTTGGTGGTGGCCCCCACCGGGAAATCCTCGGTGATGGGCACCGAGGCAGGGTCGCCGTAGACGGTGGCCGAGGAGGAGAAGACGAAGTTCTTGACCCCGTAATTCCGCATGACATCGAGGATCACGAGGGTGGTGTTGAGGTTGTTGAGGTAGTACTCGATCGGCTTGGAGACGCTCTCCCCCACCGCCTTGTAGGCCGCGAACTGGATCACCGCCGTGATGTCCGGGCAGGCGTCGAAGATCTTTTTGACCTGCTCGCGGTCGGTCATGTCCGCCTCAAAAAAGCGGAAGGACTTTCCGGCGATCTGCTCCACCCGGCGCAGCGCCTCGGGACACGCGTTGTAAAAGTTGTCCGCCACCACAATGTCATAGCCCGCCGCCAGCAGCTCCACACAGGTGTGGCTGCCAATGTAACCGGCGCCGCCGCTTACCAGGATCGCCATGCAAAACACTCCTTCAAAAAAAAATATGTTCTTTTGTTGCCGCGGGGCATTCCTGCGGCCGCGGTGCGTCTACCAATATCCTAACTGTTTTGGGGGCACTTTCCCATAGACGTTTTCGGCAAAAGGATATACAAAACGCCCATCTCTGCCTCGCCCGGCACCGTTTTATCCGCGCTCCCGCTCGCCCCGGCCGGTGCGGGAGAGCAGCTTGACCGACCCGGCGTACTCAGACGGGGTCATGCCGGTGGCCTTTTTGAAGTGGCGGGAAAAATAGTGGATCGAGGTGTAGCCCAGGAGGCCTGCGATCTCGGTAAAGTTGTGCCGTCCCTCCCGGATCAGCTCCCTGGCGCGGGCGATCCGCATCCGGCCAAAGTACTCCATCACCCCGCCGCCGGTTTTTTCCCGAAAGACCTTTTGCAGGTAGCTGCGGCCCACCAGGTTGTCCCGGCAGATCTCGGCCAGGGTCAGCTGCCGGTGCAGGTTTGCCTCGAGATAGCTGCAGGTGCGGGCGAAGAGCTCGGCCCGGTCCCGGGTGCGCAGCTGGCTGCCGGGGCCGGGGCGGCCGGGCGCGGTGCTGGCGGGGTCCTCCAGCCCCTGCCGGATCAGCCCCAGCAGCATCCCCTCCAGCGCCAGGGCGATCTGCTGCTCGGCCCCAAAGGGGGCGTCCGGCCGCCGCTCGAGATGCTGCGAAAAGGGGTCGTCCAGCGGGGTGGAAAAGGCGGCGGCCGCCTGCTCCACCACCACCGCCAGCGCGGCCCGCTCGGCCTCTCCCGCCGTGAGCACCCGGCCCTCAAAAAAGCGCATGGTGGGGCCCTCGCAGCAAAAGGCGGTGATGACGAGGTTCGGCGAGGTCTGCCCCGCGGCCCGCAGGCTATGGAACTCGCCGGGCGCGTGGAAGATCATCTGCCCGCGGCGCAGCGGGCGCTCGGTGTCCCCTGCCACGGCCACGATCTCGCCCTTGTCCACATAGGCGAGCTCCCAAAAATTGTGGCTCTCGCCCGCAAAGACATAGTCCGGGCCAAACTCAAAATAGTGCACCGAGATCAGCTGCTCGATGCGGATGGGGCGCTGCAGCGCCAGGGCGGTGTAGGGCATACGGGGGACGGCCTCCTTCTTTTGCGGGGTCTTGGGCGCGGCGGCGGGCGACGCTCAGGTGAGGTTGTGGGCAAAGGCCCAGGTGTTGCAGCAGCTGATGCCGATGATGATTACCATCAGGGCGATGAAGAGCTTTTCCACCTGGCTGCCGTCGATTGTTTTGTTGACCTGCCGCCCGGCGATGCCGCTCGCGATGCCCCCGGCCATCGAGGCCAGAAAGCTGACCGGCAGCGCTAAGATCGCCATTGCGTGCTCCTCCTCTTATTCCTGCCGCCAGCCCTGCGCCGGGCTCTGCGTAAGGGTTCGGTACACCTCGCCCAGCCGGGGCCAGGCGTACTCGAAAAAGTGCTTGTAGGCGGCGCAGTAGTAGTTGCGGCCCACCCCGCCCCGGCCGTCGTCCCGGTCCCTGCGGCAGCCGCCCCAGCAAAGGCGGAGCCATGGGCAGGTTTGGCATTCCGGGTCGGGCTGGAGGCTCTGCTCCACAAAGCCGATCTCTTTGCGCTTTGCATCGATCTGGGCGATCGTGTCGGTGTTCAGGTTGCCCAGCCGGTAAGCGTCCAGCATGTAGAAATCGCAGGGGTAGACGCTGCCGTCCGCCTCCACGACATACTGCATCCCGCAGCGGCCCAGCATGCCGCAGGCCTCGGGAGGCTGGCCGT
>DKVN01000023.1:13677-14582 GCA_002491225.1 Faecalibacterium sp. UBA7177
CCAGCAGTCAAAGGCGGTTTTCAGGTACTGCTCAAACCGCTCGGGGGTCAGCGACCAGGGCTGCTGGCCCCGCGGCTCCCCCAGCGGGTCGAGGCAGGGGATGTACTGCTGATAATCAAACCCGCTGCGGGTGAAAAAGCGGTAGGCCCGGCGGTAGTTTTGGGCCGTCTCGGCGGTGACGACCGTTAGGATGTTGGTCTCGACCCCGCAGCTTTCGAGCAGCTGCAGCGCGTGCAGCACCCGGTTGTAGCTGCCGCGGCCCTCGGCGTCCGGGCGGTTGGCGTCGTGCAGGTCCTTAGGGCCGTCCAGCGAGACGCCGACCAGGAAGCGGTGCTCGGCAAAAAACTCGCACCATTCCCGGTCGATCAGCAGGCCGTTCGTTTGGATGGCAAACGGGATGGCGCAGTGATGGATATTTTTCTCCTTGCAGAGCGCGACCGCCCGCCGGAAAAACGGCAGCCCGGCCAGGGTGGGCTCCCCGCCCTGAAAGGCGATGGTGCAGCTGTGGGTGGCCTCGGCCAGGACCTTTTCCAGCACCGCGCTGAGGGTGTCGACGCTCATCAGCCCATAGCTGGGGATCTCCCGCTTGCCGGCCTCATCGGCGTAAAAGCAGTACCGGCAGCGCATGTTGCACAGGCTGCTGGCCGGTTTGAGCATCACGGTCACACTGCGCATGCCGGTTCCCCCTTTTCGCCTTTGGCGCGGCATATCTGTCTGTATGTCATTATACCGCCTTTGGGCGGCAATTTCAAACCCCGCGGGATGGCCGTCCGCCGCCTTTGCCCTTTTCGTCCTGTTATGCTATACTATAGAAAACATGCGGCAGTTTGAGATGGCCCCCAACAAACTGTCTAAAAACAAAGCGTTTGCCAAAGTAAGAGCAAATTTTTCCGACGGGCTTGGAA
>DKVN01000090.1:0-7044 GCA_002491225.1 Faecalibacterium sp. UBA7177
CGCTACCAACTGCGCAACACCCCGTTGTGGAAAACCGCGGCAAGCGGACCCCGCCGGTTGGGCGGGCAGCAAAACGGTTTTTGCACGCCTTATTATACGCCAAAACCGGCGCGCCGTCAAATCCTCCCGGAATGGGGGGCAGACGGCGCGCCGGTTTTGTGCGCGGTGGGGACGCCGGGGCGCGGCCCGGCCGGGGTCAGCCGCTGATGCTGATGACCGAGACCGGGCAGGTGTCGGCGGCCTCCTGGGCCTTGGCAAGGCTGTCCGGCGGGATGGGGTCAGCAATCACCTGACTTTTGCCCTCGGCGTTCATGCCGAACACCTCCGGGCAGACGCTGATGCAGAGGGTGCAGGCAATGCAGCCCTCCTGATCGACACTCGCTTTCATAAAACTGCCTCCTTTATGGGGGCCTCGCCGCCCGGAAAAGGGCGTGGGCTCTCAAAGGCAGTATGCGCCAAACCGGCGGGCGGTATGCAGGGCCCGGCGGCTGAGCGGTTTTTGTGCGCCTCTGCGCCGCCGGGCACCCCGCGGGGCCGCCCGCCGCTCAGACCAGCACCAGCTCGGCCAGAAAGACGGCCGCGCAGGCCGAGAGCGAGACGGTGAACAGCCCCTTGCCCGCCAGCGCCAGAGCGGCGGCCGCCGCAAAGCCGATCCAGGCCGAAATGGGGCTCGCGGTCGCATCGAGAATGGCGGGGAAGGTCATCACCGCGAGGGTGACATAGGGCACATAGTACAAAAAGGAGCGCAGAAACCGGTTCTGGATCGGCCGCCGCAGCAGGGTGAAGGGCAGCAGACGAATCAGGTAGGTGACCGCCGCCATCACCAGAATGTAGAGATAGATGTTACCCCGCATGGTGGGCCTCCTGTTCCGGGCCGCGGGGGCCCCTGGCGCTGCTGGCCGCGCTTGCCGCACCCGCTGCCGGGCCGACCTGCGCATCTGCGTCTGCCGCCACGCAGGCCGCGTCCGCCGCGCCTGCAGCCTTCGCCGCGCCCTGTGCCTCCGCCTCCGGTTCGTCCGGCCGAGGGAAGAGAAAGGCCGCGAGCCCGGCCAGCAGCAGGGTCAGCAGGATGATCCGGCTGCCGGAGGAGCGCGCGCGCAGCCCAGGCAGCCGGGCCGCGGCGAGGCTGGCCAGCATCGAGAGGCCCACCAGCCCGGCCAGGATCTTATCCTGCCGGGCGGGCGGCAGGATCACCGCCAAAAACATGCCGTACAGCGCCACCCCCAGCGCGCTGAGCACCCGCGCGGGCAGCACCGAGCCGCAGACCACCCCGATCAGGGTGCCGAGCGCCCAGCCCGGCAGCGCGACGCTGAGCGCCCCGTAGAGATACCAGGGCGGCAGCGCCCCCTCGCGGGCGGCGCAGATGCCAAAGATCTCGTCGGTGACCCCGCAGGCCATCAAAAACCGGTGGCCGAAGGGCAGCCGCGCGGGCAGCTTCTGGGCCAGGGCGCAGCTCATCAGGCAGTAGCGCAGGTTGATGATCAGCTGGGCGGCGGCCAGCTCGAGATACGGGCCGGACACCGCGATCACCCCCAGCGCCGCAAACTGCCCCGCGCTGGTCAGGTTGGTCACCGACATGACCAGCGCCTCGAGCGGGGAAAGGCCCGCCGTTTTCGCGGCGAGTCCAAAGGTAAAGGAGACGGCGATATAGCCAAGGCAGATGGGCATGCCGTCCCGCATGCCGCGCTGCCATTCCGCCTGCCGTGTCATCAACAATCGACCTCTTTTCACAAAGGCTGCCCCGCCGCGTGCGCTGCGCCGCGGGGCCGGTGCAGCAGAAAAGCGCCAGGCCCTTTCCCGTCAGCCCGGCTGCCTGCCGCCCATTTTTGCGGGGCGGGCGGCCCCGGCGGAACGCGCCGCCGTGCCGCTCACTGCCCCACCTCGCCGACCAGCAGGCCGCCCTGCCGGTCCACCAGATACACCGTGATCTGCCCGCCCTCCGAGAACACCTCGGGCGGCAGCTGCACCTCACCCGCGGGGCCGGGGGTCAAAAACCGGAACTGCTTGTGGGCGGTGGTGGGGTGGGCCACCGCGGCGGGCAGGGTGTAGGCGAGGGTGCAGGCCGGGCGCGCTGCGCGGGGCTCTGCGGCCGTTGTCGCGCTGCCCTGCGCCGCTGCCGCGGCATTCGCCGCACCGGCCGCGCTTTCCGGCGCGCCTTGCTGCGCCGTTTGCTCCGCTGCCCCCGTGGGCAGCGGCCAGTCGGCCCCCTGCACCTTTGGCAGATACCGCCCCACCGGGCCCAGGGGCTGCAGCTCGCAGCAGCCCCGCGCCGGGCGGCAGCCGGCCTCGCCCTTTTCGCCCCGGTGCACCAGCAGGGTGATGCCCTCCTGCCAGCCCACCAGAAAATCCGACAGCGGCAGCCGGGCGGGCTCGTCCGGCGCGGTGGCATCGGGCGGGGCGGCGGGGTCGTTCACCAGCACCCTGGTATCGGCCCCCTCGCCGGTAAAGCCGCGCACCACCAGCATCCGCTGCCGGGCGGGGGCGGCGAGGCCGGGGGCCAGGGGCAGCCCGGTCTCGGCGGCCTGCTGCGGGGTGGGCGCGCCGGAAAACAGCACCGCCGCCGCGTGCCCGCTGCGGATCTCGGCCCGCAGCCCGCCGATGCTGCGGTAGGCCGCCCAGGCGCGGTAGCCGTAGCAGCCGGCCGCCGCCGCGGCAAAGGCGAGGTTCTCGCAGCCGCCCGCGGCCTCATCGTACATCAGGTGGGCCAGCTCCTCGGGCAGAAGGTCCTCGCCCCAGTGGTTGATGAGGCTGGCCACCGCGATGGGCAGGTCGATGCTCTCGCCAAAGGCGGGGTCGCGGCCCGCGGCCCGGTAGGCGGGGGCGTAGAGCTCCCGCTCGACCTCCCGGCCCTCCTGGGGCTGCCAGCCGATCGGCCGCACCGCCGCCGCCAGCAGCCGCACCGCCGGGGTGAGCCGGTCGTCGTTGGTATACAGGTAGATGCGCAGCTGCAGCTGGTCGGCCGGGGCATCCAGCCGCAAAGCGGCGCCCCGCACGCCGGGCTGGCCCAGGGGCTCCCAGACCCCCGCCCGGCGCAGCTGCGGGCTCCAGCGGCCAAAGCTGTGCCACTCGCCAAACACCCCCGCCTGACGCACCCGCACCTGGGCCTCCACCACCGTGCCGTCCGGGGCGTCGGCGTTCCAGCTCACCATCAGCCGGTCAAAGGCCACAAAGGGCAGCGGCTGGGAGGTGTAGCAGCCGTACAGCATATGCCGCCCATCCATCCGCTCCAGCGAGAGCGCGCCCCCGCTGGCCGCCACATTGTCAAACTCGCCCCTGGCAAAGCCCTCGGTGCCCTGCAGCAGATACTCGTTGTGCAGCTCCATCAAAGAGCCTCCTTTTTTGATTCCGATCATTTGCGGTTTGCGCGCCGGTTCCCCCTGGCGCATAACGCGCCAATTCCCCCCAGGCGCGTTATGCGCCAATTCCCATTGTACTGACGGTCATCAGCACCACCATCAGCACCGTCAGGATCATAGCGGCGATCATGCCGGGGTTACACAGCGCCTGCCGCACCGGGTGGGGCCCCAGCGGGCCAACAGCGCCCTCTGCTGCGGCCTGCCGCGCCGCCTGCCGTGCGGCCAGACGCAGCGCGCGGGGCGGGCGCATGTGCGCCAGATACACCGCGCCCACCACGCAAAAGGCGAGGATCGCAAGCCCCCAGGCCGTGGTGAGGGTGGGGTGATCCATGATCAGGTAAGGCAGGATGCCGCCGCAGAAGTTGATCGCCCCGTGCAGCAGCATGCCCCAGCGCACCTGCCCGGTGCGGCAGCGCAGCCAGGCCAGCAAAAGCCCCAGCAGAAAGGCGTAGGGGATCTGGTTGAGGTTGCCGTGGAAGGCGGCGAACAGCCCGGCGCTGAGCAGCAGGTAGGCCCGCTCGCCATACGGGGCCAGCGCCCGGAAGAGCAGCTCCCGAAAGAGCAGCTCCTCCCCGATGGCGGCCACCAGCACGCAGAAAAAGAGGTTCGCCAGCATCGAGGAGCCGTCCAGCACCTGGGCCACCGCGTTGCCGGGCTGGCCGCCGGTCCAGTGGGCCAGCACCTGCAGGATGCCGAGGCCGATCAGGTTGCCGGCGGTCATCAACAGCTCGCCCAGGCAGAAGAGCCGCCCGGCCCAGGGCAGGGTCATGCGGGCGGGCCGGGCCGGGCGGGGCGCAGGGGCCAGCCGCCGCAAGCTGCCGCGCAGCAGCAAAAAGGCGGCCGGTGCGCCCAGGCCGTAAAGCGCGAGGTCGGTGCAGAGCCAGAGCCCCACCGAGCCGCGCATCAGCCGGGGGAAAAAGGCATCGAGCAGGCCGATCAAAACGCTCTGCCCCAGCACAAACAGCAGCATCATCACCGAAAAACTCACCCCTACCCGGGAGCAGGTTTTGCGAAAGCTGGGCCGGGGCGGCGGGGCAAGGGGGGCATCCGGGCCGGGCTGCGGGGGGGCGGCCGGGCCGTCCGGCGCGGGAGAAAGCGTATCCGGGCCGGGCTGCGGCGGGGAGATCGGCTGATCAGGCTGAGGGTTGGGGGTGAAATCTTCCGGCATCCGAAAGGCCTCCTTTCAGCTGGTCTTGAAAAACGGCGGCATCACCGCCCATAATATTCTATTATAGCATATCCCGCCGCGGGAGAAAAGAGTTCGCACCGCGTGAAATCACGGTGCGGATTGCCGCCGCGGCGGCAAGGTGATATAATGGATCACAGGAGATACAAAAACCGCGGGCGGGATGCCCCGCACACCGCACGCCGCACCCTGCCGAGCAGATCAGGAGGACACCGCCCATGCGCAGAAAAGACCGCGAAGTCACCGACCCTGCCGAGATCGAGGCGATCCTGCGGCGGTGCGATGTCTGCCGTCTCGCCCTCAACGATCCCGAGACCGGCGCGCCCTACATCCTGCCCCTCAACTTTGGCTTCGAGCGGCAGGCGGGGCGGCTGGTGCTCTATTTCCACGGGGCGGCGGCCGGGCGCAAGCACCAGCTGATTGCGGCCGACCCGCACGCCGCCTTTGAGATGGACTGCGGGCATGAGCTGATTTTGGACGAAGAGAGCGGCAACTGCAGCATGGCCTACGAGAGCGTGATCGGCACCGGGACAATCGGGCCGGTGCCGGACGCCGAGCGCCCGGCGGCCCTGCGGGCGCTGATGCGCCAGTACCGCAGCGAGACGTTTGCCTACAACCCTGCGGTGCTGCCGGTCACTGTTTTTTTGAAGCTGACGGTCGAGCAGCTCACCGCCAAGCGCCGCCCCAAGCCCGGGGCGTAAGGCCCGCGTCGCGCCGCACCGCAAAAAGCCACCGGCCGCGCAAAAGCCCGCGCCGCCGCGCCCCCGCGCTACCCCAGCAGCCCCTCCAGCACCGGCACCAGCAGCCCGAGCCCTTTGGCGTCCGCTTCGGTAAACCGCCCCGGCGTGGGGCTGTCGATGTCCAGCACCGCGGCCACCCTGCCGTCCGGCCCGTGCAGCGGCAGCACCAGCTCGCTGCGGGAGGCCGCGTCGCAGGCGATGTGGCCCGCAAAGGCGTGCACGTCCGGCACCAGCTGTACCGCGTCCTCGGCCACGGCCGCGCCGCAAACCCCCCGCCCCACCGGAATCTCCACACAGGCCGGTTTGCCCTGAAAGGGCCCCAGCACCAGGCGGCCGCCGGTCATCAGGTAAAAGCCCACCCAGTTGATGTCCGGCAGCGCCTGCCAGAGCAGTGCGCTGGCGTTGGCCAGGTTCGCCACCGGGTGGGGCACCCCCTCGGTCAGGGCGGCCAGCTGGCGGCAGAGCATCGGGTAGAGCTGCGCGGGCTCAGCCGGAAACAGCGGCTCGGATGCATCCATACAGCACACGCTCCTTTATGACTGAATTCCTGTCATTTTTACCAGAATAGCACACCCCCGCCCCAAGGTCAAACCGGCCCGCCCGGCCCGCGCCGGTGCGCCCCGCGTTTGGCCCCCCGCACACCCGCCCCCTCTTTTTCATACAGTGGAAAGAGGCCCCGGCACCGCCGGGGGCGGGCGGCGGCCCTCAACCGGGCCAAGGCAAAACGCCGCCCTGCATCCTTGCAAGATGGAAAAAGGGGGCTTTTGTATGGCTGTCTATGAGACCGGCATCGACGTCTCGCGCTATCAGGGCGAGATCAACTGGGCCAACGTGGCCGCGGCGGGCAAGCAGTTCGCGATCCTGCGCATCGGGTCCAGCAACAGCGGCGGGGTGTATGTCGACCCGTACTTTCTCAAAAATGTCGCGGGGGCCCACGCGGCGGGGCTGAAAGTCGGGGCCTACTACTACACCTACGCCCGCACCGAGGAGGCGGCCGCCGCCGAGCTGGATGTCTTTCTCAACGTGCTCACCGGGCTGCAGCTCGAGTACCCGGTCTTTGTGGATGTGGAGGATAACTCCCTCGCCAGCCTCGGCCGCGCCCGGCTGACCGATCTGGTCCAGTTCGCGATGGACGTGCTCGACCAGCGGGGCTGGTACCCCGGCTACTACAGCTACACCAACTTTGCCGCCCGGCATCTCGACACCGCCCGGCTGGCGGCCTATCCCTTCTGGGTGGCCGATTACCGCGGCTATGTGGGCCATAACGGCAGCTATGACCTCTGGCAGTACTCCTCCGCCGGCAGCGTGGCGGGTATCGGCGGCAATGTCGATCTGGACTACAGCTACAAAAATTTTTTGCCCATCCTGCAGGCGGGAGGGTATAATGGGTATGGAAGCAGCGGCCCGGTGATGCAGCCGCTGGAGGGCAAGGACATCGAGGTCTTTAACACCCGGTGCGAGTATTTCTACTCGGCCAATGTCAACGACGTGGCGGGCTACCTGCCCCTCGGGCGCTACCCGGCCACCGCCCTCTCGGATGGCGAGTACAATGGGTTTATTTGGGTCAACATCACCTGCGAGGGCGGTACCTACTGGACCGCCCTGCTGCCCGACCGCTGCCGCCTGGTGGACGCGCAGGGCGGCTGCGCCGCCTGCGAGGAGGAGCTTGCCCGGCTGGGCGAGACGCTCGACACGGTGCAGGGCCTGCTGGAGCAGGCGCTGGACGCATTGGAGGGGTGAGGCGGCCCGGTCTTTCGCCGCC
>DKVN01000090.1:7363-15982 GCA_002491225.1 Faecalibacterium sp. UBA7177
AAAAACAAAAGGAGAACACAATGGACGAGGAACGCAAACGCCTGACCCACATCGCCGCGCTGGCCGGCCTGCTGCTGCTTGGTTACTGGATCTTGCAGAACACCGCGCTGATCGGCCGCCTGCTGGGCTGGCTGGGGGGCCTCATCGCCCCCTTTGTTACCGGCGGGGCGGTGGCCTTTCTGGTGCATGTGCCGCTGCGGGCCATCGAGCGCGCGCTGCCCCAAAAGCTGCAAAAGGGCCGCCGGGCCCTCGCGCTGGTGCTCACGGTGCTGGCGGTGCTGGCCGTGCTGGGGCTGGTGGTGGGGCTGGTGGTGCCCGAGCTGGTCAAAACCTGCATCTCGATCGGCCAGAGGCTGCCGGAGGTCTGGCAGAGCGCGGTCGCCTGGCTGGAGCAGCTGGCTGCCCGCTACCCGGCCCTGCCGGACGCCATCGAGGAGACCCTCACCGAGTGGCAGCTGCTCGACTGGCAGAAGATCTTCGACACCCTGCTCGGCTTTTTGGGCGGCACCGGCGCGGCCTTGATGAACAGCACCGTCTCGGCGGCCAGCGGCCTCTTCAGCGGCGCGGCGAACCTCTTTATTGGGCTGGTGTTCGCCTTTTACCTGCTGGCCCAAAAGGAAAATCTCGGCCGCCAGATGCGGATGCTGCTCTACGCCCTGCTGCCCGGCCGCGCCGCCGATGAGATGCTGCGGATCACCCAGCTGGTGGATAAGACCTTTTCAAGCTTCCTCTCCTGCCAGTGCCTTGAGGCCTGCATTTTGGGCGGGATGTTCGCGGTGGCCATGCTGCTCTGCCGGATGCCCTACATCACCCTGATCAGCGTGCTCATCGCCTTTACCGCCCTGATCCCGCTGGTGGGGGCCTTCATCGGCTGCGGGGTGGGGGCGCTGCTGATCGCGGTGCAAAACCCGATGCAGGCGGTCTGGTTCGTGGTACTGTTTTTGTGTTTGCAGCAGGTCGAGGGCAACCTCATCTACCCGCGGGTGGTGGGCAACTCGGTCGGGCTGCCCTCGATCTGGGTGCTGGTGGCGATCACCCTGGGCGGCGACCTCTTTGGCATCGCGGGCATGCTGGTGATGATCCCGCTCTGCTCGGTGGTCTACACCCTGCTGCGCGAGTGGGTCTGGAAGCGGCTGCGCCAGCGGCGGGTGCCCAAAGAAAAGCTGACCCCCGCGGCCGCGGCCGCGCGGCCCCAAAAGGCGCAGCCGCCCGCCGCCCCAAACACCCCGTCAGAAAAGCCTCAATAAGCGAAACAGAAAGGAAGGGATCCCCATGCGGCTGCTGTTGATCCGGCACGGTGAGAGCGAGGCCGACCGGCTGAGGGTACACGAGGGCCGGGCGGACTATCCGCTCACCGCCCGCGGGCGGGCGCAGGCCCAGGTGATGAGCGAGTATCTCAGGGAGCACTATGCCATCGGCCGCATCTACCACAGCCCGCTGCGGCGGGCGGTCGAGACGGCGCAGATTCTGGCCGGGGCCACCGGGGCCCCGCTGATCGTCGAGCAGGATCTGATGGAGTTTGACAACGGCCTGATCCGGGGCCTGACCTTTCAGGAGGCGGACGAGCGGTATCCCAAGCTCTCGGTGCCGCTGCACACCTCGGTGTACGAGCAGGAGAGTATGCTGATGTTCCGCTACCGGGCCGAGTATATGCTCTCCAAGCTGCTCACCGAAAACGAGCAGGGAGACACGCTGGCGGTGGTGACCCACGGCGGCATGATCCAGCAGATGTACTGCGCCTTTCTCAAATTCCCGATGAACAGCGAGATGAGCTTTGTCACCGGCGACGCGGGCCTGCACGAGTGGCTGATCGTCGAGGACAGCCGCTGCGTGGTGCGGGCGAACTACCAGCTCGGCGGCGCTTAGGCCGATCTTGCCGCGGCGGGGGGGGCGTTTGCGGCCGGGGCCCGCGGTGCTTTCGCAGCCCGGCGTGCGCCCGGTTTTGGCCCGCCCGGCCGCCATTTTTCGCCCCGCCCGCCTTGACAAGCTCCCGCCCCGGCGGGTATAATAAAGAGCAGCGAGGGCGGCCGGGCCTCTCAAGAGGCCTCGGCTGTCCATCCATGCAGGTGTTGTACAACGGCCAGTACATCAGCCTTCCAAGCTGAGGACGTGGGTTCGACTCCCATCACCTGCTCCACGTCGGAATGGGCTGCGCGCGTCGGAATGGGCTGCGCTCCATTCAACCGCCCCGGCCTTTGGCCGGGGCGGTCTCATACCGCTCCGCCATTCCTCCTTTTCCCCACAAAGCTTTGCTTCGCAAATCTTTGCGGGGGCCCCGGCGGCCCGCAGGGCCGCCCCAATCAGCCCGGCCTTGGCCGGGCTTTTCTCTTCAGGGGGATCGAACGGGAAACATCAAAATTGCGGGCCGCCCGGTTGAGGGTACTGCCCGCGGAAAGGCACCTTGATGAACAACAAAAGCGACGCCGCCCTCGCCGCCCTGCGGCAGTATTTCGGGCACAGCGGCTTTCGGCCGGGGCAGCAGGCGCTGATCGAGGCGCTGCTGGCCGGGCGGGACGTGCTGGGGGTGATGCCCACCGGGGCGGGCAAGTCGGCCTGCTACCAGATCCCGGCGGTGCTGCTGCCGGGGCTCACCCTCGTGCTCTCGCCCCTTATCTCGCTGATGAAGGACCAGGTCGCCGCCCTCGCCGAGGCGGGCATCCCGGCCGGGTACATCAACTCCTCGCTCGACGCGGCGGAGTACGCCCTCGTCTGCCGCCAGGTGGGCGCGGGCGAGCTGCGGCTGCTCTATGTGGCCCCCGAGCGGCTCGATGCCCCCGGCTTTCAGCAGCTGATCGCCGCGCTGCCGGTTTCGCTGGTGGCGGTGGACGAGGCCCACTGCGTCTCCCAGTGGGGGCAGGATTTCCGCCCCGGCTACCTGCGCATCGCCGCCTTTCTGGACAGCCTGCCCGCCCGTCCGCCGGTGGGGGCCTTTACCGCCACCGCCACCCGGCAGGTCAGCGAGGACATCCGCCGCCTGCTGGAATTGCGCGATCCGCTTTGCATCACCACCGGCTTCGACCGCCCCAACCTCTTTTTCGAGGTCGCCCGCCCCAGGGATAAAATGGACTGGCTGCGCCGCTTTTTGGCCGAGCGGCCGGGCCAGAGCGGCATCGTCTACTGTGCCACCCGCAAAACGGTCGAATCGGTCTGCGCCGGGCTGCGGGAGGCTGGCATCGCGGCCACCCGCTACCACGCCGGCCTCTCGGACGCCGAGCGCCGCCGGAATCAGGAGGATTTTGTCTACGACCGCGCCCGGGTGATGGCGGCCACCAACGCCTTTGGCATGGGCATCGACAAATCCAACGTCAGCTTTGTGGTGCACTACAACATGCCGCGGGACCTTGAGAGCTACTACCAGGAGGCCGGCCGGGCCGGGCGGGACGGCAGCCCCGCCCACTGTGCGCTGCTCTTTTCGGCCGGGGATGTGCAGACCGCCCGGTACATGATCGACCACCCCGCCGAGAACGACGCCCTGCCGCCCGACGAGCAGCGGCGGCTGCGGCGGCGGGACCTCGAGCGCCTGGCCCGGATGACCGGCTACTGCAAGGCCCCGGGCTGCCTGCGGGCGGTGCTGCTGCGCTATTTTGGCGAGGACGCCCCGGAGGAGTGCGGCAACTGCTCCGGCTGCTGTCGCCCCAAAACGCGGCGGGAGATCACGACCGAGGCGCAGAAGATCCTCTCGGCGGTGGTGCGCATCGAGCGGCGGTACCGCTCGGGCCTTGGCGCGGCGCTGGTGATCCAGATGCTGCGGGGCAGCCGCCAGCAGCGGGTGCTGCAGTTGGGGCTCGACCGGCTGCCCACCTACGGCATCTTAAAAGAGGCCAGCGCCGATGCGCTGCGCGGCTGGATCGACCATCTGATCGCCGAGGGGTATCTCTATCAGGACGGGGTCGAGTACCCGGTGCTGCGGGCCGCCCCAAAGGCCCGGCGGGTGCTGTTTGAGGGGGAGCAGGTCTTTTGCCTCTGCGACACCCCCGCTGCCGATGACGCGCCGGACGATGCGCCGGGCACCGGTGCGCCTGCCGCCGGGCGAAAGCAAAGCCGCGCCGGGCGCGGCAGCAAACCGGGCAGCCAGCCGCTGCGCCCGGAGGATGAGAGCCTATTCGGGGCCCTGCGCGCGCTGCGGGCGAAGCTGGCCGAGCAGGGAGATGTCCCGGCGTATGTCGTCTTTTCCAACGCGACCCTGATCGAGATGGCCGCCCTGCGCCCCGCCAGCACCGAGGAGCTTTTACAGGTGTCCGGGGTGGGCGAGGTCAAGGCCGCGCGGTACGGCGAGGCCTTTCTGGCCGCCATCCGGGACTGGCAGGCCGCGCAGCAGACGCAGACAGAAGCTGCCGAGCCGCCCGAACCTGAACCATGAGAAAACCACAGCGCCCCGCCGCCGGAGAAAATCCGGCAGCGGGGCGCTGGTTTTTGATAAAGGTTAGCCCGAAAGCTGCCTCAGCCCTGCCTGGCCCCGGCCTTGATCGCCTCGACGTCCAGCTCGGCGGTGATCTCATCGTCCTGCGGCTGAATACCCTCCGCCGGGATCACCGGGTCAGCCGGATGCTTCAGGCCGCGGGTGGCCGCAAAAGGGGATTCGTTATCCTCGCGGCCAAAGGCGGGCACAAACAGATACTTGCGGATGGCAAAGATCACCGCGATGCTCGCCACCACGATCAGGTTTTCCACCGGGCTGGTCTCCTTGACCACCATCTCGCGGGCGATGGTAAAGAGCAGCACCTCGAGCGCCGAGCCGGGGGTGTGCTTGCAGAGCATCTTGAGCGCCTCGGTGCCGATCACCAGCACAAACAGGGTCTCGAGGTACTCGTGAAAGGCGGTGACCGGCTCGCGCATCATGGCCAGCCCAAAGAGGGAGGGGATCATCCGCACCCCGCAGATCGCCAGCGCGATGGCCAGCAGGCAGGCGAGAAAGATCTCCAAAAAGCTGGCGACCGTCGCCAGCCGAACGCGGATGGTCCATTTCATACGAGCGTTCCTCCTTTTCGGGCCCGGATGGGCGGCCCTGCCGGGCAAAAGGCCGCGGCGCGGGGCAGCGTGGGGTACAGCCCTATTGTAGCATCTTTCGCCCACGCCCGTAAAGAGGAAGATCCGCCCTTTTTCGCAAAACAGGCGGCTCGGCGTGCGGCGCATCCAGAGCGCAGCCCGTGCGGACGGATGGACGCCGTGCCTTGGGCGCGCCCCGGCCCGCGGCGTTACCCGCCCGCCATCCGCAAAAAGCCCGCTAAGATGGCCAGCCCTACCGGCCCGCTCTTTTCCGGGTGGAACTGGCAGCCGAGAATTCGCCCCCGGCCCACCGCCGCGGCCACCCGTCGCCCGCCATAGAGGGTGTCCGCAAGGCGGGTAGCGTCCAGTGCGGGCTTTGCCTCGTAGCTGTGCACAAAATAGCACTCCTGCCCCGGCAAAACACCCGCCAGCGTCCCGGCGGCTTCGGTGGCTGCACCAAAACCGGCGGCCCCCGCGCCCCCGGCGGCCTCGGCAGGCCCGGCCGCGCCCGCGAGCCCGGCAAACTCCGCGGCCCCGGCAGCCTCCGCCGCCCCGCCAACCCCGCCGCCCCCGGCGGGCGGCAGCAGCGGGCCCCAGCCCACATGCGGCACCCGCAAAGGCTGGCCGTCCGCCGCCGTATCGGGCAGCTTTTCCACCCGGCCGGGCAGCAGCGCGAGCCCCGGGTGCCGCCCAAACTCGTCGCTCTCCTCAAACAGCATCTGCATCCCAAGGCAGATGCCCAGCAGAGGCACTCCGTCCGCCGCCGCATCCCGCAGCGGCCCGGCCAGCCCGCGGGCGGCGAGGGCGGCCATCCCGTCCCCAAACGCGCCCACCCCCGGCAGCACCAGCGCCCCGGCCCCGGCGAGCGCTTCGGGCGTGTCCGCAATCTGCACACTGGCCCCGACATGCTCCAGCGCCCGCTGCACGCTCAATAAATTCGAGAGCCCATAGTCGATCACGGTCACGGTCATGCCCGCACCTCCACCCCGGCCGCCCGCAGCTGCGCCTTCAGCTGCGGCACGGCCGCTTTTTTGTAGTGCAGCATCGAGGCCGCCGCCACCGCGTCCGCCCCGGCGCGGGCCGCCCCGATGAGATCCTGCGCGCTGCCCGCGCCCCCGCCCAGGATCACCGGGATGCGCACCGCTGCCCGCACCGCCCGCAGCAGCGCAAGATCCATCCCGCGCTGCAGCCCCTCGCAGTCGACACTGGTCAGCAGGATCTCGCCCGCGCCCAGCGCCTCGCCCTGCCGCGCCCATTCGACGACCTCCCGGCCCGAGTGCTCCCGGCCGTTCTCGCCGTAGGCCTCCCAGCGGGCGGGGTCGGTGCGGCTGCGCTTGGCCTGAATCGAGAGTACCATGCACTGGCTGCCAAAGGCCTCGGCCACCTCCCCGATCAGGGCGGGGCGGTGCAGGGCGGCGGTGTTGATGGCGGCCTTGTCCGCCCCGGCGCTCAGCACCGTGCGCACGTCTTCCACGCTGCGCAGCCCGCCCCCGGCCGTCACCGGGATGAACACTTCCTCGCTGGCCTGCCGCAGGATGCCGCTGAGGTTGCTGCGGCCGTAGAGGCTGGCCACGATGTCGATGTAGAGCAGCTCGTCGATGCCCGCCGCGTAGTACTCCCGCGCAAAATCGCCCGGCTTGCCCAGCTTGCGCAGCCCCTCTAACTGGATGCCCTTGACCAGGCTCTCCCCCTTGACATCCAGCCGCGCGAGCAACCGAATTTTGTTCGCCATGCCGCAGCCCTCCCTTGTATTTGTCCGCCGTGGCCGCCGCGCACCCGCGCGCGGCGATCCCGATCTCAGTGGTGCGTGCCCTCCGGCGCGCCGTACAGGCACTCGCTTTTGCCCGCAAAGGGGGTGTGCCGCAGGCTCCAGACCCCATCCTCCCATTGCCAGAGGTGCGGGCTGCGGAACCGGTCGGCCAGATGCAGAAAGTATTCCCGGTCCATCTCCGGCTGCTCAAAGCAGCGGCTGGCAACGGGGAACTGCGCCGGGTCGATCGAGAGGTACCGCCAGATCTCGGCCTCGAACCGGTCGGGGAACTCGCCGTCGAACCGGCGGCAGAGCGCCTCGGCCTCGGTGCGGTCGATCTCGCCGTTGCGGATCTCCTGCGAGGCGTCGTAGCTGGTGCGGCCGAGGCCGTACTTGATGTAGGTGGTGTAGTAAAAGAAATCGTCGATCTTGTCGTCGATGCTGTTGTATTTCGAGTAGGTGCCCTGGGTGCGCTCGGGGCTGGGCCGGAAGCCCCCGTGCTCGACCGCGTAGTAGTAGGCCCCCTGCGGGTGCCAGCGCTCGTAATAGCCCAAATACCGCACCTCAACGCCGTTTTTCTCGATGTCGCTCGTCTCGCTGGGCAGGTAGATGGCAAGGTCGGCCGGGTCGATGCCAAACTCCTCCGCCAGCTGCGCAAGGCTCACCCCGCCGAGGTAGATGTGCTCGCGGTCGTTGGTGGCGAAAAACCGCTCGTCCCGCAAAGCGCTCTCGTTGTCCGCGATGGGGTTGCCGAACTCGGCCTCGTTCTCGCCGTAAAACACCAGCGGGATGCCAAACCGCGCCGCCATCTTGGGGGCCAGCTGCTTTTGCCCCAAAATAAAGGGCTGGAAGGGGTGGAAGAGGTTTTCGGTGGCAAGCCTCGTCAGCAGCCGGTGGGTCAGGCCGCTCGGGGTGCAGAGGTAGTTATCGAACCCGGCGTGGATCCAGCGCTCGAAGTTCTCCCAGCCCCAGGGGGTGTAGAGGTGGGGGGCCCAGGTGACGGTCAGCGGGTGCATGCCGTACTTGTATTTTAGGAGGTGGGCGGCGTAAAAGCTGTCCTTGCCGCCCGAGCCGGGCACCAGACAGTCATAGCTGCCGTCGGTTTTGCGGTACTGTGCGCAGAGCTCGCGCAGCTCGGCCTCCCGGGCCTCCCAGTCGATCTTTCCATCCTTGTTGTGGCAGGCGTGGCAGGCGTCGCAGACCCCGTCCGGCTGGATGACCATGGTCTTTTTCTTTGAGCGGATCGTGTGCTCAAACTCGTAGCAGCTGTTCGGCTTCTGGTTGCTCATCACGCACTCGCGGCAAAACTGCACCTGTTTGGGCAGGCCGTAGTACGCCTCGCGCTGCGCCTCGGGCAGGTCGGGGGCGTATTTGGCATAGTCGATCGGGACAAAACGCTTTAACGGCTCCATCAAATCGCATCCTTTCGGGCTGGGATTTTGGCTCAATGCGCAAACAAAAAAGCGCCCGCGGCACAGCAAAGCTGTCCCGCGAGCGCCCTTGCCCGCTTTACCGGTAGAGTATACCACGCTCCGGCAAAAATTGCAACGTTTTTACCCCTCGATGATGCTCCTGCCGGTCATCTCGGCGGGCTGGGGCAGGCCCAGCAGCTTGAGCATGGTGGGGGCGATGTCGGCCAGCACCCCGCCCTCGCGCAGGGTCACATCCCCGCAGCCCGCCACAAGGAAGGGCACCGGGTTGGTGGTGTGCGCGGTAAAGGGCGCGCCGTCCGGCTCGTACATCTGGTCGGCGTTGCCGTGGTCGGCGGTCAGCAGCACCTTGCCGCCCGCGGCCAGCACCGCGTCGATCACCTGACCCGCCGCCTTGTCCACCGCCTCCACGGCGGCCACCGCCGCGTCAAACACGCCGGTGTGGCCCACCAT
>DKVN01000090.1:16025-16160 GCA_002491225.1 Faecalibacterium sp. UBA7177
GGGGGCGATGTCGGCCAGCACCCCGCCCTCGCGCAAGGTCACATCCCCGCAGCCTGCCACAAGGAAGGGAACCGGGTTGGTGGTGTGGGCGGTAAAGGGCGCGCCGTCCGGCTCGTACATCTGGTCGGCGTTGCC
>DKVN01000090.1:16295-17302 GCA_002491225.1 Faecalibacterium sp. UBA7177
TGGCCCACCATGTCGCAGTTGGCAAAGTTGAGGATGATCACATCATACTTGCCGCTCTCGATCCGCTTCTGGCACTCGTCCGCGACGAGGTAGGCGCTCATCTCGGGCTGCAGGTCGTAGGTGGCCACCTTGGGGCTGGGGATCAGCGCCCGGTCCTCGCCCGCAAACGGGGCCTCGACCCCGCCGTTGAAGAAAAAGGTCACATGCGCGTACTTCTCGGTTTCGGCGATCCGCAGCTGGGTCAGGCCCTTGTCGGCCAGATACGCGCCCAGCACGTTGTCCAGGCTCTGCGGCTTAAAGGCCACCTCGACATTCGGCATCGAGGCATCGTACTGGGTAAAGCAGACGTAGTTGACCGCAAAGCGGCCGTTCCGGCGCTCGAAGCCGGTGAACTCGTCGTCCACAAAGGTGCGGGTGATCTCCCGCGCCCGGTCGGGCCGGAAGTTGAAGAAGATCACGCTGTCCCCCTCGCTCACCCGGCCGCCCTCGCAGGTCACGGCGGGCACCACGAACTCGTCGGTGACCCCCTCGGCGTAGCTGTTGGCCATCACCTCGTCCGGCGCGCCGTGCACCCCCTCGCCGTAGACAAAGGCGGCGTAGGCCTTTTCCACCCGCTCCCAGCGGTTGTCGCGGTCCATCGCGTAGTAGCGGCCCGAGATGCTGGCGATCTTGCCGATCCCCAGCTCGTCAAGCTTTGCCTGCAGCTGGGCGATGTATCCCTTGCCGGAGTCCGGCGGCACGTCGCGGCCGTCCATGATGCAGTGGACATACACCTCCTTCGCGCCGAGGGCCTTTGCCATCTCCAAAAGGCCATAGAGGTGCTCGATGTGGCTGTGCACCCCGCCGTCGCTCAAAAGGCCGATCAGGTGGATGGCCTTGCCGCCGTCGATCGCGGCCTGCATGGCGTTTTTGAGCGGCGCGTTCTCGCGGATCGAGCCGTCCCGCACCGCCTTGGAGATGAGGGTCAGCATCTGGTAGACGATGCGGCCCGCGCCGATGTTGGTGTG
>DKVN01000090.1:17608-19355 GCA_002491225.1 Faecalibacterium sp. UBA7177
CTCGCTGTTGCCCATCTGGCCGTCCGGCAGGCCCACGTCCATGCCCGACGCGCCGATGGTGGTGTGCGGGAAGCTGGCGAACAGCTTGTCAAGGTTGGGGGTTTTGGCGGCGAGGATGGCGTTGCCGTAGGCTTTCTCCGGCACCCAGCCGAAGCCGTCCAAAATGCAAAGCAGTAAAGGCTTTTTGCTCATGGTGTTCTGGTTCTCCTTTTTTGGTTTGGGCGCGGCGGCCTGTATGCGCCCGCTCTGCCGCCTTGTGCGGCGCGGGGCAGGGGGGCCGCGGCCCGCGATCGGATTACTTGCCCGCGGCCTCGACGATGGCGGCGAAGGCGTCGGCCTTGAGGGACGCGCCCCCGATCAGCCCGCCGTCGACATCCGGCTTCGAGAGCAGCTCGGCGGCATTGCCGGCGTTCATGCTGCCGCCGTACTGCACGGTCAGCCCGTCGGCGGCCGCCTGGCCGTACAGCTCACCCACCACCTTGCGGATGGCAGCGCAGACCTCCTGGGCCTGGTCGGCGGTGGCGGTGCGGCCGGTGCCGATGGCCCAGATGGGCTCGTAGGCAATGATGACATTTTTGAGCGCCTCGGCCGAAACGCCCTGCAGCGCGATCTTCACCTGCATGCGCACCAGCTCCTCGGTGACCCCCTGCTCGCGCTGGGCGAGGCTCTCGCCCACGCAGATGATGACTTTCAGGCCCGCAGCCAGCGCGGCCAACGCCCGCTGGTTGACCGTCTGGTCGGTCTCGGCAAAGTACTGCCGCCGCTCGCTGTGGCCCACGATCACATATTCCACCCCGAGGTCGGTCAGCATCGGGGCGCTGATCTCGCCGGTAAATGCGCCGCTTTGCTCAAAATGCACATTCTCGGCCCCCACATGCAGGCAGGTGCCGTTGGTTTTCTCCACTGCCAGCGGCAGGCTGGTAAAGGGGGTGCAGAGCACCACCTCGCAGCCGGGGGCGGTAATGGCGGCTTTGAGCGCGTCGATCAGGGCGGCCGTCTCGGTGACCGTCTTGTTCATCTTCCAGTTTCCGGCGATGACCGCCTTGCGAAGCTGTTTGTTCATGGTTCGTTTCCTCCGTTCTCGAAAACTCCGGTTTTGGCCGGGCGGGGCGCTTGCCGCGGCTCCCGCCCCCGCACACAAGATGCGAAAATGTGCGGCGGCAGACTCTGCCGCCGCACAACATGGGCTCGTTGTTTCTTATGCGTCCTGGATGCAGGCGATGCCGGGCAGCACCTTGCCCTCCAGATACTCCAGCGACGCGCCGCCGCCGGTCGAGATATGGGTCATCTTGTCGCCAAAGCCCAGCTGCATCACGGCCGCCGCGCTGTCGCCGCCGCCGATCACGGTGGTGGCGTCGGCCTCGGCCATCGCCTCGGCCACAGCCAAGGTGCCGGCCGCGAGGGTCGGGTTCTCAAACACGCCCATCGGCCCGTTCCAAACCACCGTCTTGCTGGCCTTGACCGCGTCGCCAAACAGCTTGCGGGTCTCAGGGCCGATGTCAAGGCCCATCTTGTCCGCCGGGATCGCGTCGGCCTTGACCACCTCGACCTCGACCGGCCCGTCGATCGGGTCCGGGAAGGCGGCGGTGATCACATTGTCCACCGGCAGCAGCAGCTTGACCCCTTTGGCCTCGGCCTTGGCCATCATTTCCTTGCAGTAGTCGATCTTTTCGGTGTCGATCAGGCTGGTGCCCACCTCGTAGCCCTTGGCGGCCTGGAAGGTATAGGCCATGCCGCCGCCGATGAT
>DKVN01000067.1 GCA_002491225.1 Faecalibacterium sp. UBA7177
CAAATTTTTCCGACGGGCTTGGAACCCGCCTTCGGCGGGGCCCTCTGGACGCGCCTGCGGGCGCAGTCGTCAGATGAAACAAAAAGCGCAGGCAATACTTTGTGTATTAACGAGCATTTTTGTGAAATATGACGGAGTCGGCCGCGCAAGGAACCCGCGGCCGACACACCCCCACGGCAATATGTGGGGGCGAAATTTGCCGCAGTCTTTGGCGGACGCGACTTTTTAGACAGTTTGTCAAGGCCCCGCCGGGGCCGCGGGCAAGCGCCGCATCCCCCTGCCGCATCACCGCGGGGCGCGCCCCCCTCAGCGGTGGGTCTGCCGGTACCAGTCCAGCCGGTCATCATACCGCTTGCCGGAGGCCCGGTAGTAGAGCTCGATGCCCGCCGTAATCGCGGCAAAGATCACCAGAAAGGCCGCCGCAAAGCTGACCCAGGCCCCGAGGCTCCCGGTGGGGAACCACCCGCACCCCACCGCGGCCGCGGTGAGCACCCCGAAAAAGGGCAGCCCAAACACCGCCATCCGCCCGCCGTAGGGCATTTTTTTGATGACCAGATCCGAAAAGGCCAGCAGCTGCAGCGCGCCCGCCGCCGCGCTGACCAGCAGCAGCGAGAGCAGGATGCCCGGCCCCGCCGTGCCCTGAAAAATGAACAGAAAGACGATATAAACCGACATGCTGGCCGTGTAGCACAAGGAGATCCGCTCCTTGAGCGCCGCGGCAATGGCCAAAAACTTTTTCATCTCATTCCCTCCTTTGGCGGGCCCCTACCGCAGGCCCAGCTTTTGTTTGATGGCAGGCGCGTACTGGCGGTTGACCACCACCAGCTCGCCGTTGGACATGGTCAGCCGCAGGCGGCCGCCGAGGTCCGGCCGCAGGCTGCGTACCTCGGCAAAGTTGACCAGCGCCGACCGGCTGACCCGCACAAAATCCAGCCCGGCCAGCTGCTCCTCCAGCTCGTACAGCCGCAGCCGGGTCTGGTAGACCCCCTCTGCGGTGTAGAGAAAGGTGCCCCGGTCGACCGTGTCGATGTAGAGCACCCGACCCGGCTCGAGGATGCAGGTCTCCCCGTCCTTTTCGCCGGTCAGCTTCGCGTCGGTCAGCCGCAGCAGCTCGATCAGCCGGGCCGTGCGGGCGTCCAGACGGGCGCAGCGCACAATCACCTCGGTCTGGGCGAGGCCCGCGCACTCCTCCACCGTGATCCTGATGGACATAGGCGTCTCAACTCCTTTCGCAGCTGCACCCTGAGCATACCCCAACCGCTGCCGCCTGGCAAGGGGCCGCCGCGCAAGCTGCGCCAAACGGCGCGCGGGCTGCACCGCCCGCCCCCCAAGCTGCCGCAAAAAAGCCACCGCCGCGCAGGTTTTACGCCGCGCGGCGATGGCTTTTTTCACAAAACAGTATCGGCTCCGCGCCTTACGCCGCGGCCTCCGGCTCGGGGGCTTCCTCCCCGGCGGCGGTGAGGGCGCAGGCCGCCCCCAGCAGCCCCAGCAGGGCCAGGCAGGCGCTCAGCAGCAGCCGGTCACGGTCGGCCTGCCCCATCAGAGTGTAGCAGACGGTCTGAGGCAGCTCGAGGCAGGTGCAGAGCAAAAAGGCCAGGCAGCCGGTCAGCGAGAGCAGCCGCCCGCAGGCCGCCCCCGGCAGGTAGGCCGCCTTGAGCAGCACGGTGGCAAACAGCAGCGCCGCCAGCGCGCTGAACACCTCCAGCGTGGGGGGCACCCGCACCATGCCGGACGGCTTAAAGATGAACCGCACCACCGTGAGCAGGTAGAGCGAGGCGGTGCCCGCGATGCCCCACACCGCGCTGCCGGTGGGCAGGCTGGGCCGGGCCGAGAGCCGCGCCGCCCCCAGCAGTACAAACCAGAGCGCGGTAACCAGATAAAGCAGCTGCTGCAAAAGCTCGGTGGTCCCCTGCCGCGCGGCGGCCAGCATCCCGCTGCCGCCCAGCGCCGCAAAGGCCAGCCCGCAGGCAAGGCTCACCAGCCCCTGCACCGGGCCGCGCCGCCAGAGCCCCGCCGGGCGGCGCGCCGCTAAGAGGCTGCCCGCCGCGCAGAGCAGCGCCACCGCGCCGCCCACCGCGTACCGGGCCCAGAGCGGCCCCGCGGTGGCAAAGCCGGTGGTAAGGTCGGTAAAGTTGACAAGATCCAGCCAGTGGGCCGCCCCGGTCATCACGGCCACCAGCAAAACCAGACAGGTTGCAAAGCGTTTCATCAGCGTTCCTCGATGCTCTTATATTTCTGCCGCACGCCCAGATACTTATAGGCGGGGCGGATGATCCGGTTGGCGAACACGACCTCCTCCACCCGGTGCGCGCACCAGCCCGGCATCCGGCTGATGGCGAACAGGGGGGTGAACAGATCCTCTGAGATGCCCAGCATCCGGTAGATCAGGCCGCTGTACAAATCGACATTGGCGCAGACCTGCTTGGTGCCGCGCTCCTCGGCAAAGACGCCGGGGCCGAGCTTTTCGATCAGGCAGAGCAGCTCGAACTCGTCCTCAAAGCCCTTGGCGTAGGCGAGGCTGCGCGCCTTTTCGCGCAGCACCTGGGCGCGCGGGTCGCTGATGGTGTAGACCGCGTGGCCCATGCCGTAGATCAGGCCGCTGCCGTCCCCCGCCTGGCGGCGCAGCACCCGGCGCAGGTACTCCCGCACCTCGTCCTCGTCCTGGTGGTTGGCCACCCCGGCCTGCAGTTCGCTTAGCTGCTGCATCACCTTGTGGTTCGCGCCGCCGTGCTTGGGCCCCTTGAGGCTGCCGATGGCCGCCGAGATTGCCGAGTAGGTGTCGGTGCCCGAGCTCGAGAGCACCCGGCAGGCAAAGGTGGAGTTGTTGCCGCCGCCGTGGTCGGCGTGCACCAACAGGCAGAGGTCGAGCAGCTTTGCCTCCTCGTGGGTGAACTTCTGGTCGGCCCGATAGGTGGCCAGGATATGCTCGGCGGTGCTCTGGCCGGGGGTGGGCAGGTGGAAGTACATGCTCTGCCGGTCGTACACCCGGCGCTTGACCTGATAGGCGTTGACCATGATGGTGGGCAGCCCGGCAATCAGCCGGATCGACTGGCGCAGGATGCCCTCGAGGCTCATATCCTCAGGGTCGGGGTCGTAGCTGTACAGGGCCAGCACGCTGCGGGCGAGCTTATTCATGATGTTGGGGCTGGGGGCCTTCATGATCATGTCCTCAGCAAAGCCCTCGGGCAGCTCGCGGTGGGCGTCAAGGATGGCCCGGAAGTTCTCCAGCTGCGCGCGGTTGGGCAAACTGCCGAAGAGCAGCAGCCAGATGACCTCCTCAAAGACGAACCGGTCGTGCTCGTACGCCTCGTTGACGATCTCGTTGATGTTGACCCCGCGGTAGATCAGCTTGCCGGGGATGGGCACAACCGTCCCGTCCCCCGTGCGCCGGTAGCCCACAACGTCGCAGACATTGGTCAGCCCGGCCAGCACGCCGGTACCGTCCGCGTTGCGCAGCCCCCGCTTGACCCCCAGCCGCTCGCTGGTCTCGGGGTCGATGTAGTTATTTTTTAAGTACTCCTGACATAGAAATTCCATGGACGCCTTGTCCAGTGCTGCGGCGTCTGCTGCCATACCCGGATCCGCTCCTTCCCATCCGCGGGCGGCCGTTTGCTCTGCGGGGCCGCGCCGGTGTGTTCCCTCTATGCCTGTAATCATACAGGGTTGCGGGGCAAATTGCAAGCGGGGGCAGGAAAAGCGGCACCGCCACGCAGGAAATTTTCAAGCAATCAGAATGGAGAAAACGCCATGATCAAAAAAATCCTGCCCTCGATCCTGCTGTTCGCGGCCTTGACCTACCTGCTGCCCTTTGTCTGCCTGCTGCTGCCCGCCGGGGCATCCGGCTCCGCGGGTTTCGCCCCCGCCGCCTCCGCCCCGCCCGACACAGGCGGCGGCGCGGCCGGGCTCTGGAACGGTCTCGGGCAGCCGGACGAGCCCTCCCCCGCCGCCCCCGAAAGCGGCAATGGCAGCGATGGCGCCGCCGCGCCCGAAGCCGCCGGGCTGGCCCAGCTTGAGATCCAGCTCTGGGACGAGGGAGCCGGGCGGCTTTTGCGCGTGCCGGTGGAGGAGTACCTGATCGGGGTGATGGCCGCCGAGATGCCCCCCTCCTGGCCGGACGAGGCCCTGATGGCCCAGGCGGTGGCGGCCCACAGCTATGTACTCTCCCAGCGGGAGCAGGCGGGCGCGGCGCTCGAGGGCGGCTGGCTCGCGGTGGACCCGGCCCGGCGGCAGGGCTTTTTGACCGACGAGGTGCTGCGCAGCTACTGGGGGGACGCCTACGAGGAGAACCACGCCCGGCTGGCGGCGCTGGCGGCACAGGTCAAGGACGAGCTGGTGCTCTACGACGGTGCCCCGGCGGCGGCCTGCTACCACGCCATCAGCTGCGGAGCCACCGAGGCCAGCCAGAACGTCTGGGCCGAGGCGCTGCCCTACCTGCAGGGGGTGGATTCGCCTCTCGACCTCACCAGCCCGGACTATGAAAAGGCGGTGACCTACACCCCCCAGCAGATGTACGACGCCCTCTCCCTCGGCTGCCCGGGGCTGGACCTGAGCGGCGCGCCGAACAGCTGGTTTGGCGAGGTACGCTATACCGGCGCGGGCTATGTGGCCGAGCAGCAGGTGGGCGGCGCGGCAGTGAGCGGCCTTGCTTTGCGGGCCGCGCTGGGGCTGCGCAGCGCCTGCTTTACCGTAGACTATGCCGACGGGGTGTTCACCGTGACCACCCGCGGCTACGGCCACGGGGTGGGCATGTCCCAGTATGGGGCCAACGCTCTGGCCCTGACCGGCAAAACCCACGCCGAGATCTTATCCTTTTACTACCCCGGCACCACGCTGGGCACAGCCTGACCCACGCGGCAAAAGCTTGGCCGCCCGGCGGTTTCTGCCGGGCGGCCAACTCATAAAAGCATTCACTTTTCGCTGAACAGTGTCGTCTTGTTGTGGGTGTAAACGCTGAGCACAAGGCCGATGCAGAGGTAGAGCATCAGCACGCTGCTGCCCCCCGCCGAGAGAAAGGGCAGGGTGACCCCGATCACCGGCAGCACCCCAAGGTTCATGCCCAGGTTGATGACGATCTGCCAGATGAAGGCCGCGAACACCCCGGTGCAGATATAGGTGCCCAGCTTATCCTGGCTGCGCAGCCCGATGGTCAGGGTCTTGATGGCGATGGTCAGCAGCACGGCCAGCAGGATCATGCAGCCCACAAAGCCCACCGCCTCGGCGATGTAGCTGAAGATAAAGTCGTTCCAGGAGTTGACCACATAGTTGTGCTCCTCCCCAAACAACCCCCGCCCGATGATCTGCCCCGCGCCGATCGACACCTTGCCCTGGTTCTGCTGGTAGGTCCACTCGGCGTAGGTGGGGTCGTCCGGGTAGAACACCGCCATGATCCGCATGAACTGGTAGCCCTTGAGCAGTTCGTCCGAAAAAAAGCCCAGCACAACGGCAAAGGCGCTGACCCCCAGCGCCGCCGCGCTGAGGATGTATTTCCAGGAGAGCCCTGCCACAAACAGCATGATGCAGCCGATGGCCAAAAAGATCAGCCCGGTGCCGTCGTCCCCCTGCTCGTGGATGATGAGCACCGGCAGCAGCATGTGGGCCAGCAGGCCCAACAGCTCCTTGGGCTCGTTCATCCGCTCGTGCACCGTGTCCAGGTGCAGCGCAAAGGTCAGGATAAAGCTGATCTTGGCTAGCTCGGTGGGCTGTAAGCTAAAACCGGGCAGCAGGATCCAGCTGTGGTTGTCGGTGCCGGAGGGGGCGTAGCCAAAGGTGATGCCCCCGATCACCCGCCCCCGCAAAAAGGTGGTGGCCACCAGCCCCCAGGTGAGCAGAACATGCACCGGCCAGAGCTTGGCAAGGGCGCGGTAGTCCAGCAGCGAGACGACGATGGCGCAGAGGATGCCCGCGCAGCTGGCCGCCGCCTGCACCACCGCCTGGCGGTAGCCGCCGAGGCTGCGGGTGCCCTCCAGCTCGTCGATCTGAAAGCCGCCCAGATGGTACTTGCCGATGGACAGCAGCACCAGCACCGCAAAGGCCGAGCAGCCGATGCAGAGCAGCACATATAATTTATCGGTGGACTGCCAGTATTTTTTCGCCAGCTTGAGCATCCCGCATGCCCCCCCTTTTCGCGCGGCCCCGGTTCCCTGTTCGGCCCCGCCGGTGCCGCCGCCAAACCGTTTCCCCTATTATAGTATGACCCGCGGCATTTTGCAAATCACCCCGCGCCGCCCCGCCGCAAACCCGGCTTGCCCCCCGCCGCCCCCGCGTGGTATACTAAGGCCAGCATCTCACCGCAAAGCGGCGTCCCCGTGCTGCTTTTTTTGCAGCGCAGGGCCGCCGTCATTCAAGTGGTCTTTGTAAGAGGGGGCGCGCTATGTTCGCATCCATCCAGAGCTTCGGCGTGCGGGGGCTGACCGGTTTTGGGGTCACCGCCGAGGCCGACATCAGCGGCGGGCTGCCCGGCTTTACCCTCGTGGGCCTGCCGGACAGCGCCGTCAAGGAGAGTGCCGACCGGGTGCGCAGCGCCTGCAAAAATCTCAAGTTCCCCTGGCCCGCCAGCCGCATCACGGTCAACCTGGCCCCGGCCGACACCCGCAAGACCGGCCCGGTCTACGACCTGCCGGTGCTGCTGGCCCTGCTCTCGGCCTCCGGGGTGCTGCCCGCGCCCGGCCCCACCCGCGCCTTTGTGGGCGAGCTCTCGCTGGACGGCAGCCTGCGCCCGGTGGCGGGGGTGCTGCCAATGGCCCTGCAGGCCGCCGCCTGCGGGGTGGCCGAGCTGTTCGTGCCCGCCCAAAACGCCGCCGAGGCGGCGGTGGCCGAGGGTCTCACCGTCTACCCCGCCGAGACTGCCGGGCAGGTGGTGGCCCACCTGCGCGGGGAGGCCGCGCTCCTCCCCGCCGCGCCCACCGGCTTTGCGCCGGACGAGGCGGGCGCTTTCCCGGATTTTGCCGACGTCCACGGCCAGCCCGCCGCCCGCCGGGCGCTCGAGATCGCGGCGGCGGGCGGCCACAACATCCTGCTGATCGGCCCGCCGGGCACCGGCAAATCGATGCTGGCGCGGCGGCTGCCCGGCATCCTGCCGCCCCTCACCCGCGAGGAGGCGCTCGAGGTCACCGGCATCTACTCGGTGGCGGGGCTGCTGCCGCCCGGCAGCGGGCTGGCCGCGGCCCGGCCCTTCCGCAGCCCGCACCACAGCGTCAGCGCGGCGGCCCTGGCCGGGGGCGGCTCCTCCCCGAGGCCCGGCGAGGTGAGCCTGGCCCACAGCGGGGTGCTGTTTCTGGACGAGCTGCCCGAGTTCCACCGCGAGGCGCTCGAGGTGCTGCGCCAGCCGCTCGAGGACGGGGTGGTCACCGTGAGCCGGGTGGCGGGCAGCGCCACCTACCCCAGCCGGTTCACCCTTGTAGCCGCCATGAACCCCTGCCGCTGCGGCTACTTTGGCCATCCCACCCGGCCCTGCACCTGCCTGCCCAGCGCCATCGAGCGGTACCGCCAAAAGGTCAGCGGCCCTTTGCTCGACCGCATCGACCTGCAGGTCGAGGTCGCGCCGGTGGCCTATGATGACCTCGCCAGCGAAACCGGCGGCGAGCCGAGCGCGCCCATCCGGGCCAGGGTGAGCGCCGCGCGGGCGGTGCAGTCGGCCCGGTACGCGGGCAGCGCCATCCGCTGCAACGCCCAGCTGCCCAGCGCGCTGGTGCGCCGCTACTGCCGGCTGGACGATGCTGCCGAGGCAATGCTGCGCGGCGCGTTTGAAAAGATGAGCCTCTCGGCCCGCGCCTATGACCGGGTGCTGCGGGTGGCCCGGACGATTGCTGATTTAGAGGCCGCGAATCTGGAGGCAGCAGCCGCGGGGGCGGCAGAAACAAAGGCCGCCGGAACCGCTCCCACCCAGCGCGCCCCCGCCCGCCTCACCGCCGCCCACATCGCCGAGGCTCTGCAGTACCGCAGTCTTGACCGCAAATACTGGTACAACGCCTGACCGGCCGCCCTCCGGCCGCGTTTTCCCGCGCGCCGCGGCCGGTTCCCCCCGCATTCCGGCATTGACAATCCGCCCCGAAACCTTTATCATACTGTTGGATAGTTTTTCCAAAACATTTCGTGTTTTGGGCCAAAAAATCAACAAATGAACAAAAATGGGCGGCCGGGTTTGTGCATCCCGCACACCTCCCCCGCCCGGAAAGCAGGTGTTTTGCAGATGTACAAGGCAGAATATGAGCGCTGGCTGGCCGCCCGGCTGGACGATGCCGACCTTGCGCCCGAGCTCGAAGGGATCGAGGGCGACGAGGACGCCATCAAGGACCGGTTCGCCGTCTCGCTCAAGTTCGGCACCGCCGGCCTGCGCGGGGTGCTGGGCGCGGGCACCAACCGGATGAACGTCTATGTCGTGCGGCAGGCCACCCAGGGCCTGGCCAACTGGGTCAAGACCCAGGGCGGCAGCCAGACGGTCGCGATCAGCTACGACAGCCGCATCAAGAGCGATGTCTTTGCCCGCTGCGCCGCCGAGGTGCTGGCGGCCAACGGGGTGCATGTGCGCATCTACCCCGCCCTGATGCCGGTGCCTGCCCTCAGCTTTGCCACCCGCTACTATCACTGCAACGCGGGCATCATGGTCACGGCCAGCCACAACCCCGCCCGCTACAACGGCTACAAGGCCTACGGGCCGGACGGCTGCCAGATGACCGACGAGGCCGCCGATATCGTCTATGCCGAGATCCAGAAAACCGACGTGCTCACCGGCGCCAAGACCATCCCCTTTGCGGACGGCATCGCCTCCGGCATGATCCAGTATGTCGGGGAGGACTGCTACGAGGCCCTCTACGCCGCCATCGAGAGCCGCCAGGTGCGGCCGGGCCTCTGCAAAACGGCCGGGCTCAAGCTGGTGTACAGCCCGCTCAACGGCAGCGGCCTTGTGCCGGTGAGGAGGGTGCTGAGCGATATCGGCATCTCCGACATCACCATCGTGCCCGAGCAGAAGGACCCGGACGGCAACTTCCCCACCTGCCCCTACCCCAACCCCGAGATCTTCGAGGCACTGCGGCTGGGGCTCGAGCTGGCCAAGGCCTCCGGCGCCGACCTGATGCTCGCCACCGACCCGGACGCCGACCGTGTCGGCATCGCGGTGCGCTGCAAGGACGGCAGCTATGAGCTGCTCACCGGCAACGAGGTTGGCGTGCTGCTGCTGGACTACATCTGCGCCGGGCGCATCGAGGCGGGCACCATGCCCAAAGACCCGGTCTGTGTCAAGTCGATCGTCTCCACCCCGCTGGCCGACGTTGTGGCTGCCCATTACGGGGTCGAGTGCCGCAACGTGCTCACCGGCTTCAAGTGGATCGGCGACCAGATCGCGAATCTTGAGGCCGCGGGCGAGGTCGAGCGGTTCATCTTTGGCTTTGAGGAGAGCTACGGCTACCTCGCCGGAAGCTATGTGCGGGACAAGGACGCCGTCGTGGGCAGCATGCTGATCTGCGAGATGGCCGCCTACTACCGCAGCAAGGGTTCATCGATCAAGGAGGAGCTCGACCGCATCTACGGCGAGTACGGCCGCTACCTGAACAAGGTGGACAGCTTCGAGTTCCCGGGCCTGTCCGGCATGGACAAGATGGCCGGCATCATGCAGAGCCTGCGGGACACCCCGCCCAGGGAGTTCGCGGGTCATGCCGTCACCCGCGTGGCCGATTACAAGGCCGGCACCATCACCGACATCGCCTCGGGCGAGACCAAGCCCACCGGCCTGCCCGCCGCCAACGTGCTGATCTACACCCTCGAGGGCGGCGCGACCGTGGTGGTGCGCCCCAGCGGCACCGAGCCCAAGATCAAGACCTACTTCACCACCCTCGGCAAGAACCTTGCCGAGGCCCAGGCCCAAAAAGAAGCCCTCGCTGCCGCCCTCGCGCCGGTGCTGGCGTAACGGCCGCCGGGCCCCCGGGCCCTGCCCCAAACAGGACAAGCGCCCCGCGCCGTGTTGCACCCCACACAGCGCGGGGCGCTTTTGGCCCGGGCCCGCTGCCGGGTGCCAAGGCCGAACCGCCCATAAGGAGCAAAAGCATGCAGCTGCCCTATTCGTTCTGGTTTTTATTTTCTCTCTTGGATACTTGCTACTTTAAGTGTTATGAGGATGATCTTGGCGGCTTGTTGGGGGATCTGTCCCCCTATCTCTGGAGCGACCGCCGCCCCATGGATCTGGCAACCGTTCACGACTGGGAGAGCCTCTGCAAGGATTTTGGATTTTGCGAAGAAAACGCCGTTGATTGTGTAGTGCGCTTTTTGGAATCCTATGAAAAAATGTTTGGCTTTCTGTTTGAAAAGACAAAAGAGACGATTCGAGCCTTAACGCCGGACGAAGTTTCCGAAATTCAGAAAAAGGCGTATCAACGATTCACCGGCGCAGGCGACAATGACGGAGCTTTTTTCGGCGGCGAATAAGATTCTTGATACATTCTTAGGATATCCACGCAGCTTGATCGATCTTCAGATTTTCGGAACAAAATAGCGCATGGTCAGACAAATAATTCTTTCTGCTGGGAGGTATTATATGTATTCAGTCACCAAGAGAATTGCCATGATAAAGCAACCTTATGGCGGATATATAAACAAAAAACAATTTGCTGTCACTCAACTTGAGGATCATATATCATTGAATGAGAATGAGAATATACATGCAAGTTTAGTTGGTTCTGCGATTGATTATATGACACGATTTTTAATGGGCACCGAAAAAGAAGAAGCGTTTTCAATTTCTTTGGAAGGTGCTAAGGCATTAGACTTATTCAAAGCTGACAAAAAGAGAGCCGCAACAAAAAACGCAGAAAAGCTCTTAGCAGGCATCAATGGAATTAACAAAAAAACTGTTATTAACGCCTGTAAATTGACAGGTTATGATGTTTGCTATAGATCTCGGATAGGAGAATATAAGCCAGTAAAAGAAATTTGTCCAGATGCAGATACAGTAGAGAATATTATAACCATGATTAACCGCAGTCTTTCTTTTTGGAAAGAGTATGGGCCAATCGTTAAAGATGGATTTACTTTTGAAGGCGGTTATACAAATACTATATCAGAAGGTGACGGTGACTACTTAACAAATGATACCCTTTGGGACTTCAAAGTAATAAAAAGCGAACCGAAGCCAAAACATACATTACAGTTGTTTGTGTATTATATTATGGGTACACATTCAGTGTATAAGGAATTTAGGAACATCAAAAAACTCGGAATATACAATCCTCGGATGAATAAAGTATATACCGTAGAAATCAGTTCCATACCAGAGCGAGTAATAGAAGAAGTATCAAAGAAAGTTATCGGTTATTGATTGAGTTTTGAATGAGTACGTCATACAAAGAATTATTTGATTTATTCATGGGACAATAGAAACACGGGGAGTAACAAATTGTGGAAATCGCTGTTGATTTTTTTGTTTTAGCCCTCTCCTATATTTTTCTCTTTTACAAAAATTGGAGAAAAGCAGGCAAGGATGTGTTATTGGTCAACACGACAATGTTCGTATATATTTCGTTTGTGTTGTATTTTACACTCATGCCGATCACTACATCGTTATTCTCACTATTCGATCATCCATATGTTCCCATGAATCTCATTCCATTTATCGATGTGATCGAGGGCAGAGGAGATTTTGCAAAGCAGGTTTGGCTAAATATTCTTATGACAGTTCCATTTGGCATCCTCTTCCCCATGACAAAAAAGGGAAACGGAAAATTTTTGAAGGTCGTTCTCTACGCTTTTTGCCTCAGCTTGAGCATTGAGTTGTTGCAGCCACTTCTCAATGGGCTGCGCTCATCCGATATCACAGATCTTATCACAAATATTTCCGGGGCCGTGATTGGTTATGGGATCTATCCGCTTACACGGCCATTCAGCAACAAGATCCTTGATCTGCTCTCTGCAAAATAACTCACAGTGAGGATGCACAGCATGCACTCAAATATTTTAGGCGAACGAAACAGCTTTTTGATCCGATTGGCCGAGGCCAAAGATGCGGAGCCGTATTTTGAGCAAAACTTCTCTCCTTTGGAGAAAGAAACCGCGCGCCTGACCGGCTGCAAGGAGGTTTTTACAAGAGAAGAGGTCGTTTCTTTCTTTCTAAAATCGCTTGAAGATCGTGACAGATATTTCTTTTTGGTCATTGCCCCAGACGGAAGGATCATCGGCGAAAGCGTCATCAATGAGATCGATCTCACCCTGCGCTGCGCCAATTTTCGGATCGCCCTTTTCCATGCGTCAGAACGCGGCAAAGGGATCGGAACCTGGGTAACCGAATGGACCCGCGATTTTGCGTTTGAAGAACTCAAGCTGCATCGTCTGGCGCTTGATGTGTATTCCTTCAACCCGCAGGCAGAAAAAACATATCTGAAAGCGGGCTTCCGGCGGGAAGGTGTTTTGAAGGACGCGGTCAAAGATGGAAATGACTATGCAGACATCATTTTGATGGCAATTTTAGAAGATGAGTGGAGAAAATGAGCGGTAACTAAACTTTTGTCGGCCACAAATAAAATCGTTGATGAGGGCATTATGCCAGATATCCCATGATCGTATTGGAGCAGGAGGCATCAGAAGAAGCATGGTCGATGAGCATGATTGGCGATTAAGAGGCCAGGAAGAATATATGCGGAAAATGGAGTTTGAATATAAAAAGTTTCTTCCGCGCAAAGGCCAGGACGCCCATACCCATTGCGAGTTCTGTTGGCATAAATTCATGGAAAATTGCGATGGAGTATTCGATTGCTCGACACATGGTTTTTGCAGCGCAGATGGCCAGTATTGGGTATGCGAAGAATGCTTTCACGATTTCCGGGAACTGTTATCCTGGCGGATCGTGGATGATGACGAAAAATCGCAGGAATGATCTGAAAGCATTGATTCCATTGAATCTGCTTTCTTTTTTGATGGTCAAACACAAACAGAGGTCAGAATCTCCCAAAACCACGCCCCGCGCCGTGTGCCTACCTGCACACGGCGCGGGGCGCTCCTCTATTCCATTTTCTGCCTTACTCCGGCTTCTTCTCG